>CABMJK010000048.1 GCA_902386535.1 Candidatus Burarchaeum australiense | reverse complement strand
CGCCATCCAGGTCTATGACCTGGACATGAATTATCAAACGCTCCTTGGCGGAAGCGCGGGCCAGGCGACCACGGACACGGGCCTTATGCGGCCGCGCAGCGTCACGTTCTTCCAGGGAAGAATATACGTTGCTGACGAAGGCGTTGGCGGCGTGAAAATATTCACCACCAACTATGGCGGCGATTCCAGCCTGGGCATCGGAGCCCAGTCGGAGGCATACCGCCTCAGCACGCCTTCAGGCGTTGCCGTGGATGCAAATGGAAACATATACGTGGCGGACACGGGCAACAACAGGGTGCAGGTGTTTGACAAAACGCTCAGTTATAACGAGACGATGGGGGAGGGCGCCATAGGGGACAACGCCCTGAGTGCGCCGCATGACGTCTTTGTGAAAGGCGATTTCCTCTACATTGCGGACACCGGCAACGACCGCGTGAAAGTGGTTTACCTCAACGGGACTTTTTTCAAAAAAATGGGAATTGGCTCCGGCGGGGTATACTTGGATAGGCCGGGAGGGGTTGCGGTCGGCTTTGACGGCAAGGTATACGTATCGAATACGCAGAACAACAGCATCGTGGTTTTTTCAGCGGGTGGCAATCCAATTTCCATAATAAACCAGAACCTGAGCGGCAAATACCTGAACAACCCGCGGGGAATTTACGTGGATGCGCTGGACAGGATCTACGTCGCGGACACTGGCAACAACCGCATAGTCATTCTGGCGCCAACGACGACGACTCCTGCCATAGCCTTGAACGCTTCGGCCGAGATAGACTTGGCGGCTTCGGCCATTGAATGGTTCAACGCGCTGCGGTCGGCAACCGAGGAGATGGGCATCAATGTCACGGACAAGGGCGCGGCCGGCTACCTGAACCTTTCCCGCTCCTACTATCTCTCGCAGGAGTACGGTTCAGCCAGCGAAACGGCCAGCCTTGCGCGCGCCCTTGTCGGGGAAGCGCAGGACTCGCTCGAAGCGAGCGTCAATGAAACGCTGCAAGCAGATGTGAAAGTCATCGTGGCCCGCCTGGACCTCTATGACCGCAACATAAGCGCGGGCAACCTGGACCTTTCGACGGCCACGCTGCGCGCCCAGGCAGATGCGGTGAAGCAAAAACTGGCTGTTGCAGACTATGCGGGCGCGGTGACGGCGTACAAAAACCTCGAGACCTCGGCCGACGAGATGGAGGCTGACATAAACTCGGCGCTTGAATCGGCCAAGAAAGGCAGGGGAGAACTCACTTCGGAGTTGGACTGGCTGATGGGCAGCACCTCCGTGATGAAGGAAAAAGCCTCGCTTTACAAGCAGGACCTTAACACCACTGCGCTGGACGGCCTGATTTCAAATTCCAGCTACCTGCTCACGCGGGACCTCTATGCTTCCACGACTTCCTATGATGCGGCGCTCACGGAATTCCGGGCGCTTAACGCAAGCCTTGAGGCCAAAATAGGCATGATAGTGGATGCCAATGCATCCATAATGTATGCCAGCGCCCAGATAGATGCCATTAAGAAAACCCACGGCATGTTCGCGGCTCCTGACGTGACGCTTTCGCTTTCCACCCTGGATGAGGCAAAGGCCATACTGTTTTCCAACCCCGCGCTGGCTAAGGAACTTGCAACGCAGTCGGTGGAAAGCGCGAAGACGGAGCAGGCACGCATCGCGGATGCGGAGAACTCGGTGAAGTGGAGCGCCGGACTGTTCGTGCTTTTGTTGTTAGTGGCCATTGGCGTGGTCTATATTGTTTACAAGAGGAGGAGCGGACATCACGGCGCTCGGCCGCCCCTGAACCCGCCGCCTGCGGAGTCCTCGGTGCCTTCCGCGCCTTCGCAGGAAGTGGCGCGACCGAGAATCGAACCTGCGGCTCAAGCTCCCGTCCAGCCCCAAGTAGAGAGTAAGCCTGCAGCTCCTGCGCCCAAAATCGTGCCCAAGAAGAGAAAGTAGAGGCCCGTCAGCGTCACTAAGAACCAAAGAACCAATCAGTTGCCGTATAATTTTCCCTTGCCTGCCAGTCCGACCACCACCCGGAAAAGTTCCAGGCCGGTCAGGTGGCCGAGCGAGCCTGCCGCGCAGCTCAGCTCATCGAAGCGCGAGACCGTGTCAACGCGCACGAGGGGGCCGTTGACGAGCACAGGCACTGGCTCGAAGGAATGGACTTTCAGGGCAACGGGCGTGCTGTGGTCGCCCGTGAGGAGTATGTAGGCATCAGGGGCGCCCTTCCTGAGCGCGCCCACCATGGCATCGACGCGTTCTATCATGCGCGTCTTGCCTGCGAAATCGCCGTCATGGCCGAAGCTGTCGGTTGCCTTCACGTGGACTATGACGAGGTCCCGGCTCTTCAGCATGGAAAGCGCGGCCTTGGCCTTGGCATCCAGGTCAGTGTCCGCCCTTCCGGTTGCGCCTGGCACGTGCGGCACGGCCATGCCGACGTAGCGGGCCACGCCCTTGTAGAGCGCGCCGCCCGCGATGCAGGCCGCCTTGAGGCCGTATTTCTTTTCGATGGACTCAACGTGCACGTAGCTGGCCGCGCCCCGCAGCAGCAGCGCATTGGCGGGCCTGGCCTTCTGCCTTTCAAGCTTCAGGTTGAACGGGTGCCGTCTGAGCAGGGAAAGCGCGCGGCGCGAGAATTCATTCACGAGCAGCGCCGTCTTCTCGGCCTCGGGCGACTTGTCCAGGGGCACGCAGCGCTGGATTGGAACTCCGGCTTCGTGAGGGTCGGTATTGGAAACATTGCTCGAAAGGCCGGGCCCGCCCGCTTTCTCCTGCTGGGAGAAAGGGGCGCCATTCTGCCCACTTTCTCTTCGAGGAGAAAGGGGCCCCTTTCCTGAAGGGAAAGAGGGCGAAGCAGAATGAGCGCTAAGCACGAGCACGCCGCGGTGCTCGACGGTTGAGACGAATTTCAGCGTGCAGTCCTGGAGCTTTATTTCATTGACCGCGGCCTCGAGGGGCTTGAAGTCCTTAAGCCTGCCTGCGCGCCTGTCGATGATGCGGTGCGAGGCGTCGACTGTCGCGAAATTGCACCTGAAGGCCACGTCCCCGTGCTTCAGCGCAATGCCCGCACCCAGGGCCTCGAACGTGCCGCGGCCGCGGTAATATTCGCAGGGGTCGTAGCCGAATAGCGCTAGATGGGCCGTGTCGCTGCCGGGAATGACGCCGTAGGCAATGGTGTGCAGCAGGCCGCACTGCCCGCCCTTGGCAAGCGCGTCGATGTTGGGCTTCCTTGCCGCGCTGAGAGGAGTTTTTCCCTTCAGCGGCAGGTCACCGAGGCCGTCGCAGATTACGTAGAGGACTTTCGCCATGCCAACCCGCCTATTTGCACCTGTTGGTCTGAGAATCGCAGATGGAGCCGGCACCGCAGTCGGCGTTGGAGGAGCAGAGAAGCTGGTAGCACTGGAAGACGCCGAGCTTGGAGACGTCCAGCTCGCACTTCTGGCCCGTGGCGCAGTCGGCATCCGAGCCGCAGTAGCCGGGCTTTTTCTCGCACGCGTGGGTGTTCACGTTACAGCTCTGCCAGACGGCGCAATTGGAGTCGCTGCCGCAGGCGCCCTGGCTTGGCGTGCACTTGTGGGTATCCTTGGCGCATTCCTCCCACTGCGAGCATTCCTGGGCCATGCTGCAGAAGCCCGTGCGCGTGGCGCAGGCACGCTGCTGCAGGTCGCATAGCTGCCACCAGTTGCAGTCGGAATCTCCCGAGCATGCTGAACTTATGGACTCGCAGCGGTGCGTGTCGAGGTTGCAGGCCTGGGATGCCTGCGTGCAGTCGCGGTCATTGCCGCAGAAGCCTTGCTTTGGAGAGCATGCGTGCGTGTTGAGGTCGCAGAGCTGCCAGCGCTCGCACTCGTCCGTGGTTGCGCAGTAACCGAGCTTGGAATAGCACCTCTTCGTGTCCTTGTTGCAGTTCTGCCAGCTCTCGCAGTCAATGGAGTCCAGGAAGCGGCCCGGCTTGGGCAGGCACTTGTGGTATTCCGGATTGCAGAACTCCCACTCGTTGGTGCAGAACGCGTCGCTCGCGCAGCGGCCGAGCCGGGTCTTGCACTCCCCGAGCACGGTGTCGCACGACTGCCAGGATTCGCAGTCTATGTCATCCTCGCAATAGGGCTGCTTGAACTGGCACAGGTGGGTGTTGGGGTTGCAGATTTTCTTGTTGTCCGTGCCGCATTCCGCAGCCGTGGTGCAGTAGCCCACCTGGGGCACGCAGCGGCCGGTGGAGATGTCGCACTGCTGCCAGTTCTCGCACGAGCTGTCGTCCTTGCAGCTCGGTTTTTGGTTCGGGCAGCCGGCTAGGGCAATGAAGGAAACGAGGAAAATTGCCGCAATAAGGAGGACTTGGAAGCGCATCGCATCAGCGCAACCTATTTATTCGCCCCTATTTAAATATTATCGCCAATGACGATATGAACAACCTCTGACTTGTGATGATGCTGACAGAATCTGAGGCACTATAATTTCATCCTCATCTTCCTGTGCTCCATGCGCGCATCCATGAAGACCGGCCCCTCTGGGACGAAGCCAAGGGCTTCGTAGAACGGGAGTGCCTTCACCCGCGCATCGGTCTCGAGGCCCCGCATGCCCATGGCCCGGGCCATCTCGACCAGCTTCTTGAGCATCAGGGTGCCCGCGCCCTTTTTCCTGTATTCCTTTAGCATCGCCATGCGGCCTATCTTCCCGCCGCCGTTCTCGAGCTCGACCAGACGTGCAGTGCCCACGGGCCTCCCGTTCGCGTATGCAATCACGTGCATCGCGCTCTCGTCCAGCCCGTCCAGCTCCTCCTCGAGCGTGACCGACAGTTCGAGCATGAAGACGCGCGTGCGTATGTCGTGTATGGCGTCCTTGTCCTTCGCGTAAATCGCCCTTTTGACTTCGAGTTTCATCGTGCATCCCTCGCATGGTTCCCGCGTTTGACTTCGGGTTTCATGGATTCACCGGCCCTGCGCGTCAATCTGCGCCTTCACGGTTTCATAATCGGGAAGCGCGGGGTTTAATTCGTGCGCCTTGTCGATGTCCGCCTTTGCGCCTTCGAAATCCCCGAGCATGTATTTGGCCCCGCCGCGGTTGTAGTAGGCTTCCGTGAGATTTTGGTCCACTTCAAGCGCCTTGTCGAGGTCGGCGATGGCTTCGGTATAATTGCCCAATCTTCCCTTCATCGAGCCCCTGTTCCCGTACGCTTTCGCAAGGCGCGGGTCCAGTTCAAGCGCCTTGTCGAAATCCGCGATTGCACCCGCATAGTCGCCATTACTGCCGCGCGCCGAACCGAGCTTCTCAAACACGCTCGCCACGGGGTTGAATTCCAGGGACAAGTTGTATGCATTTATGGCTCCCTCATACATTCCGGCAGCGTAAAGGCCGTCCCCATACTCGCTGAACGCCCCTGCAATCTGGTTCTTGCGCGTGAACGTGGAATCAGCTGCGAGCGCCCGGGCTATGTCCGTCCTCATCCCGGAGTAGTCGCCCAGCACATACTTTGAGCTGGCTCGCGCCACGTAGGCATCGACATAGACGGGATCCAACGCGATGGCCTTGTCGAAATCGACCAGCGCGCCGACAATGTCCCCGGTGTGGGTTTTTGCGGAGCCGCGATAGAAGTAAACTACAGCGGATGCATTGTTGAACTGGATTGCCAGGTCATAGTCCGCTTTTGCACCGGCATAGTCTCCAAGGCTCCATTTCGCCAGGCCGCGGTTCCAATAGTCATCTGCATGGTTGGGCTCCAGTCCAATTACCGTATCAAAGGCAGCTATGGCGCCTGCAAAATCCCCCTGGCCGTATTTCACGGCCCCAAGTCCGCGATACGCCTCGGTCCTGTAAGGGTCGATGGCAATCGCTTGCTCCAGGTAGGCACGGGACAGGGTATAATTCCCCGCCTGCAACGCCGTGTAACTGTTTTGTACGTAATTGTTCGTTTCGAAGTCGGTCCAATTGGCGCAGTAGGAGACGTTGAAGCAGTGCACCAGGAGGATGCATAGCACACCCATGTGAACCAGGTAAATGTAATAGGAGTATTCGCCTACTTTCGAGAGCGGCGGGAAGTGCAGCTTGACGTGCCAGCTGCCGACCTTCGTGGCCAGCACTCCGAGCGGGAAGGCAAACGCATAGGGCAGATACAGGTTGCGTGAACCGAACAGGATATCGGTCGGGATTTGCGAAAAAACAGACTGGAGGACGCCCGCCAAGTCATGGCCGAAGAAGTAAACTATGGCAGGGATGCCGAGCAGCATGAGGAGGATTTTTTTCATGTCGCCCAGCGGAAGGCGCGAGGCGAGGAGGTAAATCACGTACCAGACCATGATATACGTCACAAACCAGCCGACGCCCAGTATGTCGAACGGATAGAAGACGATTAGCAAATAGTTCATGACCACGGCCTGCGGGATTATGGGGTGGGAAAAGTACGAGGGCACGAATAGGAAAAGAAAGATGATGTAAATCGTGAGGACCACCCAATAGGGGACCACGACGCGCCTGAAGCGCTTGGCAAGATATTTCCTTGCATCTATGCCGCTCAGGCCGTAGCTCTTGCATATGCCATAGCCGCTCAGGAAAAGGAAGGCGAAGACGCCGAGTTCCGCGGGGCTCGTGACGAGGCTGATGAGAGGTATCGAGAAGTTCCTTATCGCGTGGGCCAGGACTATCAGTATGATGGCTATTCCTTTCAGCAGGTTCGAAGTCTCGCGGTCAATCTCCATACTATCACGATTGATTGCCGACGGCGGCCTTTTGCAGTTCCTCTTCGAGTTTTCCGTTCATCGCGGCGCACCAACCGTGCAGTCCGTTTCCCTCGGAATCACTGCACGTGACCTCGATGAATGCGCGGGGCTCGTGCGCCCTTAGGTAAGTGGAGCGGGCGGCCTCGAGAGGAATCACGGGGTCGTTCGGGGAGTGCAACATGGCGAGCCTGCGGGGCGCGATTAGCGGGGCGTAGGTGTCGGGGTCTATAGAGCGCGCAAAACGGGTCATGTTCGCATCCTGCATCGGCACCTGGTCAAAGCCATAGCCGCTTGTCGAAATGCCGACCACGCCGAGCGAGCGCGGTTCGAGGGCGCCGGCAATTATCGAGTACCTGCCGCCCATGCTCTCGCCCATGAAAATTATTTTCCGGTAGCCCAGCTGGCGGAGGAGGTCAAAGGCGCGCAGCGCGTCATAGACGCGCTCATACTCGAAAATCTCCTCGCCCTTCAGGAAGTGCGCGTATTGCTCGTCAAATCCATCCGCCACGTCCTTGCTTTCCCCGGCATCGCCGCGCTGGTCGAGCGAAAGCGAGGAATAGCCCATTTGCGCGAGCACGGCGGCCAGCGCCTGCTCCTGCTCCTTTGTCCTGCCGGCGCCGGGCAGAAGCACGATGGCCGCCTTCTCGGCCTGCGCGCCGCCGTTGCCCGCTCCGTCGCCCGCCGCTGTTCCGGGCGCACCGGAAACCTCGCGCAAAAGGCCGTAAATGGTCACGTTGCCCGCGCTCGCATAGGAGATGCGGGACAGGGAATGTCCCGGGCCCCGCTCAACTGGCGCCTTGATGAATTGCACCTCGCCTCTTTCCGAGGGGTAGGAGAGCACGCCGTAGTCCGAGACCGCGAAGCCCTCCTGTTTAGGTGCGGACTGGGACGAAAGGCATCCAGAGGCCAGAAGTAGGGCAAGAAGAAAGGTGAAAATCATCGCATATGCCGGGCTGCGCATGCATAGAGTAAGAAGAGAAAAAATTAAATGCTGGCTCGTCAGGCTTGCCGGCTCGCAGCCCCACTATCAGGTTACCTTCAGGAATATGTCGCCGGTCATCATGCGCGCCTTCGCCCCGCTGCCGGAAGCGCTGGCATCGGAAATCACCGAATAAAATATGATCACGCTGCCGGAGTAAGTATCACCCAAACTATAGACCGAGGTCGTGGTCAGTTTGCCCGCGAAATAATTCTTGCAGGCTATCGGAGTGGAGGCCAGGTTCATCTGCTGGCCGGGTTGTAGCGCGAATATGGGGCTCGCGCCGCCCGAGCTTACGCAGTTGGACGGGATTACTATCGAGGTGCCCAGGGAAAGCGTCAGGTCGTTGGTGCATGCGACTTCACAGACGTACATGACCTTGGTCATCCTGTTCGTAAGTGTAAGCTGCGTGAGCTGCGTGCCGCTTACACGCGCATTCAGGCAGGAGATGTCAGCCGGGAAGGTGCATCGCTCCGACACGCCCTGCTGGACGTTGAAGACGCCAAGCCAGGTCAGCGACACCAGCACCAGGACTATCACCAGGATAGCCCAGCCGTAGGTGGTCAGGAATTCCAGGGCTGCTTGCGCCTTTTTGCCGTTTTTCATTCAATGAACCTCGCTGCTTGCACCTCACTGCCTTGCCTGCCTGATTGCGGAAAATTTAATGTATGGACGCGGCCTAGGAAAGCCTTGCGACCAGATCGCCCCTCATCACCCGCGCGCCTGGCAGACCGGTGTCGCTTTCCTTAAGGTAATAGACCCATACGCTGGTGGTCACCATTTCCCCGATTTGCGCCGTCAGCGGAGTCGACCCGAACTGAGCATAGCAAGGCACGTTAGGAAGGCCTGCGCCGTTAATCAAGTCAGTCGTTGAGCCCACGCCCAGGGAGGCCATAGGGGTGGAAGCGCAGGAGCTCGGCACGCCCACGGAGGGCTGCGAGGAACTGCATAATACTTGGCAGACGATTATGCGCTCAGGCAGGCGGTTGGTTATGCGCAACTGGGATAGGCTCACGGTAGTGCCGTCCGGGGACATATAGTTAAAGGAATTGCACTGCACGCCGGCTTCGAAGGTGCATCTGCTCGGCACGTTCGTCCAGGGGCTGAATACGCCGAGCCAGGTCAGCGCGGTCAGCACCAGCACGATTACAAGTATGGCCCAGCCGTAGGTGGTTAGGAACTCCATCGCTGCTTGTGCGCGTCTAACGTTCATTTTCATCGAATCAACCTCCTAAGGTTTTTAGGACACACCCTCTACGCGGCTAACCGCTATGCCAGAGGCGAGCCTTACTTGCATGTCGGGATTGGAATCGGATTCTTTTATGTAACCGATATATATTTTCGTCGTCAGGAGATCTCCGGCACTGGCCTCAAGCGCGACATCAGGCACGGCAGGGTCCTGATCGCCTGAATAGCAGCTGACGCCCCAGTCCACGGTTCCAAACGTAGTGACGAGCTCGGCGGTGCTTCCCGGACCTATCGAAATGACACCGGCACCGGGCGCCTTGTAGTCACCTACTGTGGAACCGACAGGGCCCTTCGCCCCTGTCCTGCACATGATTCCACCGACGAGTATTCGCTCCGGGAAATAGTTGGTGATGCGCAAGGTTTGCAATCTCACTGGCCCGTAGTTGTCAGACACTACCACTCTGACGGGATCGCATCGGAGCTCGGGCTGTATGGAACAGCTCTCCGAAACCTTGTTGGTCACGTTGAAAACGCCCAGCCAGGCCAGGGCCGCGAGCACTATGACGATTATCAGGATTGCCCACCCATAGGTCGTAAGAAATTCCATCGCTGCTTGAGCTTTTTTGCTGTTTTTCATTTCAAATGCACCCCGCTAGTTCATCAGTTCAATGCCTCATCACTACTTCCCAGACTGCACTGTTGCGACGATGTCGCCCATGAGTATCCGTGCTGCCTCGATGGGCGAGTCACCGTCGAAAGAATATTGGATGTAGACTTTGCCCGCGTATTTGGTGTTAACTGAATAACCACCCGTCCTGCCTGCCGCATCAAGGCATTCTATGCCAGGCACGACGCTGGAGGAGATGGTGGCCTGCTCCTCGGGCAGGAGGCGGTCCTTGTTTATCACGGGAACGTGTATCGAGCCCCCGCTGCCCTTGCAATCGGCCCTCAGATTCGACATGGTCCCCGGCAGGCCGGTGTATGCATTGGGCGGCTCGGCGCTGCAGGTAATGTCGCACAGCCTGATTGATTTGCCGAACTTGTTCTGGACCGTGATGCTTTCCAAAATCGTGAACGGGGTTACGACCGTCTCTGGACCGCCCGGTCCTATGATGCTTATTGTCGACTGACCGGAGGAGACCCGCGCATCCTTGCAATCCAGCGTCTGCAGCGGGAAGGAGCAGCTGTCAGGCACCTGCGAGGTGATGTTGAAGACGCCCATCCAGGCAAGGCCGATGAGAACGAGCGCAACCACGAGCACGGCCCAGCCATAGGTGAAAAGAAACTCCGAAGCCGCCTGGGCCTTTTTCAATCCGGAATGCGGAATTTTCATCACGTTAATCCCATTTCCCTGCTATATAAAGCTTTTGTCCCGCTAACCGGGCTCCGCGGTGGCCATCAGGTCACCAACGAACAGCCTGGCCTTCTGCGTGCCGACTTCCCCGTCATATGAATAGAAAACGTATATCTTGGCGGTGTATTTTGTCCCGACGGGCAGCGGTTTGAGTTCGCCAAGTTCGTTTGCGCAGATGATGCCTTGTGGTTTCTTCTCTCCCGGCTCGTAGGTAAGATAGGCCGGAATACTTGCAGGATCGTAGCACGTCGGGGTAGGACCGTAGCCCGGAGGGACGCCCGTTGTCGGATCTGCGGGCCTTGGATCGCAATAGAGGCTGCAGAGGTATATTTTCCTTCCCAAATTGTTCGTGAGATCTACCGTCACGGAAAGAGGATACATGCCCAGGAGGGTCGTCGAAGTCAGTTTTATGTTGTCGCACCCGAACGTGTTGATCGGGAAGGCACAGTAGTTCTGTATCACCCGGCCCGGGTTGAAGAAGTTCATCCAGTTGAGGGCAAGCAGCACGAGCGCGACTACGAGAATCGCCCAGCCGTAGGTGGTCAGGAACTCAATCGCGGCCTGGGCTTTTTTTTGCATCATGGAAAAACCTCCTCTACGGTTGTATTGTCGTTATGACATCGCCTGCTTTAAATCTTGCGTGTCCCGTATCCCCCGCCTCGCTATAGAGCAGGTAGAGTTTCCCTACGTAGCGCTCGCCCACCAGGTAGGCATAGCCGCCGTCGCTCCAGCACGGTTGGGAATCCGGGAAATGCACTGTTTTCTGCTCGCCGCTCTTCAAAAAATCCTTGGCGTGGCCGGGCGGGGCGCAGGAATCTACGTTTTCCGGCGGACCCGTGAGCGTCTGGTCGCAAATCAGGTCGCATAGGTAAATGTCGGTTGGAAGCCCGTTGGTGAGCGTCATCGTGAGCGCTCCGTGCACGTCATTGGTGGCCCGGAAGCCGGTGCAAATTATGCCTGGCGAGAAGGTGCACACCTCGGGGGTGCGCTGGCCTACGCTGAAGACCCCGAGATAGAGCAATGCCGCCAGCACTATGACGACGACGAGGAGGGCCCAGCCATAGGTCAGCAAGTATTCCATTGCCGCCTGGCCACGGCGCGGGTTCCCCGAGTTTCGCGCATGATTTGCCGCCATGTCAATCCCGTCATGACTGCCCGACCCGCGCGGCGAGTTCAGCAGTTGCGTTGTGCTGTGTTGGACCGGCAGACTCGCCCGGGTACGAGAAGTAAACGTAAATCTTGCCCTTGTACATCGTGTTCACGGGAGCCTCGAATGCATTGCCCTGCTCGTTGAGGCAGGTTGGATCGGCATCCGGAGGGGCGACATAGTTGGAGTCTGCCGCCCAGTTATCGAAGAGATTCACGCTCTCGCCCGGAGCTATTGCGCGCAGCCCGTTGTTGCCGCATGCGGGGACGGCTGGCGGCGGGGACGGCGGATTGGCCGAGCAAATGACCTGGCAGATGACAACGGGCTTATTGTAGTTGTTCGATATGTTGAGGCTTCGCAGCGTGAGCACATTGCCGACAGACCCCGCGTGATTGCCCAGGTAGTTACCATTGCAAGTGAGGGCAGAGCCCGCGAAGGCGCACCGCTCGGGCTCGTAAGAATTCAGGTTTGAGAAGCCGAGATAGGCCAGGAGGCCGATGACCACTGCTACCACGATTATGGCCCAGGAATAAGTCAGCAGGAACTCGGTCGCATTCTGGCCTTTCATGCCCGCTTTATCGCGTTGGCCCATATATATAGTTATCCGTTGGAAGCGTTGGAAACTTTCCGCTGGCGCGGGGGCTCCACTGGGGCCGGATGGTTGCAGGTATGCCACGCACCGGGCGGGGCGCGCTAGGGCTGTATGGTTGCGAGTATGTCGCCGACCGAGACGCGGGCCTTGCCGTTGTTATCGTCGTTTGTTCCGGAGTAGACTATGTAGAGGTTGCCGCGATACTGCTCGCCCACCGCAAGCGGCGTCTTTCCGTCATAGGTGCAGAAGCGGACTCCGTGCGAGTCGGCAAGCGTACTGACGGACGCGGATTTTGTGCTTTCGACCCTCACCCCGGTGCCTGCACAGCTCGCATATTCCGGCACGAGGGGAGGGAGCATTGAGGATTCGGTGGTGGGCCGGCCATCGCAAATGATGTCGCAGACGTTTATGTTGTGGGGCTTGTTGTTGAGTATCGTGAGCTCAAGGGCGCCCTGGGTGGCCTTGACGCCATAGCAGTAGAGCGCGCCGTCGCCCGGATTGCAGTAGTCGGCGGTCCGTGTGGTGAACACGCCCATCCAGGCGAAAACCACAAAAATTATGGCGATGAGCATTATGGCCGAACCGTAGTTCATCAGGTATTCGATCGCGGATTGGCCCCTAGTCATGGCATCAGCCGAGAGGCATATCGGCTGGCGGATTTAAAGCTTGCGCAGATGAGCGTGAATATCAGGGGTTGACAGTTACGACGAGCTGGCCCTCGACGGTTCGCGGCAAGTCGGTGTCGCCTTCTTTGTAGTAGGTTATCAGGAGCTTGTCCCTGTAAGTCTCGCCTGCAGGCACGATTTCACCGCTCGCATAATGGCAGCCGTCTGCCACGGAAAGGTGCCTTTCGTCGCCAAGGCTCATGTGCACGATCGGGCTGTCGCACTTCCCGTCCGAGCCCTTCAGATCCACGGTGGCGCTCGTCTTGGACGCATCGCAGACGATGTTGCAGATTTCAATCTTGGAACCGAACACGTTGGTGAGCGTGAATGAGACGGAGGTTGGCGTGACCTTGACGCCGGTGCAAAGAAGGCCGGGCTTGAATGTGCATTGCTCGGGCACGCGCCCCCCGAGGCCGAATATGCCCATGTAAAGCAACGCGGCAAGAACCACCACAACGATGAGAATTGCCCAGCCATAGGTCATCAGGTATTCCATTGCCGCTTGGCCGCGCCTTGAATTTCGCGCATGATTTGTCATCTTCACATCAGCTCCAAATGCATTTGTATGCAACTATTTAAGCCCGCTGGCTCTGACCAGGGTCGGGCAAGCACGGGGAACTTGCCCTGCGACTTGCTACGCTAGGAACTGAAAAATAAAAAGAAGAAGAAAAGAAACTGCGGCTATTTCTAGCCTACCTGTATGGTGGTCTGGAGGTCACCCTCGGCTACGCGGAGAGAGTCACCGCTCGTGTCACCAGCAAGGTAGTAGGTTATGTAAACCTTGCCCCTGTACTTGCCGCCCACTGCGACAGTGGCCGGGGTCGTGCTCGAGTCAATGCAGCCGCCGTTCGCCTGCTGCAGGGTCTTCTCCTCGCCGACATCTACCGCGTTGCTGCCTATGGCGTCAACGGGCGGGGATGTGCAGCTCAGAACAGTTCCACCTTCAGTTGCAATGGTAGTCAGATAGTCGGCACCGCTTGTGCGTCGAGTGTCATCACAGAGGATGCTGCAGACGTTCATTCTCTGCCCGAGGCCGTTCCTCAGTGTGAGCGAAGTAGTAGTTGTCGTAACCTTTGCGCTCGTACACAATATGCCCACCTGGAAGTTGCATTGTTCCGGTGTGCGTGAACCGACGTTGAAAACGCCGAGGTAAAGCAACGCGGCCAGTACGATGACGATAACCAGAATTGCCCAGCCATACGTCATCAGGTATTCCATGGCTGCTTGTCCTTTCTTAACCATCTTCAACCACCTCTCGTGTTTAATCTGATATCGCTATCTGTCTGTGCGCATAGAATAAGGAGGTCTATTTTTAAATGTTTGTTCGCTGATTGCCGAACGTGCCCCGAGTTGCCCAAAATTAATAGGTTTGCGGCCCAATGCAGGGGCATGACGGCCGAACTTGCGGAAAAAGGCACGCTTGCGCACCTATCTAATATAGTAGGCATCGGCGGCTCGCTGAAGCTCACCCCCGAGAGCTTCGTCGTGGAGGAGATTACCGCGGGGGGCGAACTGCTCGAGGTTGGGAAGAAGATAGAAAGGGCACCGGATGCCGCCACATCCCCTGATTTCACCCATTTCATTTTGCAGAAAAAGGACTGGGACACCGTGGGCGCGCTGAGGGCAGTGGGCAGGCAGCTCGGGTGCGGCATCAAAAGGTTTTCCTATGCCGGCATGAAGGACAGGCAGGCGCTCACCACCCAGCTTGCCGGGGTTTTCAAAATTTCGCCCGAGCGGGTGCTGGCCGTGCGCGTGAAGGACATTGAGATAAACGGCGCGTGGCTCGCTGCCGACAAGGT
>CABMJK010000047.1 GCA_902386535.1 Candidatus Burarchaeum australiense | reverse complement strand
CGCTAGGCCTCATAATGGCGAACAGCTTCAAGCTGCTCTTCCAGGACTCGGCGCTCGTCCAGCTAACGGCTTGGGGCATCACGCTCTTCCTTGTCGCATTCCTGCCCGCGCGCCTGAAGGGCGAGAACGCGCAGGTGCTGTCATCGCTTTCGCTCGTCCTGGTCGCGGGCGGCTACTACCTCGCGTGCGGCATCTCGCGCCAGCCGTTCAACGTCATGATTTTCGCCTACATCGTCGGCACGGTCGTAATTGTCGCGCTGCTCGAAAGGGGCCACATAAAGGTGTCCCGCGAGATGATGGTGATGAAGGAGGAGAAGACGAAGAAGTTCGGGAAGTTCGGCATCGAGGATTTGAGCACGAGCGCCGGGGCCGAGAACCTCGAGAGCGTGGGCGGCTACGAGGATTTGAAGGATGAGCTGACCGAGACCATCGTTTGGCCCATGAAGAAGAAGGAGCTGGCGATTGCCTACGGCATAAGGCCGCCCAAGGGCGTCCTGCTTTTCGGCCCGCCCGGTACGGGCAAGACCCTGATAATGAGGGCGCTGGCCAAGGAGCTGGACGTGGGATTCTACTACGTGAAGTGCTCGGAGCTCCTCTCGCAGTGGTATGGCGAGAGCGAGAAGAACATCAGCGAGCTGTTCGCGGTCGCGCGCAAGAACGCGCCCTGCATCCTGTTCTTCGACGAGATTGACTCGATAGGCAAGAGGAGGGACAAGTACAGCGCCGATGACGTGGCACCCCGCATAATGAGCCTGTTCCTGCAGGAGCTGGACGGCTTCAGGACCAAGGCCAGCGTGATAGTGATAGGCGCCACGAACGTGCCGAACATGCTGGACTCGGCCCTGCTCAGGCCCGGCAGGCTGGACAAGATAATCTACATGCCTCTGCCGGACGTGAAGGCGCGGGAGGAGATATTCAAGGTTCACTCGAAGAAGATGCCGATTGCTGAGGATGTGGACTTCGGGAAGCTGGCCGAGCTAAGCGAAAGATACTCGGGCGCGGACATAGCGAACATCTGCGTGGAGGCCGCGAGGGCTGCTGCCAAGAGCGCGGCCAAGACAGGCAACATGGAGCCCGTGAGCATGGCGGACTTCAGGCGCGTGCTGAAGGTGCTCAAGCCCAGCGTTTCCCTTGCCTCGCTGGAGGACTATGAAAAGTTCAGGGTCGATTTCGAGAGGCGCTCGGGCGCCGTGAAGGCGGAGGAGGAGCCGGAGAAACTTGAGAGGCAGGTGAAGTGGGAGGACGTGGTGGGGCTCGATGACGTGAAGCGGACGTTGCTCGAGGCCATCGAGCTGCCGCTGCTGCACGAGGATTTGATAAAGCAGTTCAAGGTGAAGCCGGCCAAGGGACTGATGCTCTTCGGCCCGCCGGGCTGTGGCAAGACCATGATCGTGAAGGCCGCCACGAGCGAGCTCAAGGCCACGTTCCTGCAAATCAGCGGCGCAGACCTGCTGAAGGAGGGCTACGAGGGAGCCGTGCAGGTCATCAAGGAGACTTTCAACAGGGCGAAGGAGAATCCGCCGGCGCTGATATTCATAGACGAGATAGAGGCCATTGCGCCCACGCGGGGGCTTTACGCGGGCCACCTGACCGAGAGCATAGTGGCGCAGCTGCTGAACGAGATGGACGGCGTGAAGGAGCTGAAGAACGTGATGCTCGTGGGCGCGACCAACAAGCCCAACATGATTGACCCAGCGCTCATGCGGCCAGGCAGGTTCGACAAGATAATGTACATCCCGCCGCCGGACGAGCGGGCGAGGAAGCAGATTTTCAGGAACTGCCTGGCAGACCTGGACCTCATGGACATCGACCTGGACGTGGTGGCGCAGAAGACCGAGGGCTTCAGCGGTGCCGACATAGTGTCCGTGTGCCAGGCCGCGAGGATGGACCTGGTGCGCGCGAAACTCAGGAGCGAGGAGAAGCAGCTGAGCGCCGCGCAGCTGAATGAGATAATCGGCACGCGGCGGCCCTCGATAACGCAGGAGCAGCTGCGCGAGTACATGGAGTTCATGAGGGATTATGGCGAGAGAAGGTAGATGGGCGAGGGAGAGATAGCTGTTTGTGCGGTAAAGGGGGCGAGACTGGCGCGGGCAGATGAAAAGGTGTTCTAATTATTTCTCGAGCGAAGGCGGTAGAGCAGGAATGCGAGTATGGCTATCAGGGGCAAGAGCAGCAGGTAGTCGATGTGAATGCCCAGCAGGTCAATGCCGCCACCGAGCGAGGGCAGGGAAGGCCCGCCGCCACCGTTTCCGCCTATTTTGGGCACAACGTAGCTGTACTGGGCCGAAGTGGCCTTGTTGGAGCGGCTGTCCACGGCCTCGATTACGAAGAACACCTCTGTGCCGGGCTCCTGCGCGGGCAGGGCGGCCTCGTAGGTGTAGGCGCCGGTTGGATACATGGGAAGCGTGGTCCATATGCGCTTGTTGGGCGAATAGCGGACGTAAACCCCGGCAACTCCCGAGTGGCTCGCTCCCGGGTCCCGGACCATGGCCCTTATGCGTGCAGTTCCGGTTCCGTTCATGGTGTAGTTTACGTCGCTTATCGAGGGAGGCAGGAGGTCGAAGACGACCTTGACGAAGTCGCTGCTTTTGAGATCCACGTTGGTTGCCTGCTGCCGGCCGTTGTAAAACATGGTCACGTAGGCAGAGGTTGAGGGGAAGCGCCGTATCACGAACCGCCCGCCCTCGTCCGTGGCGCCCTGCGGAAAGCCCGGCACGAGCATGGTCACGTTCGTGAGCGGCATGCTGTTGTCGTCCACCACGCGCACGGAGAGGTCGTAGAGCTGCAGGGGCAGGTCCAGGTTAAGGTCCTGCGTGATTTCGGGTATGGATTGCGAGAGAGTGACCGAGCCGTAGGCAAGCGAGACAGCGCAGGTCGCGGGGGCGGACACGTAGAAATAAACTATGCCGAGCGAGTCGCTCGTCTTTTGCATCACCACTTCACCGCAGGTGACAGAGACCGACGCGTTCGCGAGCGCCCGCCCATCTCCGTCCAGCGCGCGCAGGATGACGCGCCTTATGGGGAAATTCTCCATGAAGACTTCGACGTGCTTTGTGCCCGTGACGTGCTCGCCGACAGAGGTGTGCAGCTGCTGGTTGCCGGCTATGATGTAATAGTCGCGCACCTCGCCGAAGCGCACGTAGTCGATGAGGCCGGTTATGAAATTGCCGTCGGCATCCGTGAAGCCCTCCACGCGGCCGTCCAGGCGCTCGGGGCCCACGGTTTCGTCCAGGGGCACGTCGAAGACGCCGACCTGCTTCTGGTAGATTACGGTTATCGGCACGCCGGGCACAGGATAGCTGTTGGGCGCGACCACGGAAACGCTCAGCGTCTCGGCCCATTCGGCATACGCCATGGGAAGGAGCAGAAGCGCGAGCAAAATTGCGGCTGCTTTCAATCAAACACCTTTTGAATATTACAGCGGTCTCGCAAAGCAGCTCGACCGCGTCTAGCAAACCTTTTTGGGTTTGCCATAATGGGGCCACGGGGATTTGAACCCCGACTTACAGGTCTCTCCTGCGAATGAATCGCATCTCCAGAAATCAGCTCATCCGCGGCCTCGCGGCCGCGTCGCAATACCTGTAACTAACATTGGCAAATCCGTAGGCGCCTTTTCACAAAGGCGCCATCTGGAGCTTAGGCGCGGCTATTACCCCGTTTTCTTTCTTGCCCGAAAGCAAGTTCCTCTTTCTTTTGCCCGGGGGCTTTTCTTTCTCGGAGAAAGAAAAGCGCCCACTGCCGTGCTGCCAAGTTGCACCATGACCCCGCAAGAAACCTGCGGTTTCCTGCTACTTTCCCTTCCCTTCTTTATCCTAGGACTAGTATAAAAACAGTTCCTATCGTCTAACGCTGCGGTCTTCGGCAGTTGGTCGCTCCGGCCGATGAGCCGGCTATTTCCTCGGGCCGTATTTCTTGTTGTATTCCTCGAAGGCGCCGTACTGCTCCTGGTTCACGTAGACCTTGCCGTCAATGTCCCGCTCGAGCAGGAATTCGAAGACCTCGCTCACCTTCAGGATGCTGTAAGTGTGAACGCCCCTGGACTCGAGCTCCGCGAGCGCGCTCTTGCCCTCCTCGTCGGTCTCCTCGCGGTCCATCAGGATTGCGAGCGCAGGCACCGAGAGCTCCATGTTCATGCCCCGGAGCTTGTCGAGCATGGCGAACTTCGTGTAGCCCGTTGTCATCACGTCGTCTATCATCAAGAGCCGGTCGCCCCGCATCAGGTTGCCCACGAAGAAGCGCTCGCCCTCGACGCCGTGCGACTTCTCCTCCTTCCTGTCGTAAATCATGCGCGTGTTGCGCCCGTGCTTTTCGAAGAGCGCCTGGCCGGTTGCGACCGCGAGCGGGATGCCCTTGTAGGCAGGTCCCAGGATGGCGTCGAACTCGATGTCGTTGTCCACCACCATCTGGGCATAGGCCTCGCCGACCTTCGAGAGAGACTCGCCGTCGTCCAGCGAGCCCGTGCTGAAGAAGTACGGGCTCGTGCGGCCCGACTTGAGCACGAACTGCCCGAACTTGAGCGCGTTCTTTTTCAGCAGAAATTTCAGGAGTTCCTCGTTCATGGTATCCGCCTCGCCACAAGCATGTTGTGAATAGGATTCATTGAATTCATTTTGATTGTTCTGCTTGATTCATTTTATTGATCTGCTAATTCATTCCGCAGGCAAATCATTTCCGCGCGTGCATCATGCCCCGGAAGTTGAATGCGAAATCCTCGGCTGCCTGGCGCGGGTTCGGCGCGGTGAGTATGCTTCTCCCTACATTTATAAGAAGGTTCTCGCCGCCGTGGCCGAAGATGCGCTCCGCATCGCCGCCCTGCGCGCCTATGCCCGGCACGAGGAAGATTACGTCCTTGCCGACCGCGTCGCGTATCTGCTTGAGCTCGAGCGCGGTCGTGTTGGTTGCGCCCACCACCGCGCCCTCAATGCCGTTCTTCGCGAGCTCCTCGGCTATCCAGAGGTAGGCCGGCTTGCCTGTCGCCAGTATGCTGCGCATGAACGTGCCGGCCTCGGGGTTGCTCATGAGCGTGAGGACGAACAGGCCGAGATTGCGCTCGCGCGCCTGGCGCGCGGCTTCCACTATGTTGCCCGCGAATGGCGAGAAGGTCACGGCGTCGAAGCCGGCCTGGCTCGCCCAGTAGAAGCACGCCTCGTTCGAGGAGCCGATGTCGCCCAGCTTGATATCCAGGATTGCAATCGCATTCTGCTTCCTGATGGCGGAAGTTATGCGCTTGTATTCCGCGAGCGAGAAGGGAAGCGCGTACTGCGCATTGAGTTTGAAGGCCACGGCGTACTTGCCGGTCTTCTCGATGATGTCTAGGCAGAAGGAGAGGAGGCCCTCGAGCTCGCTGGCGGTCTTGAAGTAGTCGGCCGGCACGGCCTGCTCGCCCTTGCGCATGAACGGCGAGGCCGGGTCAAGGCCCACGCAGAGCACGCTGTCCTTTTGCCGCCTTATGGATAGGTACTTGCTAAGAACCGTCATGGTGACACCATTGGGTGCCTTCACGCTTTCATTTTCTCTTTCTACCTTCTTCCTTCACCGCTTTCACGTCCTCGCCGCCTTACCTGCGCTTTCTGCCCTCTTCCTTCACGGCCTTCACGAGCGCGCCCACGGTTTTTTTCACGTCGCCGGCCTGCTCAATGGCAGTGCCGACTTGGATTGCATCCGCACCTGCCTTCACGATGTCGCGCGCCTGCTCGGGCTTGCGTATGCCGCCTGCAACTATGTAGGGCACGTCGATGGAAGCGCGCACTGCGGCCACCATGTCAAGGGGCACCGGGCATTCTGCGGGCGCCGAGCCGGTGTCGGTAATCACGATTCTGCAGCCGGCGTATTGCGCGCCGAGCGCGAGTGCTGCCGCAATCATGGGCTTGTCGCGGGGCACGAGGTTGGCCTCGCCCACCCAGCCCACCGTGCCGCCCGGCTCGACCACGATGTAGCCCACGGGCAGGGGCTCGATGCCGGTCTTCTTCACGGTGTAGGCAGCGAGCATCTGGGCCTGCGTTATCCAGTAGGGATTGCGCGAGTTGCGCAGGGACATGTAGTAGACCGCATCCGCATAAGTGGTAAGAGTTGAGATGTTGCCCGGGAAAAGAACGAGGGGCACGTTGACGCTTTCCTTGACTCGCTTGGCCAGGTCATCGAGCAGGCTGCCCTGCACGCCCATCGAGCCGCCTATGAGCAGAAGGTCTGCGCCTGCTTCGCACGCCTCCTTCGCGCGCCGGGCCGCGCTCTCGACATCCTTGTGGTCGAGCGGGTCTATGAGCGCGAAGAGCATGGCTCCGTCCGAGGCCAGCTTCTCGTGGATGTAATTTTCGACCTTGCCCATGCGTATTTCGGACATTTGATTACCTCTCGAATACAGCCCTTTCTCGGTAAGGATTAAAAACCGTTTCAGCGGCCAAATCCCGCCGTCGAAGCAGTTCGGCAGCCAAAATGCTCCGTCGAGACAGGCCAGCGGCCAAAACGCTCCGGCGCGGCAGGTCAGTAGTCAATCCCGATCTTCGCCCCGAAGCCCTGGCGATAGTGGTGCTTCAGCTCGCGCATCTCGGTGGCTATGTCGGCCAGCGCGAGCAGCTCCTTCGGGGCCCCGCGGCCGGTGAGAACCATGCTCGTGTCTTTCGGCCTTGACTTTACGAGCGCAATCACATCCTTTAGCTTCAAGAGGCCTAGGCTCAGGGCGACGTTTATTTCGTCGAGTATCAGGATGTCTGGCGCCCGCGCCATTGCCCTTTTCGCGAACTCGAAGCCTTCGCGGGCGAGCTGCCGGTCTATTTCCTCCTGCTTGCCCGAGAGGTTGGCAAACTCGGCGCGGCCGAACTGGTGCAGCTCGAAGTTGGGCGCGAGAAGCGAGGCGGATTTCACCTCGCCCACGTAGCCGCGCTGTTTCAGGAACTGCACCATCACGACCTTCTGCCCCTGTCCCGAGGCCCGCATGGCGATTCCGAGCGAGGCAGTGGTCTTGCCCTTGCCGTCGCCGGTGTAGACCACCACGATGCCCGCCGGAACCTTGTCCTTTTTCGTGTAACGCATTTCAGCACCTTAGCAAGTCGGGCAGCTGCGGGGCGGGGAGGACTCGGCCTCTATCGGTGTTTTGGAGTGCGGCTGGCCCTGCACGCTCAGCACTTGTCCCTCCCTGCTCGAGTCCCGGTAAATCGTTATGCCCTTGCAGCCAAGCTCATGGGCGAGCAGGTAGGCCTTCTGCACGTCCCGCTCCGTGGCATTGGCCGGGAAGTTGACGGTCTTCGAGACCGCATTGTCGATGTAGCGCTGGAAGGAGGCCTGCATGCGCACGTGCATCTCGGGCCTCAGCTCGCGCGCTGTCACGAAAAGCTCGCGCACCTCTTTCGGCACCTCGCGCAGGCTGCCCACCGTGCCCGTGGAGGCTATTTTCCTCATCAGTTTCTCGCTGTAGAATCCTTGTTTGCGCGCAAGCTGCTCGAAAATCGGGTTGACCTCGATAAGCTGCGCGCCCTCGAGCACGTGCCGCACGTAGGAGACGGCGAAAATGGGCTCGATGCCGCTGGAGCAATTGGCAAGTATGCTGAGCGTGCCCGTGGGCGCAATAGTGGTGCGGGTCGCATTGCGCATGCGCACGTCCCTGCCCTTCGGGCCGTAGATGCTGTCGTACCAGGCCTCGAACGTGCCTCGCTCCTCGGCCAGCTGGCGCGAGGCCGCAAAAGAGCTCTCGGCCATCGTCTGCGCTATCTTCTCGCCAAAGGCCAGGGCCTCGGCCGCGTCGTAGCGTATGCCCAGCAGCACCAGGCAGTCGGCAAAGCCCATGATCCCCAGGCCTATCTTGCGCGTGCGCTTCACCGCCCGGTCAATCTCGGGCACCGGGAAGGCGCTCATGTCTATCACGTTGTCCAGGAAGTGCACGCCAGCGTGAATCGTGCGCCGGAAGCGGGCCCAGTCGAACTCGTGGCCGCCCTTCTTCGCGCGCACCATGTGCGCCAGGTTGATGGAGCCCAGGTTGCAGGCCTCGTAGGGAAGGAGAGGGATTTCGCCGCAGGGGTTGGTGGCCTCGAAGTGGCCGAGCCTGGGCGTGGGATTGTCGCGGTTTATGCGGTCGAGGAATATGAGGCCAGGGTCGCCGTTCAGCCAGGCGTTGTGCGCTATGAGGTTGAAAAGGTGCCGGGCCTTCATGCTGGCCTGGGGCGCGCCAGTGCGCGGGTTGATGAGCGGGAAGGAGGAATTGTGCTTCACCGCGCCCATGAAATAGTCGCTGACCGCGACCGAGATGTTGAAGTTCGTCAGCTCGGTGCCCGATTCCTTGCTCCGCACGAACGCCTCGATGTCCGGGTGGTCGTAGCGCAGGATTCCCATGTTGGCGCCGCGCCTCTTCCCGCCCTGCTTTACGACCTCGGTGGTCATGTTGAATGCCTTCATGAAGGAGACCGGGCCGCTCGAGATTCCGCTGGTGGAGCGCACGATGTCGCCCGAGGGCCGCAGGCGGGAGAATGAGAAGCCCGTGCCCCCGCCGCTCTGCTGTATCATGGCCGTGTGCTTGAGAGAGGTGAAGATGCTTTCCATGGAATCTTCTACGGGAAGGACGAAGCAGGCCGAGAGCTGCTGGAGTTCGGCGCCCGCGTTCATGAGCGTGGGCGAGTTGGGCAGGAAGTCGAGAGACCAGAGCAGCGAGAAGAAATCGTTCGCGGTGCGGGAAAGGCCGGAGCGCGTCTCTCCGTATTTCGCGTCCGCCTTCGCGATGTTGCGCGCGACGCGGGCGAACATCTGGCGCGGGGTCTCGATTACTTCGCCCGAGGAGTCGCGGCGCAGGTAGCGCTTTTCCAGGACTTTCAGGGCGTTGTAGGAAAAAGGCATTTGCTCACTCCCGCAATTCGTTTTTCTTTGCAATCATTTCTTGAGCAGCTTCTTCAGTTCCTCCTGGAAGTCCTCCAGGTCCGCGAATTCCCGGTAAACGCTGGCGAAGCGGATGTAGGCAACCTTGTCGATGCCCTTGAGCTTCTTCATCACCATGTCCCCGATGAGCGAGCTGGGCACCTCGGTGTCCTCGCGCTGGCGCAGCTGGCGCTCGATCTCGTCCACCGCGGCCTCCATCTGCTCGTGCGAAACGTTGCACTTCACGCAGGCGGAAGCGATGCCGCCCATCAGCTTCTCGCGGCTGAAGGGCTCGCGCTTGCCGTCCTTCTTCTTCACGTAGAGGTCCACCATCTCGACGCGCTCGTAAGTGGTAAACCTCTTCTCGCATTTCTCGCACTCGCGCCTTCTGCGCGTGACCTCGACGTCCTCGGCATCGCGGGAGTCTATGACCTTGGTCTCAAGATGGCCGCAGTAGGGGCATCTCATAAGCTCGACCTCGTCACTATCTTCAAACCTGCCACAATAGGTGGTGGGAAAAGAAGGGTTAAAATACTAATGATGGTCGCGCTGGCCCACCTACGGGGAAACGCTAATGCGGGGATCGCGGAGGGCGCCGAGCAATATTTGACTGAACGCTGTGCTCAGGGGCTCGCAAGTGGGTGCCCAGATGGAAATTGTGGATGGATTCTCGATGAGCGCCGTTGTCTCGTTTCGCCCCCACATCGGAGGCCTGAAATCCACCGCGCGCTTAAGGAGCGGGTATTTGCCGATGTCCTCGAAGCCGTTGCCTTTGCCCCTGTAAACGAATCCCATGCCTGTGAGGCGGTCAACTACGACGAGAGGCACTCGGGGGCGCTTGCCTTCTGTCCGCACGGCAGCCAGCAGCCCGCGCAGGTAGAGTTTCATATGCTGAACGTTTGAGCGCACTAGGCGATTGTTCTCGACAAGAGCGATGGCCTCGAGTGCGTCGTTTGCGGCCTTTATGCAGTCCTCGCGACGCGCATGGAAGTTCATCAGTTCTGCGAGATACGGGCTGTTTACTTGCTCGTAAAGCGCCTTTGCGTCTTGCAAAGACTGCTTCGCCTCCCGGCAGTCGCTTCCCGAAAGGGCGATCTTCTCAATCGTTCTCATGATTTCAAGCTGAACGAACCAGGGATGTCCCTTGTCGCCCAAGGTCCTGAGCAAGGAAGGAAGCAAACGGCCGCAGTCTTCGCCCTCCTCGGCGAGTTGCCATATGCACGCGATAGCCGCGCATTTTCCATAGTTATTATCCGGAAATCGCATTTCAGCATCAGCGCCGCTGCCGGGCAGGACGTATTGGCGCTTTTCGTGGTCGTAATGGTATGCGGCGCCGGTGCGGAAGGTTCCGGCCGCCGCGTCTTCCAGGACTACCAGCCTGTTGCTAATGAAAGAAGGCGGCTGAAGCCATCGCGGCGTCTCGGTCTGCGCGCCGCGGCGCTGCGCCAGGCATAGCAAGGCAAAACCAGGATTGACCGGGTCGCGTTTAGGCCTCTGGGAAAGTCCAACCGAGTTCATTTTAATCCGAGGAAATATATGGCGTTTTAAGGTTAAAAACCTACTGCTTCGCCTTTGAGCCATCCAGCCTCAGCATCTTCACCGCCTCCCGTATGCCTATCGAGTCCACCGCAATCATGACGAAGCGCGTGAGCAGCGAGAAGACGAGCGCGGGTGCTGGCGCGACGCCGAACTGCATGAGCACGAATACCGAGGCGGCCTCGGAGAAGCCCACGCCGGCGAATGTGGGAAGAGGGGCGAATTGAAGAATAGTCACGAGAGGCTGGAGGAAGGCGAAGAAGATTATCGGCGCAAAGGGCACGTCGGGCGTGAAGCCGACCGCGAGCGCGATGCAATACCACTCGAGGGCCTTGAGCAGCCACGTGAAGCCCAGCAGCAGGAGGATGAACCAGAACAGGCGCCGTATCGTGTGCGAGTTCTGCTGTATGTTCTCGACGAGCTCGTGCACCGCCTTGCCGAAAGGCAGGCGTTTTATGAAGCTCATCATCTTCAGGAAGCGGGGCGAGAAAAGCGAGAGAAACATTACGGCAATCATTGTCGAAAGGGCGAAAATGCCGAAAATCACGGCGAAGAGTATCGATTCCTCCGCATTTACGTGCAGCACGTAGGTGAGCAGGTACCAGAACGCGATGGCGCCAGCGGTGACTTTCAGGAAGAAGTCAAATATCTGCGGCCCCAGTATGGAAACCATGGTTTTTTCGAGCGGTATCTTGTTGTTGCGCGAGAGAACGAAGGCAGTCGTGAGGTAGCCGGAACGCGCGGGAGTGAAGTCGCTGGCGAGCATGCCCGTGAAATGCGCCATGAGCGTCTTGGGGTAGGATATGCCCACCGTCAGGTCGCGCAGTATGGCCCAGATGCGCAGCGCCATGCAGAGGTTTATTCCGAAGTAGAAGACGAACGCAAGGGCGAGCCACTTGAACTCGATTCCTTCGATTACCCGGAGCACGTCGCCAATATTAGCGAAGTAGAAGAGCGCGGCTATCATTAGAAGCGAGATTAGGAGTTCCGCGATTACGGATTTGCCGAGCTTCATGGAACTGCATTTGCGCCACGTAACTTAAAAAGTTAGGCCACAGCCGATCGTCAGGCCGCAGCCTGGCGAGACTGGGGCCGAATGAAATGAGGCCACAGCCGATCGTCAGGCCGCAGCCTGGCGAGACTGGGGCCGAATGAAATGAGGCCACAGCCGAGAATTGAACTCGGGCTTAGGGGTTGCTGCTGCCGCGCGTGCGCGGGGTTTGGAAAGGGGGCGCGAAGCGTGCCCCCTTCCTCCACAGCCTCTTGTGCTACCATTACACCACCGTGGCCATATCAGGACCAAGGTCCCGATACCTCCTTTTACTTTAGGTCCTATTAGTGCGTGTCCCAATTAAATAAAGTTGCGTTTGGCGGGCAAGCCGGTTTCGACGCGATAAGCTTTTTAAGGGCAGGTTGAGAAAGCGGCGCATGAAATCGCATCTCCT
>CABMJK010000046.1 GCA_902386535.1 Candidatus Burarchaeum australiense | reverse complement strand
CCGCCTGCAAGCGGGCGCATGAAGGAGGAGGCGCCTTCGGGCAGGACCTTGCGCGTTTCCTCGGGCACCTCGCTCATCAGCGCGCGCGAGAAGGCCAGCTCGAGCGCCTTGCGCGCCTTCTGCTCCTCTGCAATCACGAGAACGAACGAATCGGAATCGGCTTCGCGCACTCCGAGCGCCTTCCTCACTTCCGCGATTTCGCTCTCGCTGAAACCGTATTTCTCCAGGTTCTCGTCTCCGTGGATTATGCCGCCCACGCCCGCGCGCTTGGCATAATCGCTCACCTCTGAGCCGAAGCGCCTGCCGTCATTCAGGTTGTGGCCGAGCAGGCCCGCAAAGCCGGCGAGCCTCATGCCCAGAACCTTTGCACCATCCTCGAGCCCGCGCTTCACCAGCTTGGCCTCGCTGGCCCTGAAGTGCTCCGTGAGGTCGACGATTTTCAACTGCTGCTTTTTGTTCTTCTCGATGCGCGGCTTCAGCTCGATGAGGTGCTGCTGCCTTTCGACTTCCTTCTGCACTATCGTGCCGATGAGCGCCAACTCCTGCGCGCCCTTCAGCTCCACGCGCGCCCCGCCCTCTATAGAAATGTTGATGTCCTGCCGTATCGTGCCTATGCCCCGCGCCACCTTGCCGGTCATGCGCAGGAGCGTGCCGATTGCCTCCGCGACTGCGCGCGCCTGCTCGGGCGACCTGATGTCGGGCGCGGTCGCGATTTCGACGAGAGGTATGCCGAGTCTGTCGAGCCTGAAGACAGCGGTGCCGGCCTTTTCCTCGACAATGCCCGCGCTTTCCTCCTCGAGGGCAATGGCCTGGATGCCGATTGGCGAGCCGTTGGCGGAAATCGAGCCGCCCACGGAAATTATTGAAGTGCGCTGGAAGCCGCCTGTGTTCGAGCCGTCGACCACGGCCTTCCGCATGACCTCGATCTCGTCAACAGGCCGGGAGTTCAGCATGAGCGCAATCTCGAGCGCGGCGTCGAGCGCCTGCTCGTTCAGCCTGTGGGGCGGCTCCTCGTCCATTTCCACCGGGCAGTCGTTGTCGTAAACGTGGTAGATGAACTCGCGGCGCCGCGCGGTCTCGAACTCGGACGCCTTGTCGGACTCGCCCAGCTCGCTCATCACCGCGTGCTGCATGCGCCTTATTTCGAAGAGAGGCTGGCCGCTCGCGCTCTCGCCTTCGCAGGAGCAGAACAGCTTTTTGCCTGCGAGCCTTTGGTGTATTTCAAGTCCGCACTTCAAGAAAATCCCCTTTGCCTATTCGAAATAATCGATTTCAAGTGGCGAGCGTTCGGTAAGCTCTCCGACCATATTCTCGAGCATAAGCTTCCTGACCTCATCCATCTTCTTCGTGTGCCCGAGCACCCACATGAGCTTCACGAGCGCCACCTCGGGCAGCCAGTCGCAGCCGTCGCCTATGACGCCCGCCTCGTTGAGCAGCCTGCCGCCCGAATAGACGTGCATGTTGAGCCTGCCGTAGATTGTCTGGGGCGACATCACGACCGGAATTCCGCTGGCCATTAGCGCCTTTACCTCGGGCAGAATCGAAAGGACCAGCTTGTTGTTCATTACGTTGGTAGGCACTTGGCCCAGCCCGGTGCCCGCAAACACCACGCCATCATAGTCGCTCAGCTTGCTGATGAGCGACGGTTTTATGCCGGGGTGCGCGTAGATGAGCGCCACGTTCGGGTTGATTTTGTCATCGACCACTAAAGGCTGCGAACCGCGTTTTGTGTAATTCGTGTCAAGCGGCTGCACCTTCCGGGTCTTATAGGTTATGCTCGCGAGCGGCTTAACGTCGATGCTCCTGAATGCATCGCGCCGCGAGGTGTGCATCTTGCGCACGCGCGTTCCGCGGTGGAAGTGGCAGAGGTCGTCGCTCGCGCTTGCGTGCATGCACACGCCGACCTCAGCTATGTCGCTCTTCGCAGCCGTGGCCGCGCAAATCAGGTTGACCACGTTGTCGCTCGAACCCCTGTCGCTGCTCCTTTGTGTGCCCACCAGCACTACGGGCACGGGTGGCCTGACCATGAATGAAAGGGCTGCTGCGCTGTATGACATCGTGTCGGTGCCGTGCGGAAGCACAATGCCTGTCGCGCCGGCCTTTATCTCCTTCTCAATCTCGCGCGCCATTATCTTCCAGTGGTCGGGCGAGATGTCCTCGCTCAGGATCGTGAATAGCGAGCGCACGTTTATCGGGCCGAGCTCCTTCAGCTCTGGCACCACTGCCAGAATTTCCGAGGTGTTCATTGTGCCATAGACTGCGCCGGTAAGATGTTCGACCTTGCTCGCTATCGTGCCGCCGCAGCTGAGCATTGAGAGGGCGCCCTTCTCGTGCTTCTGATGCTCTTCGTGCGGCTTCTCGCTCTTAGCGCCCTTCTTTATGAGTTCGACCTTCACCTCTGGAGTGCAGGATATGCCGATGTTATAGCCGCTCGCGAGCTTGAGGACTATGGAGTTCGGGTCTCCCTGCGGCTGGGGCATGAGTATGCCCTCGTTGGCCTCGCCGGCCCGGGTAATTCTGACAGTGTCGCCCTCGGCCACGCCGATTTTCTTGAACAAAGAGTAGACTTGCTCGGAATACATGGGTGGATTATCGCGAGGGGGTTTTTAATAATCTTATCTGCGCATAGAACTACATGTTCATGCGCGTGCATAGGCAGGGCAATGAGGTAATAGTTGCGCTGTGCGATGCCGAACTGATGGGCAAGGTGCTGAAGGAGGGAGAGGTTACGCTCGACCTCAAGAAGTACGGCGAGTTCTACAAGGGAGAGAAAGTGAAGGCAGGCGCTGCGGGAGAAAAATCTGTCGCAAAGGCGCTGGGCGAGGCCACCTCGATAAACGCGGTCGGGAAGAAGGCGGTCGAGGCCGCGGGGAAGGCGCTGGAGTTCCCGCAAACGGGTGCGAGGCTGATTGGCGGAGTGCCTCACGTGCAGGTGTATAAGGTCTGATTGGTTTGAGCTGTTTGGACCTGGGCTAGAGGCTGGCGAAATAGTCTTTCAGTGGCTTCAGCGCAATCCGCGACCATTCCTCAACCGTGAACTCTGGCGAGGAGCAGATTTTTTCAAGCTCAGCTATTGTTCTTAGCTTGCCATGGTCAATCTCGTCGTCCTTGGGCTTCACGAGCTTCGAATCGGTT
>CABMJK010000045.1 GCA_902386535.1 Candidatus Burarchaeum australiense | reverse complement strand
GGGCCGGGCGATTCCAAGCTCGACCACACTGACGCGGAGCGCGTGAAGATTGACGATTACCTGCTTTCAATAGAAATCCTCAGGGGCGCGCTGGAGGAGCTGGCCTCGCGCTACGCGAAGGAAAAGTAATTTTTATTTTTTACATGTCCTCGTTCGGAAAGAACGTCTTGAAGCCGAACATGTCCGCGAGGCCCTTGGCATAGAAGGCGGCGCGCAGCATGGACAGGAAGAAGAGCGTGATGAGGACACGCGCGCTCAGCTCTATCAGCCGCTGGTCGGCAATCACTATCAGGCCGCTCGACTGGAGGAATGCCATTAACGAGTAGGGAAGCGCGAAGAAAACCACGGAATAGAACAACCAGTTCATCAGATTGTATAGCATCCCCTTTGTCAGCCTGCTTTTTGCCACGTAAAGCATGACGACTGTGCTCAGGCCTATGAAGGCGACAATGAAGTCCAATGCAGCTTGCACCACGTCCGCAACCATCCAATCACCTTCATTCGCGGTCTTCTTCTCGTCCATTCATGGTCTTCTCATTCATTCAGAATTTCAACGACTAGGCGCGCACCACGCGGTCGCAGAACTGCGAGAGCGTGTTGGTCAGCGTCCGGTCAGACTCGCTGTCGAGCGAGATGAACACCCCGTCCACGTTCCATTCCCGCAGCCGGCTCGTGAGAAAATGCGAGAACTTTGAGAGCGAGCCCGCCTCGTTGTAGATGAGCATCGTGGAAAGCGAGTCGAGGTAGATGAATTTTTTCGCGTTCGGGTCGACCGAGACTGCCTGCGAGATGGCGACGCTCAGGTCGGTCAGGTTCGAGGCATTGCCCATGAATATGCAATTGCCCCGGCGCTCGGGCGCATCACGCGCGGTCTTCGTGATGAGGTCTATGAAGAAGATTTTCGAAGTGTCGATGCCCTCGCGCTTCAGGAGCGATATCAGGCTGTCATAGGGCCTGTTGACCGTGATGTAGACGCCGTTCAGCTTCTGCACGTTCACGAAGTCTGCTAGCAACTCGAGGTTCTGCGTCACGTAGTCTTTTGGGTCGGCTATGAATAGCACGACAAAAGGATAGGGAAGGCCCTTGAAATATTCATCGAAGCCCATGGGGAGTGATTCTACGGCTGGCTTTAAATATCTCTTGTTGGCCGCGGGTAGGATTGACCGCAGGAGGAGGGTCGGCCGGGGCCGGCAGGGGGCTAGTAGGAGGGAGCCTTCCGCTTTCTTTCGGCAATCACCGCCAGTTCAACAAGCGCCGTGAGAAGGCCGAGGAACGGGAAAAGTATGAGGGCGAGGAAAAAGGGCAGGAAGAAGAATGCCGCCGTGATGAGCCGGTCATTTCCGCGCCTGTAGGAGGAGTAGGCTGCCGCAATCGAGAAGACGAACACCAGAATCCACATTATATCGCAAACTGCAAAGGAGCCCAGCGCGCCGGTTTCCTCGGCAATGCCGGCACAGCCGCTCTTTATGCCAAAGCCAATCAACTCGCCCCGGGAGGTCGGAAGTATGCACCCGCCGTTGAGGCAATAGCCCTCGGAGCAGTCGGAAGTGGTGTTGCAGGAAGTCGTGTTCAGCTGCGAACTCACTGGAGGAAGCGTGCAGACTTTGTTGAGGCAATAGCCCTCGGAGCAGTTGCGGGTGTAATCGCATCCCTCGCCCGCCTTGCTCTGGGAATGAACCGAAGGCGCAAGTAGCAGCAGAAGGAAGAACAGAAAAACCGCGGCTGTCGGGCGCATGATGGAGTATTCCCGGTGCGCTATATAATCGTTACTTCTATTTTTTCAGTTCCAGGATTGCCTGGGCGATGTCGCCATTGGCCTTGGCCAGCGCCTCGCGCGCCTCGGCCGCGGGCACGCCGGCCTGGGCAGCCACGAGCGCCACGTCCTCCTCGTTGAGGGACTGCTCAACGCGCTCGGTGCCGCTTATCTGGTAGCTCTTCTTGCCCTGCATCTCGACCACTATCACCTCTGCGGGCTCTATCACGATGCGGTCGCCCTCGCGCTCGATTATGACGCGGGTGGCCTCGACATTGGTGGACTTTATGCCCATCTGGCTCATGAGCTTCTCAATCTGCTTTGGGTTCATGCCCGGCATCATGCAAATCGCCCGTAGAATTATTCTACGCAAACGTTTCCTTGAGCTCGCTCTTCCTTATTTCCACCGACCTTATGGGCGCTATCTTGCGTATGCGGTGGTAAATCTGGGAGGCGAACTTGCCGTAGATGAGCTCCTGCACCAGGTGGGCGAAGTCGCTCTGGCCCGCCATCTTTAGCGTCTCTTCGCGCACTGCGCGGCGTATGGCGCTCCTCACGGGCGTGCTCACCTTTGTGCCTGAGAAGATGCTGGCCTTTATGCGCACGCCCTTGCCGTCCTTCGTGGTGACGTCGATGACGTCGCCTATGACGTGGCGCCTGCGCCTGACGAGCGTGCGGAGGTAGCTCTTCGAAAGCTCATGGCCTATGAAAATCGTGTTCGCGGTCTTGCCCTTGACGTCGACTATTCTGAAATCGAGCAGGGTGTAGGCCTGGCTCATGTCGCCGCTCAACTCGCTGAGGCTCACGCGCACCTTCCGGTTCATAAGGAGTTTGTCCTCGGTCGCGATGACGCTCGCGATTTTCTTGCCCTCGAACAGGTCGGGCGCGTTCACCGCGTACCACTGCTTCGTCTTCCAGGTATCGACTGCCTTTAGTTTCGCCATTCAAGCACCTATTTGACCATGAGCGCGGCAGCATCCGGGTCGTAGGACCACTTCTTCGGAATCGCGCCGCTCTCGCGGTAATATTGGACGAGCCGCCTTATCTTCGACTCGACATGGATAAGCTTCGATGTGTTGTGGACGTCGCGGCTGTTGACCTTCAGGTGCTTTCGCATGCGCACCGCGCGCCTTATGAGGTTCATCAGGTCCTCGGGGAATTCGTGCTTGATGCCGCCCTCGGTCAGGATTTGCGTGACGGACTTGCCGGTCACGTTGAAGACGCTCGGCACGCCGTAGGTGTCCCTCAGCGTCTGGCCCACCATGGCCTGGCTCAGGCCCTGGCCCGCGAGCTTCAGCACGAGCTCCTCTACTTCGGGGCCCGAGTATTCAACCCAGTTGGGCACCGACTTGGAGACCGGCTTCCGCGAGCCGCTCCTGCCGCCCTTCTTTGAATGAAGTTTTGCCGTTCAATCACCTTTTTTCTTTTCAATCACGATTTTTCTTTTCCGATTATTTTTCCTTTCCGATTATTTTTTTCAACATACCATTTCGCAAAGCACCCGAGCGCCCTGCGCCTGTGCGAGACGCGCGCCTTTGTTGCCGCATCCTCCGCAAACGTCTTCCGCGAACCGGAGGGAATGAATATCGGGTCATAGCCGAAGCCGTTTTTTCCGGCCGGCCTTCCCGAGATTTTTCCCCTGCACGCGGCTTCGAATATTTTCACGCCCTTCTCATCCGCATAGGCGATGGCGCTCACGAACCGCGCCCGCCTGTCCCGCACGCCGCGCATGAGTTTCAGAAGACCCTCATAGCCCATCTTGCCGAATGCCCACGCGGAGTAGGTGCCGGGAAAGCCATGGAGCGCGTTCAGGAAGATTCCGGAATCCTCGACAAAAAGAGGGACTCTCGCCTTTTCGTAGGCGATTTTTGCGGATGCTTCAGCGACGCGCGCGCAGCTCTCGCTTCTTTTCTCCTCAATCGCGAGATTGAGAGGGTCAATACTTACGCCGTAACCATTTAAAATGCTTTTGGCCTCCGCGAACTTGTGCCCGTTCGAGGTCACGAAGCGCAGGCTCATGCGGAACGCCTCACTGACGCGAAGGCCGCGAGGCCCGCGAGCGAAAATACGGAGAAGGCGGGCGCGCAGGGGATTTTCTGCTGCGAACCGCTCTGTGTAGGGATGCCTGCCGCGATTGCGCCTGCCTGCTGCTCTATCAGGGAAGCCTGCTCGCGCTGCTCGGCCATGAAAAGGAGCGCGCCGGCGCGCGATGAAGCCGCGAGAGATTCATCGTATTGCTCCGCGTCGAAGAGGGATTTGGCCCGCGCGTATTCGGCCGTTGCCTGCGAGAAAATTTCGAGCGCGTCCGATGATTGGAATGCCCCGGAGTCGTTCTGTATCCTGCCGGCGAGCAAGGTAAGCGCATCTGAGGCCTCCTGCTCATTGGGCAGCGGCGGGAGCGCATAGGCCGATGCCGGCAGCGGCTTTTCCTGGCCCTGCCATTGGCCAGAGCCTATCGCGGCCGCATAGCGCTCGAAGTCGTGCTCATTCGAGAGGAAGAGCGCCTTGCCCGGGTAGAGGATGGATTCGCTGGAAACGTTGCCGGCTGCGAGCGAAAGGCATCCGAGCACAAAGGCATTCCTCGTCTGCGGGTCGCTCATGTTCTTGTCAGGCACGCGCGGAAAACATGCATAGGCTTGCCGGAGAGCGCCCGCCCCATACGCATCCACGTAGGCGCGGATGATGAACTGCGAATAGTCGTAGCTGAATGAGTCGAGCGTGTCGAATCCCCAGGTTTCCATGCGCGTTGAATTGCTTTTGTAATAGTCGGCGAGCTCGTCGTAGGTGGATGAATAGTAGCGGCTGTTCTTCACGAAAAAGTCCGCCTCCTCGAGTCCGCGGGCGAGCGAGTAAAGGTGGGCCGCATAGGAGGCGGTGCCTTCCTCGAACCAGAAGCTGCCGCCTTCCTTGCTCCACGCGAGCGGCTCGCTGTTGAAGCCGTGCATCGTCTCGTGCATTATCACGGGCCCAAGGTCGTCGTTCAGCGCCTCCTCGCGTATGTATATCAGGCCGGTGCCCGTATAGGAACCGGCTTCTTTGTCCTTTGCATCAGCACCCGAAGGCACGAAGGCGAGAACCCATTTCTCATGCGGGGATGCCAGGCCCGTAATGTTGGAGAGCAGCCCGTAGGCATCCTCCACCTCGCCTATCTCTTTCTTCATCTTTGGCGTGATTTCGGGCGCGAACGCCTCGTAGCGTTTGCTCGAGTAATCGTAGTAGCCGCCAACTCCATCAAACTGCTCGCCCCTCTTGTAAATGAGCTTTATGCAGTCGTGCAAGTAGGTGAAAGTCGCTTCGCGCGATCCCGGCGTTGCTTGCGGGAAAGAGGAAAGGAGGACCGCGTCTTGAGGAAGAATTACGTGGGCAACCACTTCGTCCGTAGTGGCCAGGCATAGCGGGGAGGAGATGCGAAGCCGGCCGTACTGCTGCGGCGCGAAGTCCTTTATGGAATAACGGATTGTCACTGCCAGAGGGCCCCAATTGCCGTCATTGCGCGTCTTCAGGCCGATCTCGTCCCCTTGCCTCATCGGCACGCGCGTGTAATCGATTATGGCCCCGTGGATGTCGCTCAGCGAGATGAGGCTCGCGTTCTCGGGCAGGATGAAGGTGAGCGACAGCGTGATGCTCCTGACCGCAATGGTGTAGTTCAGCTGCCAGGTCACTTCCGCGTCCTCGTCCTGCACCACTATCTCGTGGTAGGCGGAGGTCTTGGTTATCGTATCCGAAGAGGCGGCTGCCGTGAGATTCATGGCAAATAGCAGCAGGAGGAGCAGCGCAGGGCAGACGGGCCTCATGAGCACACAACCCCGAACTCGCCCGCGGAGAGCCCGAGCTCCTTGGCGCGGGCTATGGCCTTCAGGTCCTGCTCAAACTCCTTCGCGAGCTTCAGCTCCTCTTCTGGAAGCGAAACTGAAAGCTTGGCTAGTTCGGCGTTCAATGGCAGCTTTTTCTCGCGCTTCGCGTTCCGCATGGCCGTGACCATGCGGTTGAGCAGCTCGCCCTTCTTCTCCGCCTCCTCGCTTATCGCCTTCTCGTCGGCCTGCGGGAAGGGCGCGAGCGCTATGCTCTCGGCGCGCCTGCAGTTTTCGCCGGCACCTATGCGCTCGTTGTTTTCGCCTTTGCCTTCGCTCTTGGCGAAAAGCTCCTGGTAGATTTCCTCGCACACGTGCGGCGCGATTGGCGCGAGCATGCGGATGACCGCGTAGAGCACCTGCCTGATTGTCGCCTGCGCGGCCCGCCTGCTTCCCTCGCCGTAAAGCTCCGGGCTATAGAGCCTGTGCTTCACGTTCTCCAAATAATAGTCGCAGAACTCGTGCCACATGAACTCGTGAATCGTGTTGATTGCAAGGTGGAAGTCGAACTGTTCGTAGGCCTCGCCGCAGGTCCTGATGGCACGGTTGAGCCTGCTCAGAATCCATTTGTCGGAAGCCTGAAGCCCGTCGGTGCCGCTGCTTGCGTTCTTGCCATCGTAGCCCTCGCCCATCAGCTTGCCGTCGTATCCTTCGCTCATCATCTGCACGAACTTCGCGGAATTCCAGAGCTTGGTAATGAACAGCTGCGCGTGCTGGATGTCCTCGTGCCTGAAGGGCCTGTCCCGCGCCAGCGCTCCCGACACCGCGGCCCATTGCCGCACCGCGTCGGCCGAATATTTCTCAACCAGCTCGTCCGGTGCGATGATGTTGCCCAGCGACTTGCTCATCTTCTTCCCGTCGGGCGCGAGCACGTTGCCGTTCAGCAGGAGCTCGTGGAAGGGAGCCTTGCCCGTGAGCACGAGCGAGCGATAAATTGTATAGAAAGCCCAGGTGCGGATGATCTCGGTGCCCTGGGGCCTGAGCGAGGCGGGGAAGAGCTTCTTGAAATTCTTGCCGTCGGGCCAGCCCGAAATTATGAGCGGCGTGATGGAGCTGTCGACCCAGCAGTCGCACGTGCTCTTCTCGGGCTTTGCAATCCCGCCGCAGGCAGGGCACTTGCGCTCGCCCAGCTCGGGCGGGTTGACGGGCAGTTCGTCGGCCTTGGCAGCCAGCGACTTGCCGCATTTCCCGCAGTTCCAGAAGGGCAGGGGCGTGCCGAAGATTCTCTGGCGCGAAATCACCCAGTCCCACTCGATGAAGTTGGCCCAGTCGAAAAGGTATTGAATCGTGAACTCGGGCACCCAGCGCATGGACTTCCCCGCATCTATGATCTTCTGCTCCCAGCCCTTGAGCTTGGCGAACCACTGGTAGGAAAGCATGAGCTCGACCGGCTTGCCGCACCGGTCGTGCGCCTTCACCTTCTGCATGAGCGGTTCGCGCTTTTCCAAAAGCCCGTCCTTCTCGAGCTGCTCGAGAATCGCCTTCCGCGCCTCGGCTGCCTTCATGCCCGTGAACGCGCCGCACTCGAGCATCCTGCCGCGCTCGTCCATGGCCCTGATTACCTTGAGCTTGTGCCTGTAGACCCACACGGCATCGGTCTTGTCGCCGAAGGTGCAGACCATCACGACGCCGGTGCCGAACTCCTTGTCCACATCCTTGTCAGTCATTAGCTTTACCTTCTGCTTGAAAATCGGCACTTCGATTTCGCTGCCCACCAGCTTCTTGTAGCGCTCGTCGTCGGGATGCACGAAGACCGCGACGCAGGCGTGCAGGAACTCGGGCCGCGTGGTAGCGATGAGCAGGTCCTTGCCCGCCTGCGGGCCGCTTGCAAATTTGAACTTCACGTAGTTTAGAGTGGTCTCGCGGTCTAGCTCGTCTATCTCGGCCTTCGCGATTGCGCTCACGCAGTTGGTGCACCAGAAGACCGGGTGCTCGCCCCGGTAAACCAACTCGCGCTCGTGCATCATGAGGAGCGAGAGCTGCACTTTCTTCCAATATTCATGGTCCATGGTCCGGTATTCGTGGCGCCAGTCGGGTGAGAAGCCCATGCGCTTCATCTGGCCCCGCATGCGCTCGATGTAGGTGTGCGTCCACTCCACGCACTTCTGCCTGAACTCCTCGGGCTTCAGGCCCTTGCCGTACTTGGCCTCGACCTTCACCTCGGTCGGGAAGCCCTGGCAGTCCCAGCCCTGGGGGTAGAAGACGTTGAAGCCCTTCATGCGCTTGTAGCGCGCGACGAAATCGAAGTAGGCGTAGGAAAGCACGTGTCCCATGTGCAGGTCGCCGGAGGTGAAGGGCGGCGGCGAGTCTATGGAATAGATGGCGCGGTTCGCGCGGTCGTCTTCATCAAATTTGTGGACGCCCAGCTCCTCCCATCTGGCCTCCCATTTCTTTTCAAGCTCCCGTGAGTATTTGTCGAGCATGCAATCAACTTCCCGCTGCACCTGCCCTGCCGCCAAGTCGGCTTGTCGTTAATAAACGGGTGCTAAATTTTAAATAGGCATGGTGAGAGCTAACTCCATGTTTGCCATTGAGCGCGTGCATGCCCGCGAAATACTCGATTCGCGGGGAAGGCCGACGGTGGAGGTCGAGGTATCCGTGAAAGGCGCGAGCGGCAGGGCGGCTGCGCCGAGCGGCGCGAGCACGGGCGCGACCGAGGCGCTCGAGATAAGGGACCACGACGACCGCTACCATGGCCGCGGGGTGAGGAAGGCGGTGCAGAACGTGAACGGTTACCTGGCCCGCGCGCTGAAGGGCCTTGACGTGCGGCGCCTGCGCACGGTGGACAGGGCGCTCGTCAGGCAGGACCCGACGAAGGACAAGCACATCATGGGCGGGAACGCAATTACCGCCACCTCGCTGGCGTGCGCGAAATGCGCCGCGAACGCGATGGGCATCGAGTTCTACCATTTCATCGACCCCTATGCGCGGAAGATGCCCGTGCCCATGTTCAACGTGATTAATGGAGGCAAGCATGCGGGCAGCGGGCTCGCAATCCAGGAGTTCATGATAGTGCCGCGTGGTGCGCGCAAGTTCTCCGAGGCGTTGCGCATGGGCAGCGAAATTTACGAGATTCTGGGCAACGTGCTGGAGAAGAAATACGGTGCGGTTGCGCGCGGAGTGGGAGATGAGGGCGGTTATGCGCCGCGCATAAAAACCACGCGCGAGGCGCTGGACGCGATTGAGAAGGCGATAAGGCAGGCAGGCTATGGCAAGCACGTCGTGCTCGCGCTCGACTGCGCCGCGACCAGCTTCTATGATGTGAAGAAAAAAACGTACCTGGTGGACGGGAAGCACCTGGCGAGGGACAACCTCATAAGCTATTACCGCGACCTGTGCCGCGATTACCCGATAGTGAGCATCGAGGACCCGCTGGACGAGCAGGACTTCGGGGGCTTCGCCTACGCGCGCAAGAGGCTGGGCAAGGTGCTCGTGGTCGGCGATGATTTGCTTACCACTAATTTGGAGAGGCTGCAGAAGGCCGAGGCGCTCGGCTCGGTCTCGGCCCTGCTGCTCAAGGTGAACCAGGTCGGCACGCTGACCGAGGCGCTGGATGCCGCGGTGTTCGCGCACGGAAATGGGATGAAGGTGATTGTGAGCCACAGGTCGGGCGAGACCTGCGACGACTCGATTGCGGACATCGCGGTGGGCATTGGCGCCGAACTCATCAAGGCTGGCGCGCCGGCGCGCGGCGAACGCGTCGCCAAATATAACAGGCTGCTGAGAATCGAGGAGAAACTGGGCGACAAGGCGATGTTTTTGGGCGCGAGCGCTTTTGCCTGAACCGGAAATTCCATTTAAATACTTTTTAAGGCATAAGTTTAGGCGGGTGAATGCCATGGCAATGATTCAAGCCTCCGCTAAAACAGCTATTTTCGATAGCATACCGGCATCGGTCAACGGGCAAATAGACCTGAAGAGAGCATGGCGTTCACGGAATCCGAAGACCGATGATGTGATTAGTCGCCTCGTTAAGGCCTGCGCCCCGTTTGCGAGAAAAAGAATCGCGAGCGAAATAATACTTGCTAGGATGGGCCACTATAAGTTGACGGATGTAAATGTCCGCCAGATATGCAGCGAGGAACGACCCTGCCTCGCCGCGGTAACGAGAATTGTGCGCGAAGCAAGTACGAAGCCCGTGGCACTGCAAACCGCCGAAAATGTTGTCGCAGTGCTTGAACGCGCGCGCCTCAACAACCCAAAAAGCGCGCAGGTGAAGCGGCTTGCAAGGCAGGCGGCGAGGGTTATGCCGGACGACCTGTTGCAAGAACGCCTTGAACACCTGTCCGCATCACCGGTGATGACGGGGGCGAGAGAGAACCGGACGGACGCTACGTTGTTCATAACCCTGAACAAAACAGATAGCACGATAGTGAATCTCCTCAGGATTTCAGCTATGGAGCCTGGCCGGGACAGGACCCGGATAATACTTGGAATGGGCAGGCACAAGAGCACCTGCATGAAAGTCATAGACCAGCTTCTCAAGGACCCCGCATGGACGGGGGATGCCGAAAAGTCGGCCGCGATATTTTCCATGATAAAATACTTCATAACCGAAGCGAGGCTGGAGGGGCGCAAGCTTACTCCGCGCAGCCAAGAAGCAAGGCTCCTTGAAACCGCGAAGAACAATATCGTAGATGTAGGAGTGAAGACAGATGCTGGAGCGCTCTACCTGCTCGAGATCGAGGCTCCGCAGAAGAGAGAGTCGTGGTTTAGCCTAAAAAGCAAGAAGAAGTAGGCTTACTTCACCCGCAGGGACACGAACAGGTGGTCCTTCTCATAGGGCTCAAGCGGAAGCTTCTCGACTACTTCGAAGTGCGAGCTTAGCTCGGCCAGCACGTTTTCGTAGATTTCCGATGTCTTCTTTGTCACGTCGATGCTCTGAGATTTGACGGCGATGAGCGCGAACTGGCCTTTCTTCAGGAAGAGTTTCGCGTTGTCGATGAGGATGCGGGCCTGGTCCGGCTGCGCGACGTCCTGGTAGATGACGTCGATTTTCTCTATCTTGTCGGCATATGTCTGCGGCTGGCGGGCATCTGCGAGAAGGGGCAGCATGTTGGGCCGCGCCTCGCACACGCCAATCAAATCGCGCAATGAGCGCGGGGCGAACTCGATGCAATAGACCGCGCCGCTCTTGCCCACGATGTCGCTCACGTGCGAGGAGGTCGTGCCACTGGCCGCGCCCAAATAGAGCACGTTCGAGCCCTCGCGAATCGGAACCTCCTTCAGGCCCTTCATGATGGCGGCCGCCAGCTTGCTCCTGTTCGGGTCCCAGGTCCGGTATTCGGATCCGCCGACTTGCACGAGCCGCTCGCCGTAGACGCGCCTGCCCGGCGCAAGGCTTTTGGTGGCGAGCATCCTGCGCGCGCCTTCGGAAAGCCAGTAGAAGTTGGATGCGCCTTTCCTGACGTCCATAAAAATCACGAACGGGCTCGGTGGGATTTTCAAGGCCTTTTCCCCTGCACACATTCCCTACTAGGGAATGGTGCCCCTTTCTCCCGCGGGAGAAAGTGGGGGGCTTTTGCGCCCTTAGGCGCAAAAGGGCCATTTGAACCCACGACTTTCTGGTTGCTGCCTCTTTCTTTCCCTAGGGTTTCTTTCTCGCGAGAAAGAAAGGCTAAAAGCCAGACACTCTAGCCAAGCTGAGTTACGAGCCCATGTTGCGTTATTTAGGGAAGGCAGGCTTTAAAAAACGAGAGCCGCGGAGGCGGAAAGCAAGGAGGGCCGCGCCGAGGATGAAAAGAGCCAGGCAGGCGACGTAGAGTTCCAGCGGCGGGATGAGGCCCAGCAGCGGATTTTGCAGGTAAGGCCAGAAGGGCTGCATGTCGGTGTTCACGAAGGAGTCGACGAGAATGTGAAGGTTCGTGCCCACGAGGCAGGCGAGGAGAACTGCGCCCGCGGTCGGCGCCCAGAAATGGCCGAAGAACTTGCGGTTTCTCAGCTTCTGGGCGAGCCATAGGAGCACAGGAGCGAGAATAAGCGCGGCGACGGTCGCGCCCAGGAACGAATGAAGAAAACCATGGTAGGCAAAGGGAGGATTGAGGCCGGAGAGGCGCAAAACCAAATTGCTGCCCGGCTCGACGTCGAGAATGATGCTTGCAATTAGCAGGGAAGGAAGGTCAGCTACGGCGAGGAGAAGGGCGGCTGCGAAAAGGCCGGGGCCGAGGTGAAGTGGGGTTGCGGGCATGCGGGCTTATTGGGCGATAGGTATATAAATATGTGATTTCACATAATTTACGGGATTCACATGGCAAACCTAACTTTGAGCATTCCGGATGTCCTGTATGAACGGATGGCCAAGCACGCCGAGTACAGGTGGAGCGAAGTGGCCCGCCAGGCCATAAGCGAGAGGCTGGATGAGGCCGAGCTGCTGGCCGACCTAAAGGCGATAGCAAAGGCGGAAAAGGAGCATTCTGCAGGCAGAACAATATCCTATGAAAAGCTTGCGAAGAAGCTGGGCGTGTAAAATGGACCGGCACATTTTCTTCTCTCCTGATGCCGCAGCAGAGCTTGAGAAGCTGGACAAGTCAGTCGCAGTGCAAATAATGAAGAAAGTTAAGCAGCTGAGGGAAAATCCCGAGCTCGGAAAGCCGCTCTCGAACGTACTCAAAAACAAGAAGAGCCTGCATATTGGAAAATACCGGGTCATCTATTCCGTGCAAGGCAAGGACGTGATTATAGCGCGGGTAGCACATAGAGAGGAAGCGTACGGATGACTGAAAAATTAAACTTTGCCCAGCTTCTCTTCCTGCGCAGCTATCTGCGTCTCATCCACCTTGACGAAGAGTGGCGCAAACTCGCCGAGCACGGTGCCCTGCTTTAGAAGCTCGCGGTCTGCGTCGTTCCAGCGCAATTTCTTCGCATCTATGTGCAGCATATCGAACAATTTCTCGCTAGTGAAAGGCAGGTAAGGATAGAGAAGAACTCCGAGCGCAGTTATGCCGCGCGTGCTGATGTAGAGCGTGCGCGCAACCCGTCCCGCGTCCGTGTCCTTCCAGGGCTCGCGCGAGCTCAGATAGCGGTTCAGCTCGCCCGAGAGCGCGACTATTTCCTCGAGCCCGCTCTTCACCTCGTATTTTTCGAGCAGCTCGGCCGTGCGGGTTTTCGCGGTTGTAATGCGGGCGAGGACAGACTTGTCGGCATCGTCGAGTTGGGAGGTGTCGATTGTCGGTATGCGCGAGTCCGCATTTCTTTTTATCAGCGTGAGCGTGCGGTGCACGAAGTTGCCGATGCTCGCCACCAGCTCGTTGTTCACCTTGTCCGAGAAGTCCTTCCAATAGAAGTCCGCGTCCTCGACGTTGTGCGGCGTGATTGAGGTCACATAGTAGCGCAGGTAGTCAGGCGGGAAGGCCTTCAGGTAATCCTCGAGCGAGACGAACCAGTTCTTGCTCTTCGAGAACTTCCGGCCCTGCAGGTTCAGGTAGCCCCGCACAGGTATGGCTTCGGGCAGCTTGAATTCCTTAGTGCCGGCTATCATTGCGGGCCAGAAGAGGAAGTGGTGGTAGATGATGTCCTTGCCTATGAAGTGCACGACCTTGGAGTCGCGCCACCTTTCCGCGAACTTCTCGCGCGAGCCGAGCAGCTTCACGGTCGAGCTCATATAGCCGATGGGCGCGTCGAACCAGACGTAGAAGACCATGCCGTGCTCGCCCGGCACGGGCACGCCCCAGTCCAGGTCCCGCGTAATGTCCCAGTCGTTCAGGCCCTTGCCTATCCAGTCGAGCACGTAGTTCACGACGGGCGCCTGCAGCTCGCGGTTGCCCTTCAGGTAATCGCGGAGGCTGTCGGAGAAGGAGCTGAGCCTGAAGAAGTAATGCTTGGTTATGCGGGTTGTCGGGGTGGTGCCGCAGTGCAGGCATTTCGGCTTGAGAATCTCGCCTGCTGTGAGCGCCTTGCCGCAGTTGTCGCAATAGTCGCTGTACTGGCCCTCGGAGCCGCAGTGTGGGCAGGTGCCGATTACAAACCTGTCCGGCAGGAAGCGCTTGTCCTTTTCGCAGTAGGCCTGCGAGACCTCGCGCTCGTAGATGTGCCCGTTCTCGCTCAGCCGCGTGAAGAAGTGCTGCGTGAGCTCCTTGTTCTCCGGGCTCGAGGTGCGGTAGAAGATGTCAAAGGAGAACCCCAGCTGGCTGAATTCCGCCTTGTCGCGCTCGTGGTAGTAGTCCACGAATGCCTGCGGGGTCTTGCCCGCCTTCTCGGACGCGGCCACTATGGGTGTGCCGTGCTCGTCCGTGGCGCACACGAACACCACGTCGTTGCCTGCAAGCCTCAAATAGCGCGCGTAAATGTCGGCCGGCAGGTAGGTGCTCCTGATGTGCCCTAAGTGCAGCGGCCCGTTCGCGTAGGGAAGGGCGCACGTAACCAGGTATTTCTTCCCGTTTTTGTTCGAGTTTTCAGTTGTGAAGCAAACCACCTATTGTAGCCGTTTGTAGAGTAGAGTTAGGCATGCGCAGGTATTTATGGGTTAGCTTTCGGGGCGACTAGGCAACCAATGCGGCAATCGCCGGGTCTCCGCCCGGGAACACCGCGCTCATGCCGATTGGCGCGCTCACGCAGTCCGTCACCCGCTTCAGCTCGGCGCCTATCGCCTCCATCCGCTTGTCCGAGAAAAACTCGCTGACTTCGGCTAGAACTTCCGCCCTTAGTTCTTTTTGATAAGCTTCTTTCTGGCTTGCCATTGCCTTGACCGCTGCCTGACTTATGCGCGCATCCTGCTCGGAATCGCCTGGCTTGAGTTCCTCCATGAACGCGAAATGGTATGCTGAAGGAATCCCCTTTTCCCACAGGCGCAGCTTCTGCGCCATCTTGAAGGCAGTCTCGACCAGCTTGTCGGCATCGCGCACGCGCACGAAGTGCTTTCCATCCCGCTCGGCTATCTCAAGCGCACCCACGCGCAGGTATTCGTCGAAGAGGACGAGGTCCGCTCGCGCGTGCATTTCTAGCACGCCCCGACGCGCCCACCTTACGGGCCTGGAGCAGGCATCGTAGGCCAGTAATTTAGGAAGCATCTCAGGAAGCAGTTCCTCGGGCACGAACCTCACAGGAAGATACATTGAGCTTGCCTGCGCCTGGGTTTCGTCAGCCGGACCCGCATACGCACCCAAAAATTCCACCTGCTCGCCCAACGTGTGGCCGTATTCGTGAAGGGCGTTGGTTAGCAGTACTGCCTTTCCAAGGAGCCGCGTCTCCTCGACCGGCAAACCAGTTGCCTGGGACAACGCCTCGGCGTTTGCCTTGGCAAACAAGTCTCCGCCAGTATTACTGAAGGTCATGGACTTGTAGAGCGACTGGCCAGCCGGGTCGGGCAGCTTTTCCCCGGAAAAAGTCAGGTGGTTCGCCATCATCAGAACCCGAAGGAAGAACAGCTCGGTTTTTTCAAGTCCGGCCTCCCCCTTGCCCTTGCGAGCCTGCGCCTGCATAATGTCCCATATTCCCTGCAGTTCGGGCGGAACCTCTTCAGGCTGATACACTATTATGTGAAAGGTGCTTTTCCGGCCCACGTGTGAGACTTTTTCCTCGCACGTGGCAAGACAGCCAATCGAATTGGCGGCTTCCTTGGCAGTGACCCACTCTGCCACGGTCTTACCCCAGTTAGGGTCGTTGCTTTTCTCCCCGAACTGCCTTGCCTGCGCTTCGAGCACACCGCGCAGCTCGGTCGCCCATTCGGGAATCAGGTCGCGAGTCTGGCGCAGCGTGGCCGCGAGGGCATCCAACGAGGGCCGGAATTCTTCCGTATAGTGCGTGCTTGAAAGCGAAATTTTTCCCGCGTCATCCACGCTGATGCGCACGCGTATGCACATGCCGCTCGCCTCCTTGTCCTCCTTGAGCGCGGCCTCAAGGGCCTTCTTCTGCATGCCCAATAGCTTCTTGCTTGCCGCATCGTATTCCGCTAGGCGGTCGGCCGGAAGGGGCTCGTCGAGCGCCAGCGTGAACAGCATCTGGACCTTGTTCTTGAGAAGTGCGTACTCGGCGCCCAGCGACGCCTCGAATCGCTCCCAGTCGCCCTTGCTATTGAATAGGAAGAAGCCTTCGGTGACTTTGGGTATGGGGTTGTAGAGGTGGTCCAGCCAGGCCTCCCAATCCTTTCGGATGAACACTTTTCTCGCCGACTCGGGCAGGCTGTTGAGCTCGACCTCGAATCGCTCCCTGCTGCACGGAGGTATGAAAACGCTGCCTCGGGTCTTGTCGAAGCAGTCGCCCTCCTTCTGTATTGCGAAAAGATAGCCGCGCAGCTGCTGCGCGAATTCCGGGGAAAGGGAATCCAAGTGGCGGGTAAGGAGGTAAATTCCCAACGTCGTCCTGCCGTCCTCGCTGTCGGTCAGCCTGTTCTGCAGGCGCATGATGATTTCCGCCGCGCCCTCGAGCGTCCGAAGCGCGTCTTTGAATTTCTCCGTCTCAGCATCGGAAAGGCCAGCTGGCCGCTTGAAGGCGGTATCCTCGCCGCCAATCACCACTACCTTGTGCTCAATGCTGCCGTTGATTGTGAATCGCTCGCCATTCGAGAGCGCCTTGAAACCGCCGTCGCGCTTGAAACTCGAACCCGGACTGTTGCAAGAGAAAACGAGACTTTGTGGAACGCCCGGTGTCTTGTTCAGCATATTCATTTTCTGCCACCTCAAGGAATAGTTCTTTCATATGCCTTTTTGGCTATATAAAGATGTTGTCACCCGCGACGCACCCCGCATAGGTATTTAACAGTTTTCGAACCAAGCATAACCCCCTTCCGCTTTCTCTGGGAGGAGAAAGAGGACCCCTTTCCCGCGAGGGAAAGTGGGCGTGGGAGCGGGGTGGAGAGTAACAGAGAACTGGCCGAGGCGGTAGGAATGCCTGAATACAACCTAGACGACCTAATCAAGAAGTTCGAGGAGTTCTTCGACCTCAAGTACAGGAAGGAAATCGAGAGACTGGCGGCCAACTACCCTGCGCAGAAGAGCCTCGAAGTCGACTATGCCGAGCTCGAGCGGTTCGACGTGGAGCTCGCCGACGAGCTCATCGAGGAGCCCGACCAGGTCATCGAGGCATCGGAGAGGGCGCTTGAGGCGATGCCGCTGCCCAAGATACCGGGCAAAGCGTTCGAGCCTCACGTGAGGTTCTTCGGCCTGCCCGACCGGGGCCTGCTCATCGAGCAGCTGGGCGCACAGTATATCAACAAACTCATCACCTTCGACGGCCTCGTGACCAAGAGGGCGGAGGTCAGGCCGCGCGTGCGCATAGCGCTCTACGTGTGCAAATACTGCGATGCCGAATACAAGATTCCCGTCAGCAAGAACTTCCACGAGCCGAGCGTGTGCGAATCGTGCAAGCGCAAGGGCCTGACCATTGACGAGGACCGCTCCTATTTCGTGAACCTGCAGAGGGCGGACTCGCAGGAGCCGCTCGAAAAACTGAGGGGCGGCGAGCCCGCGTCGCACATCGACATCAGGCTCGAGGATGACCTGGTCAACACCATCGTGCCGGGCGACAACGTGACGATCACCGGGGTCCTGCGCATAATACCGCCGATAAAGGGCAAGATAGGCTACTCGATGTACGTGGACACGGTGCACATGAAGAAGCAGCAGAGGGAGTTCGAGGAAATGGAGCTTACCAAGCAGGAGGAGGAGGAAATCCTGGCGCTGTCCAAGGACCCGAAGCTGTATGAAAAAGTCATAGGCTCCATCGCACCCGCACTCTATGGTTATCACGAAGTGAAGGAGGGCATCGCGCTCCAGCTTTTCGGGGGCACGCCCGACCTCACGCTGTCAGGAGGAGGCAAGATAAGGAGCGACATGCACATCCTGCTCATCGGAGACCCGGGCGTTGGAAAGACGCGCTTCCTGCAATACGTGCAGCAGATTGCGCCCAAGAGCATTTTCGTGGGCGGCAAGACGCTGACCGGCGTTGGCCTCACGGCCTCGGCCGAGAAGGACACGGACATGGGCTTCGGCGAAGGGGGCTGGGTGCTCAAGGCAGGAGCGCTCGTGCTCGCAAGCGGAGGGATTGCGTCCATCGACGAATTTGACAAGGTGAGCGACGAGGACAAGGGCGCGCTGCACGAAGTGATGGAATCGCAGAGGGTCAGCATAGCAAAGGCTGGCATAGTGGCGCAGATGAAGGCCAAGACGGCCATACTGGCAGCGGCCAACCCGGAGTTCGGCAGGTTCGACCAGAGCAAGAGCGTGGCCGACCAGTTCAAAATCATACCAACGCTTATCTCGCGCTTCGACCTCATATTCCCCATCAAGGACGTGCTCGACCCGTCCCAGGACAAGAAGCTCGCGGAGTTCGTGCTAGACTCGCACAGGAGCGCGGTGCTCGGCACGCCCCCGCCGGTCTCGAGCGACGTGCCTCTCATACCGACAGAGCTGCTGCGCAAGTACATCGCCTACGCGCGCAAGACCATAAGGCCGGTTCTTTCGCAGGAGGCGTCGGACAGGCTCAGGTCATACTATGAGGAGATGAGGAGCCTCGGAAAGCGCGGCGGGCCCGTGCCCATCACGCCCCGGCAGCTCGAGGGCCTCATCCGCATGAGCCAGGCAGTGGCCAAGCTCAGGCTCAGCCAGGAAGTGACCGTGGCAGACTCGGAAAGGGCTATAAGGCTGATGGAATTCGTGCTCAGGCAGACGGCCTTCGACATGACCACGCAGACGCTCGACATTGACATGATTACCGGCCAGCAGAAGTCCAAGATAGACAAGTTCAACACTGTGATAGACCTGGTGGCAGACCTGCAGCGCAACTCGGACATGGTGGAATTGAAGGCTGTCGTGGACGCGGCCAAGGCGCAGGGCATCGACGAGCGCGTGGTGCTGCAGCTCATAGACGAGAAGGTGACCAAGGGAGATTATTACAAGCCGAAGCACGGGTTCATCAAGATCGTGAAGCACTACGATTAGGCTGGCGGCTAGACGCGAGTGCGGGTTGGGGAATTGGGCGGTTGGACGCGGGCGCGGAAGGATGCAAAGAATAAAATAGCAATGGGGTACACGTAATTGAAAAAGGAAATCGCGTCCATCATCCTGCTTTTCCTCACGGCCCAGATGCTGGGCCTGTTCGTGGGCAAGACGCTGACAGACCAGTCGCACTTTTATTCCGAGTTCGAGTCGCTGAGCGTGGCTCCGGCCGGCGGCGGCAATGCCGAAAGCTCGCTGGTCCTCATGCTCTACATACTCGCGGGCGCGGCGCTCCTGCTCCTCGTCATCCGGGTCTACCACGGCGTGATGCTCTACAAGCTCCTGGAGGCAGGCATCGTGTTCGGGGCTTCGAACATCGTCTTCTACGTGGTGCTGTTCGCGTTCGGGATTCCGGATTACCTGGAACTCTCGCTCCTGCTTTCCCTGGCGCTCGCGCTGGCCAAGTTCGTGATGCCTTCGCTGAAGAACACGACCGCAGTCATAGCAAGCGCGGGCGTGGGCGCGGTCTTCGGCTTCTCGTTCGACCCGCTGCCCGCGGTGCTGTTCATGGTCGGCCTGTCCATCTACGACATCTGGGCTGTTTTCGGCACGCGGCACATGGTGACGATGGCGCGCGAGTTGGGGGGCAGGAACCTCTCGTTCTCGGTGAATGCCGAGAGCGTCGAGAAGGTGCGCGTGCCCGTGCAGCCCACGCCCGCCCAGAAGAGGAAGGGCGCCGGGCCGAAGTTCAGGGAGGAGGAGAGGAAATCGAGCCTTGAGCTCGGCACGGGCGACATCGCGGTGCCGCTCATGCTCGCAGTCTCATCCTACAAGAGCGGGAGCCTCATCGCGCCGCTGGCCATCGTGGCCGCCTCCGCAATCGCGCTTTATTTCGTGCTCTGGTACGTGAGCGAGAAACGGGTGTTCCTTCCGGCGCTGCCGCCCCTTACCGCAGCCGGCATTATTGCACTCGCACTTGTACAGCTTGCGGGGCTGTAATGGATTATAAATTGTAGCCTCGAAAGAAGAGTAGCTGATGACATGGCGGAATACACTGATTTGCTTGACAGGGCTTACCAGGCAGTGCCGCAGAAGAGCGGCACGGGCGAAAGGTTCGAGATGCCGGTAGCCGACGTGCTGCCACAGGGAAGCAAGACCATTGTGAAGAACTTCGAGGCCATAGCCAGCACGCTCAGGAGGCCGCCCGAGCAGATGCTCAAGTACATGCAGAAGGAGCTGGCCGTGCCCGTCACCAGGGAGGGCCAGAGGCTCGTGCTGCACGGGAAGTTCAACCCGCGCGTGGTGAACGAGAAGCTGAAGAATTTCTACGAGGCTTTCGTGATGTGCAAGGAATGCAAGAAGCCGGACACGAACATAGTCACGGGCGAGCACGGCGTGAAGATGCTGGTGTGCGAGGCCTGCGGGGCGAGGTCGCCAGTCAGAGGATGATGAAACAGGGCGGGGCTTGTTGTTCAGGTTGGGGTTGATATTTTGGTTGAAGAAGCACCGATGAAGATAAGGATACCGAAAGAGGGCGAGATACTCGGAGAGGTCATCGGCATGATGGGCGGCTCGCGCGTGCAGGTGAAATGCAGCGACGGGAAGGAAAGACTCTGCCGGATTCCGGGCAATATCAGAAGGTTCATCTGGGTGCGGGAAGGCGACGTGGTCGTGGTCGAGCCGTGGGAAATCGACGGCGACAGGAAAGGCGACGTGAAGTGGCGCTACACGAAGGTGCAGGCAGACTGGCTGAGAAGGAAAGGCTATTACAAGGACTGAGCTTTTTGCGGAAGGCGGGAGACGAGGACTGAAATCTGCCGCGCCCCCTGCGAATGCGGAAAGGGTATTATAGGCGCAGCCCCATTTCTTCTTCATGACAAGGAGGGAATCGAAGCGGAAGCAGCCGGAGCGGGAGCAGAAGCAGATGAAGGAGAAATACCTGATTGAGAGCGAGGTCTTCGACAAGCCCACCATGCTTCTCCTGAGCGAGTTCATAAAGAACGGAGTGCTGCGAAGCGTCGATTATCCGATTGAGAAGGGCAAGGAGGCGAACGTCTTCAGGGCCACCACGCCGGACGGCTATGCGGCGGTGAAGATCTACCGCGTCGAGACCGGCAACTTCCAGCGCATGCAGGACTACATCAACGGCGACCCGCGCTTCACGCACATAAGCAACGACAAGCGAGGCATAGTGCATGCCTGGGTCAGCAAGGAGTTCCGCAACCTGCGCCTGTGCCAGGAGGCGGGAGTGAACGTGCCGAGGCCCATTGCATTCAAGAACAACGTGCTCGTGATGCAGTTCCTGGGCGAGCAGGGCATCCCGGACTCGACGCTGCAGGCGGTCGGGAGCGAGGAGCCTGAGAGGCACTGCGACCAGCTGCTCGAGATGGTGGGCAAACTCTGGAAGGCAGGCTTCGTGCACGCGGACGTGAGCGAGTTCAACGTGCTGATGCACGGGCAACCGGCCGAGCCTTACCTCATCGATGTGGGGCAGGGCGTGCTGCGAAGGCACCAAAAGGCAGAGGAGTTTTTGCGGCGCGACGTGACGAACGTGCTGCACTATTTCGCGAAATATGGAGTGAAGAGGGAGGGGGCGCTGGAAAAAATACTTGCGATGGGAAAAAACGGGCAGAAGGAAAAAGCGGACGCGGATTAACTATATAGAGACTATAGATGGCGCAGTAGGGACAAGGGAAATATACTTATAAGCCTTGCTCGGGAAAGTCCACCTAACATGATGCTCGTTAAGACGACTGATCCAAAATCCATAGCCCTGGCCTCGGAGGCGGTGAGGAAAGGGGACCTCATAGTCTATCCCACTGACACCATTTACGGCATAGGCGCGGATGCTAGGAGCGAAACCGCGGTGCGCAAGGTCGATACGCTCAAGAACCGGGAGGGCAAACCCATATCCATCGTGGTAACGGACATGGCGATGGCCGAACAATACTGCGTCGTCAGCCCGCTGGCCGCCAAATACGCCAAGCAGCTGCTGCCCGGTCCCTATACCTTCGTGCTCGACAGGAAAGGAGAGAAGATTGCCAGGAGCGCGGCCGGAGACACCATAGGCATAAGGATTCCCAAGAACGATTTCACGCTTACGCTGGTGCACCAGCTCGGCTTCCCGATAATATCTACGAGTGCCAACATTTCCGGCAAGCCGCCGGCCTGCGACATGGAAGAGCTGGATGGCAGCATAAGGGACGGCGTTGCCGTGGTCGTTGACGGCGGACCCTGCGCACTGCGCGAGTCCTCCACGGTGGTAGACATGCGCGGAAACACACCCGTAGTGCTCAGGCGCGGGGCAGGCTATGCCAGACTTCTCGAATTGCAAAAAAGTCTACTTTGAAGACCTCGTGCTCAAGGTTCATTCCGACGTGTACGAGCCGGCAGAGGATTCCTTCCTGCTGGCAAGGCACGTGCCGAAGTTTGCAGAAGGCGACGTGCTGGACATGGGCACCGGGAGCGGCATCCAGGCATTGGTGGCGGCCGGGGAGGAGAGCTCGGTGCTGGGCGTGGACATAAACAGGCTCGCCGTGGAAAATGCCAGGTTCAACGCGGAGCAGAACGGGAGGGAATGCGAGTTCCTGGAAGGCGACCTTTTCAACGAGCTGGATGACTCGCAGTTTGACCTGATAATTTTCAACCCGCCCTATCTTCCCACGGGCGAGGGGGAGAAGGTTGCCGGGGCGATAGACGCGGCCTGGAACGGCGGAGAGGGAGGCCGCGAGATCATAGACCGGTTTCTGGCCGGGGCGCCGGATTTCCTGAAAAAAGGCGGCGTGGCGCTCACGCTCGCCAGTTCGCTTTCCGGCATAAACGAAACCCTTGCGGCGCTGAAGGGAAAGGGCATGAAGCCGCAGGTGCTCGAGGAAATTTCCCTGTTCCAGGAAAAGCTGGCCGTGATTGCCGCCAAGAAGCAGTAGAAGGAGGCTGGAAGACGCGACGAAAGGCTGGAGAGCGGAAAGCGCGCTGAAAGGCCGTGAAGTGAAGCCATGGAAATAAGAGTCGTTCTCGTAGAGCCCGAGCATGACATAAACGTGGGCTATTGCTGCCGCGCCATGAGGAACTTCGGCTTCCGCGAACTCGTTCTCGTCAGCCCGAAATGCCCCCTGGGCTTCGAGGCCCTCATGTATTCCAAGCACGGAGCCGACGTGCTGAAGGCAGCCAAGAAGGTGCGCGGCATCGGGCAGGCAGTGGAAGGCTGCTCGCTGGTGGTCGGCACCACGGGCATTGCGCGAAGGGGCAAGGGAGTCATACGCAATCCCATGTCCATTGCCGAGCTTGCGAAAAAAGTTAGGCGAGTGAAGGGGAAGGTCGCGCTGCTTCTCGGCCGCGAGGGCATGGGGCTGACGCCCGAAGAAATCAGGCTGTGCGATTTCCTGGCCACGGTCGAGGCTGACGGCAGCTACCCGGTGCTGAACCTCTCCCACGCGCTGGCAATAATGCTCTATGAGCTGAGGGGCGCAAAGGGAGGAACCTGGGAAGGCCTGGCGCCAAGGAAGGAGAGGCAGGAACTCGTGAAGGCGTTCGGCAGGATTGCGCGCAGGGGCAAGGTGCGCGACCCGGCCAAGATAACCGCTGCTTTCAGGAACGTGGTTGAGAGGGCGCTCGTCTCGTCGCTCGAGGCCCGCTCGATGCTGGCCGGGCTGAAGGACGCGGAGACCAAGTAAGCATTTATAAACATCCGCCAGCGTTAACACCGCATGCAAAAACTTTCGCTTACCGAAAAGGCAGGCTCGCTTTACCTGAACGGCAAGCTGCTCGTGCTGAAGTACGACATCACGAAGTACGGGCTGCCCGCGGTCGAGCTGGCGCTGCTCAGGAGAACGGGCAACGTCGCCACGGCACTTGACCTGCTGCAGGAGGCGAGGGTGCTGCTGCAGAAGGGGCCGGTAAGGATATGGGGCGTGAGCTTCCTCGAGGGCTCGTGCGTGAAGGAAAGCGAGCAGCAGTTCCTGCACTACGCATTGCCGCTGGGCGACAGCGGGGGGAAGAAGCATACGCTAGAACTGGTGAAGTTCGGGGAAACCGTTTACGGCATATTCGTCGATAGCAAGATAATCGCCACCAACGGCATGCACGAGGAGCCCAAGGTGCTGGTGAGGGAAATACTGGGCCTGGCGGGAAAAACGCTTGATAGCAGCATCGTGCAAAAGCTGAATGCCATGCTTGCGAAAGTGGCGAGCATCGCGAGTTCGCAGGACTACGTAGTCCTGTCGGTGGCGCCGCAGAAGAATGTCGAGAAGAGAAAGGGAATTGCGGCCTGATGCCTGATTGGAGCAGCCAGTAAACAGCAGGTAGCCCGGGCTCGGCAGGAGAGAAAAAAGAAGCAGATGGGGGAGAGCAAACGCCCTACCCCTTGCAGTCAGGTCAAAAAATGTCTGGACCCTACTTGGTGTGCTTCGACTTGACTATCTTCACCTTGGAAGGTGTGAGAAGTATTTTCTCGTCGTCGATGCGCGCGATGTCGCCGTCGAGCTTCGTGACGAACTTCTTGAGCTCGTTGACGATCATCTTGAGCTTCGGCTGGTTCCTAGCCATGGGGGTTATATTGAGCAGGATAATGTTCCTGTTCTTGAGTTCCTCGGCGATGACCTTGGCATCCGCCTCGCTCTCGAGGGCCACGGGCTTGACATAGAAGTCGGCAGCCTCGTGCATCATGTCCACGTTCTCTAACTCGATCGTGTCCATGTATTCCTCTATGTCCATACCCTTACCAACTCCAAGAGCATGCGAAAGACGCTGAAGAATACCCATCATCTCACCTCGGTAATAACGACTGATGCAATTATATCATAAGCATTAATAAGCTTTTCTTATAACTTTTTGCGCGGTGGTGGATTGGCTGGTTCTTTCGAATCTATTCTGAAGAAGGAGAGCATTTTCCGCCAAAAGGACGTGCTTTCGCCCCACTACCTACCGGAGATAATGCCCCACCGCGAGAAAGAAATAGAGGCCGTGATGCGGCTCGTCTCTTCGGCGCTGAAGGGCAGCCGCACGCAGAACCTGTTCATATACGGAAAGACGGGCACGGGCAAGACAAGCAGCGTGAAGCACGTGATGGAGCTTTTCGAAAAGGAGAAGACGGCCTCGCGCATGCTCTACATGAACTGCCGCATCTACAACTCGCGCTACCGCGTGCTCCAGCATGTCGTGAAGGAGTTCCTGCCCGAGTTCGACAAGCCGGGCTATGGCGTGTCGTTCCTGTACGAGAAAATCCTGGACTGGGTCGAGAAGGACGGCAAGGTGCTCATCCTGGTGCTGGACGAGATAGACATGGTGGGCGACCTGGATGACCTGATTTACACGCTCATCCGCTCGAACGACGATTTGAAGAAGGGGCACGTGTCCGTGATAGGCATCTCGAACAAGCTGAACTTCAAGGAAAAACTGCACTCGCGGAGCAAGAGCACGCTGTGCGAGACCGAGCTCGTGTTCCCGCCCTACAACTCGCTCCAGCTCCACGCCATCCTGAAGCAGAGGGTGGCCGACGCGTTTGCCGAGGGCGCGGTCGAGGAGGAGGCGCTGGGCCTGGCGGCTGCCATCGCAGCCCAGGAAACAGGGGATGCGCGCTATGCGCTCAGACTCATGCTCCGTGCTGCCGAGCTGGCCGACGAGGCGGGGGCGAAGCGCGTTTCGGCGCACGAGGTCGAGGAGGCGCGCAAGAGCGTGGACGAGAACGTCGCGATTGACGCCGTATGCACATTGCCCGAGCACCAGCAGCTGGTGCTTTACGCGGTTGCAACGCTTGCCGCAGGCGGTGGCAGGTATTCGAAGCTCGCCGAGGGCGATGAGGGGTTCCTGCTTTCGGGCGAGGTCTTTGAGCAGTATTCGACCGCTTGCAGGAGTTTCGGCAAGGAGGCGAGGAGCGCACGCTGGTTCCGCGAGTACCTGAACGAGCTCGAGATGCTCGGCCTCATATCCATGGTCGAGTCGGGCAAGGGGATACGCGGGCATACGAGGCTCGTGAAGCTGGCCTACGTGCCTGCCAAGGTAATCAAGATTCTTGAGCGCAGCCTGCTGCCCGTGGAGAAGGATTGACATGACTGCCAGCGACAACGCACTTGTTGACTACCTTTTCTCACTGGGCATGCTGAAGAGGACCGAGCGCAGCGGATGGAGGACCATCGGCGTGCGCAAGCCCGAGTCCGTGGCCGAGCATTCCTTCGTGGCCGCGCTTGTCGGCGCCGAGCTGGCGAGGAGCGAGGGCGCGGACGAGGCCAAGGTGATGCGCCTGTGCCTGCTGCACGACCTGCACGAGCTCAGGATGAGCGACCTGAACCTGATGAACAAGCTCTACGTGAAGAGGGATGAGAAGAAGGCGTTCGCGGACGCGGTGAAGGGTGCGGGCGGCGAGAGCGAGATGCGCACGCTTTTCTCCGAGTTTTGCGCTGGCAGGAGCAGGGAGGCGGTGCTGGCGCGTGATGCCGATGCACTGGAGATGATGCTCGAGGCCAAATTTCTGGTTGACACAGGCAATCCGTATGCGAAAGACTGGATAGCGAGCGCATGGACAAAGCTCAGGAGCGCGATCTCGAAGAGGCTTGCGCGCGGAATCGATGCGCGCGAGTCCATGGAATGGGTGCTCTCGCCCTTCCGCAGGGCACGGGGCAGGAAGAACAAAAAGGTGTAAAAGAGAATGTGAAAAAAGAGGGAAGGGGGATGAATTATTAAGGGGAGGGCGGGCATAAGGGTGCGAGATGGTGCACGATGAAGGCAAAGCTTCTTGCAATTGCGTTTTTGGCGCTCATTTTCCTGGCAGGATGCGCGAAAAATGGGTTCAGCGGCGACAAGAACGCGGACATAGCCTACTGCGGCAACACGCAGACGATGAAGCTGCTCACTGCAAGGAATCAGTGCTTCCACAACCTCGCAATCCTGTGGACGGACCAGAATTTATGCGGGCTGCAATACATTCAGAGGGAAAAACTCAGCACGACGAGCATCCCACTGACGATCATGGATGACGCGGTCACGAAGAACATACGGAACGACTGTTACTACGAGATTGCGAAAAAACTTGCCAAACAGGGCGCATCGGCGCAGGCCATCGCGTCATGCGGGAACATTCCGGGAGTCACGAACCTGGCTACGACGGAAACCGGCAACATGGAAGTGAGGGACGACTGCTTCTACGAGATTGCGATAATACTGCATGACGCGAGCATTTGCGAGTACATAAGCCCGGACGCGACCAAGGAAGGGCAATATGTTCCTCCGGCACCCCCGCCGCCGGGCTTTACGCCGCCTCCAGGCTACGTTCCGCCCACGGGCACCATCGAGGAAGTCCGCTTCATAGACTTGTGCAAGAGCCAAATAATCTAGGCTGACTGAGGCGCGCTACTTGCCGAATGCCTCGGGCGCCTCCCTTCCACTAACGGGGAGTTGAACTCTTTTGGGAGCTGACCCGGCATGGCGAACTGCTCTAGCCCGTATTGTACTTCCTCATTGCCTGCCGCTTCTTCTTCTCGTAAATGCCCTTGCTCTTGCCGCAGCTCGGACAGTAATGCTCCGTGTGCGTATCGAAATATTTGACGTCGTCGGCAGTGCGCGTGTCGGTGCTGAAGACCACGCGCCTTTCGTAGCTCACCGCCTTGCCCCGGGGCAAGCGCCTTCCGCAGCTGCTGCAATTTATCAGATGTTCCCTTCCCCTGCTCCCTGCCATCAAAATCACCCCTGAATCACAACTCACTAAACCCGCGCGCAATCACAAATTGCCAGCACGGCCAATACAGGTGCCGTCAAGCAGGTATACTTGCGCTTCATCTAATTTAAACATTTCATGCTTGAAAAGCGGCCCGAGCAGGCGCCTGCCGCTTCCATCGCGTTTGTTTCCGGTTTTGTTTATCGCCATGCAGCCGACGAGGGGGCTGAACGAGGGCATGACAATGACCTTGAGCGAGCGCCAGCGCGGGAACCGGGCTTCCGCGCGCTCGTTAAGCCGGCCCACGAGCCAGCACTGCAACCGCTTTCCGTCAAGTTCCACGCAGGGGTGCGAGTGCGCGAGCACCAGCGTCTTGGCGCCCTTCGCCACCTCGGCCGAAGGCCAGGCATTGCCGTGGCAAATTGCCGCATCGCCGCTTCGCAGGCCGCCCTGGCCGACGGTTTGCACCTGCGGGCCGTGCAAGAAATTCTCGATGCCGCCGTCATGGTTGCCCTTGACGACCGTGCATTCGAGGCCCATGGCTCCGATGCCTTCGAAAAATTTCGCGAGCTCGCGGCCTTCCTCGGGAGTGACGCCCTTTACGCTGTGCTTCAGGTCGCCGTTTATCACGAGCCGTTTGGCCCCTGTCTGCGCGGCAAGGGCTTTCACCCTCGCGATGAGCTTGTCGGTGAAAAACATGTCGGTGTCCGGGAACAGCTTCTGCTCGTAGCCGATGTGGAGTTCAGCTATCACGAGCGCGTCGCCCACGAGAAGCGCCGGCTCACCGTGCACGAAGCGCAGCGCGGAAGAAGGACTGGTTGGCATGGCTATTCTCTATCCCGCATCTACCGTTTCCACAGCATTCTACCGTATCCTTACGGCGTACTTGCCCGCCACCTTGGCATTGAGCTTTTTCCCGACTTCGGATTTCTCGGGGTCGAAGATGAGCACGTAGCTGTCCCACCTCTCGCTAAGCTCGGTGGAATGGCAGTTAGGGCACACGTTGCCCTCGCTTATTATCAGGTGGCAGGCTCTGCATGCTTTTTCGGTCAAGTATATCGCCTCATTTTTCCCGCAATTGCCCTGGCAAACGGACCATTACTTTTTCTTCTCCTTCTCCTGCCTTTCCTTCTTTTCCTTCCTCTCGCCGCGCCGCGATGTCGCGGGCTTGGCCTCTCCCTTGGCCTCGGCGTCGAGCCACTCGAGCTTGCCCAAACCCGTGGGCCGCATCGTCATGCCTATCTTGCTCTCGGGAATCGAGCCCTTCATGCTCACGGTGCTGACCTTTGCGCGCACCATGTCGCCCTTCTTCAGGGTCTTCTTGCTCTCGCGGCCCACGAAGGCCATTGACTTGCGGTCGAACGAAAGGAAGTCGTTGGTTATCTGCGAAAGGTGCACGAGCCCGTCGAGCGGGCCTATGCGCACGAACGCGCCGAACTCCACGACCTCGCTTACCTCGCCGTCAAATACCTCGTTGATGTCGGGCATGAAGCAGAGAACGTCGAACTTTACGCTGTGGTAGGACGCGCCGTCGCCGGGTATTATCTTGCCGGGCCCCACGTCGCGCACGTCGCTCACCGCCAGGATTATGCCCAGCTCCTTGTCCATCTTGCGCTCGTATTTCTCCCGCAGGCTCTGGAGCACCGCTTCCTCGGGCTTGAGCGAGAACATGCTCGGCGGAATGCGCACGACGTCGTTTATTGTATACAACATGTAAGCCATTAGGCACCGCCTCCAGCAACTATCGCGCCTGCCTTAACCAGGTTCAGCGAGTTAGCGACAAAGAAGCCTACCAATAACAACGCCACCACATTTAATATCTTTATCAGCGGGTTGAGCGCCGGCCCTGCCGTGTCCTTGAGAGGGTCGCCCACGGTGTCGCCGACAACGGCCGCCGCGTGGGTTGGCGTTCCCTTGCCGCCGTAATTGCCGTCCTCGACGAACTTCTTCGCATTGTCCCACGCGCCTCCGCCGTTGCACATGAACAGGGCGAGGAAGAGCGAAGTAAAGATGGCGCCCGCGAGGAAGCCGCCGAGCGCCTCGACTCCGAGCAAGTAGCCGATGAGAATCGGCGAGCCGACTGCAAGGATTGCGGGGCCGATGAGCTCGCGCAGCGCGGCGCCAGTGCTTATGTCAACGCACTTCGCGTAGTCGGGGTCTTCCGTGCCCTTCAGGATGCCGGGCCTTGCCTTGAACTGCCTGCGCACTTCCTCAATCATGCCGTAGGCAGCCACGCCGACCGCGTTGATTGTCATCGAGCTGAAGAGGTATGGCACGATGCCTCCGAGCAACAGGCCGACGAAGACCGGTGGCATCATGAGGTTCAGCGTGAATGAGTTCGCAAGCGCCGTATCGCCCACAGCGGTTGCGGTTGAGATTACCTCCGAGCTGTAGGTCGCGAAAAGCGCGACAGCGGCCACTGCGGCCGAGGTTATTGCAAAGCCCTTTGTGAGCGCCTTTGTGGTGTTGCCCACCGCGTCCATGTCGGACATGACCTTGCGCGCCTTCTTGTCCAGCTTGGCCATCTCGCCAATTCCGTTCGCGTTGTCCGCTATCGGGCCGTAGGTGTCCATCGAGACTATTATGCCGGTGGTTGCGAGCATGCCCATGCCTGCGAGCGCAATGCCGTACGAGCCCGCGAAGTGGTAGGAGATGACTATTGTCGCGGCCACTGTCAGCACGCTCAGCACAGTGCTCTGCATGCCGTACGCGAGGCCGGAGATTATTGCGGTTGCCGCACCCGTAGTTGCGGACTTCGCAATGTCCTTCACGGGCCTGAAGCGCGTGTCCGTGTAATATTCGGTTATGCGGCCTATCAGCAAGGTCGCAATCATGCCCACCACGGCGGCGTAGAACAGGTTCATCCTGTCAAACGCCTGACCGTGTATCGAAACCTGGGCAGGGAAAATCATTGAGACAAGGAAATACCAGAAGACAATGGCCGAAAGCGCTGCGAGCCAGAAGCCCCGGTTTATCGGGCCCATGGGGTTCTGCTCGTGCCTTAGCGCCTTTACAAACAGAGTACCTATGATAGCGGCTATTATGCCCACGCCCCGCGCGAGGAGCGGGAATGCCACGCCGCTCACGCCAAAGAGCATGTCGCCCAGAATCATTGCTGCCACGATTGTCACTGCATAGGACTCGAAGATGTCGGCGCCCATGCCTGCGCAGTCGCCCACGTTGTCGCCCACGTTGTCCGCGATTACGGCGGGGTTGCGCGGGTCGTCCTCGGGCATGCCCTTCTCGACCTTGCCCACGAGGTCTGCGCCCACGTCAGCGCCCTTGGTGTAGATGCCTCCGCCTACCCTCATGAAGAGGGCCATCAGGTTGGCACCGAAGCCGAAGCCGACGAGGACTTTGAGCGCCTCGGCAGCCACCCGCTCCTGACCGTAGTTAACATACGTGAAGTAATTGACTACGTAGATGAGGCTCACGCCTAGGAGACACAGGCCGACTATCAGCATGCCGTTTACCGTGCCAGCCGAGAATGCGGTGTCAAGAGCTTCGCGCAGGCCGCGCCTCGAGGCCGATGCAGCGCGCACGTTGCCGCGCACCGCCATATACATGCCGTAATAGCCCGCAAGGCCGGAGAGGATTGCGCCGAGCAGGAAGGTAAGTGCAGTGCCGAGGCCGAGGGCATACCAAAGAAGCAGTGCAATCAGGATTGTGAACGGCAGGATTGTTTTGAACTGCTTGTTGATGTAGGCCACCGAACCCTGCTGGATTGCGGCCGCTATTTTCTGCATCTGCGGCGTGCCCGTATCGCGGGCCAGGACCTTCTTGGAAAGATAGATGCCATAGAGAAGCGCGATAACCGAGACCGCGGGCGCGAAATAGAGCGCCAGGGTCGTGATGTCGAACATGCCAGATAGCACAGACAAACCTGCCACCACCAGCAAGACTGCCGCCATGAATGGCAAAAGAGTCGTTGTTGTCAGTTCCCGCCAATCCATCGAAACACCCCTCAAGATTCTTTTGAACAGAACCGAATTCAATCGCCAACGCGAAACCGGTCAAACGAAATTTCAGACGAAATCCAGGCGCGAGCCGCCCCTTATCGAAACGACCTTCACGCCCGCCTTCCTCAACCTTGCACGGAGCGCAGCGTCATTTGTCCCGACGACCGCGCCCAGCTCCTTGCCGCGCGCGAGCAGCCAGCCATCGACGTTGAAGCCCGCCGTTTCAACGACGACCTTCCCGGCCCCCAAAATTGCGAGCGCGGCCTTCGCGTCCCCGGCGGCCTTGCTTTTCTGCGCAGCCTTGGCACGCAACTCGGTTATCACGCCCTCGGACACGCGCACCTCGTAGGCGCCTTCCATCAGCCCGTCTAGCCCGGCGAATATGTCAAGTTTCATCTTCGCGCAGTCGAGCATGAGGCTTGTATCTAAGAGCACCACTCGCATGGAATGGTTGTTTATAAATCATAATTAATTTAAAGCTTTTAGACGGGCGGAAGCGACACGGTCAGGATAGGATTGGCGGGTTAAGTGGCCTTTCGCAACCGTTTGCCCCGGTGCGCCCGAGAAACGCCATTTACGGCGAACGTCGAAGGTGCGTTTGGGGGTCGAAAAGCTTATATAGGGGCCGAGGGACAACATAGGTATCCAATGAGGTGAGACTAATGAAGAAACTAGTTGGAATACTTATGGTTTTGATGGTGTTCAGCGGGCTGAGCTTTGCCCTCAGCGCACCCGGCGCGTCTGCTTTGGACATCGCTGGTGCGCTTGCAGGCCTTTGCGCATCGGTTAAGGCCGCCGTGCCAATAGTTGCGTTTGTCATGCTGCTCATTGCGGGATTGATATATGCCGCTGGGCAGATAATGGGCGCTGAGACGAGGGCGAGGGCCAACGTCTGGGCTACCGCGTTGCTGACTGGTGGAATAATAGGCTTGCTGATAGCTG
>CABMJK010000044.1 GCA_902386535.1 Candidatus Burarchaeum australiense | reverse complement strand
TTATCACGACCGGGTAGGAGAGGGTGCCGCTGGCGAGCACCTTGCCGTCAAAATTGAAAGCGTATTTTCCGCCCTGGGGCTTGAGCTTCCCGCACTCGATGAGCGAGCCAATGTCGCCGACATTTAGGGCCTCGACGCGCTGCTTGTGCACCGCGTGGAAGCCGTGCCTGCCGTAGTAGTCGGGCAGGTACTTGACCATGTAGGTCCACTTCTGCTTCTGGCCTCCGCCCATGCCGACACCGCCCCTGCTGCCCGAGCCACGCCTGCACTTCGCGTTCCCGCCTCCCCAGCTGCGGCTGCCCATGTACTTGTGCTTCCCACGTTTCCTGTGCCTTTGCGTCACGTCATCAACCTCGAATCATTTCGATTTTTCTCGCCAACATTTACAAATTACATCATGGAGCGGAGCAGCTCGTTCATCTTGGCCTTGCGGTTGCCCAGAGCACCGCGCGGGAATGCGACCTTCGTGTGCCTGTAGCCGCCCCGGGGCGCGTGCAGCCTGAAGACTTTCTTCATGCCGAAGGCATCCATCTTCGCCTTGCCGGCCATGAGCGCCTTGGCGAATTCCTGCGTCGAGCCGAATTTGCCGGCAGCCAGCGCAGCAGCGTCGACGGGCTTGTCGCCCGGCCTCCTTCCCCGCACCTCGATAAGCTTCACGCGCGTTTCCTCGTCGATGGGGCCCCAGGTAACGTAATCCTTGCAAATCTGCACTGCGCCGAGCGCCTTCTCGTCCGCGAGCGAGCAGTGGTTCACGCGCGTGAGCCGCAGACTGTCAAGTGAGTCTATCAAGCGCCTGCTTGCGTTTATTTTTCCACGTACAAGAACTATCGCGTAAAGTGTCATTTAGCCAGCCTCGTTTGTTTTCTTTTCACCGTTTGTCTTTGCCTTTTCGCCTGATTTTTTCTCCTCGCCCGCCTTCTTTTCCTGCGAGGCCGCCTCCTTGCCTTCCTTCGCCTCTTCTGAGGCGGATGCCGGAGCGGGCGCCTCGGCCTCCTCGTGCTTGAGCTGCCGTTCCCAGTCATCGTAATACTTCATGTTGTTGAGCGAATCAAGAGCGTTGAACACCGCCATCGCGGTGTTGTAGATGCCGCTCGTCCTGCCGCGCGCGAACGTCCACACGTCCTTTATGCCCGCCGCGTGCAGCACCTTCCGCACGGTCTCGTTGGCGACTATGCCAACGCCGAGCGGCGCGGGCTTGAGCACTATTTCAACGCTGCCGTTCTTGCCGACTACGCGCACGGGCACGGTGTGCCTTGTCCTGCACCCGCACTCCCAGCTGCCGCAGCCGAGGGGCACGCGCACGATGTTCCGCTTTGCATTCTTTATGCCGCTGCTTATGGCGGGCCTCACTTCGTCGGCCTTGCCCGAACCTATGCCCAGGTGGCCGTCGCCGTCTCCCACGAGAACGACTGCGCGGAACTGCATCTTCCTGCCGTTGCCCGTCATCCTCTGCGTGTTCTTTATCTCGAGCGTCTCGTGCGTGAGGTTCGGGAGAAGCGCATTCACTATCTGGTGCTCGCGTATGGGCTTGCCGGTCTCGAGCACCGAGTCTATCGAGCTTATCTCGTGATTGGCGACCTTCTTGCCGATGTCGGTCTTGGGCGTCCAGGGCGCCTCCTCCTCTTCCTCGTATCTTGGGGATCGTTTGAATGCCATCGCTAACCACCAGCCTCCATCACTGCCTTCTTGACCTTCTCGAACTCGGCCTCAAGCGAGCCCGGTCCGCCCTTGGATTTCGCATAAGCGTCAATGTGCGCTCCCTTCAGCCTCTTCTCGTCCACGAGCCCTTCTCCGTGGGGCACCGTAACGCCCGCGTCCACCACACCCTGCAATGCGCTGAAGAGCACCGAGCTCTTGGTCGGCGTGCTCAGGCCCGAGTCGAGTATCGCGTCCTTCACGCCCTTGCGCACGGCGATCTTGCCAGCGAGCATGCCCGTGAGATAAGCGGTCGGGAGATTCCTCTTCGGCTTCCAGTTGAATTTCTCGAGCGCGCTGGAATTCGCCGAGCAGAGGGTCATGTCGCCCTTCTCCCCGAAGTTCACGAACTGCACCAGCACCTGCCTGTTGGTGCTCCTGATGACAAGCCGGGTCTTGCCCGACTTTAGGAGCGCCAGCCTGCGCGCGTAGTTGGTCTTGTTCTCGCGCCTGCGCCTGAATTTGACGCTATATATGGGTCCTGTTGCTCGTGCCATGTGAATTCCCCCTATCATCAATCATCAAGTTTTGCCTGCTGATTTGGTTCCGGCTTTCGCGCTTCCGCCGGTCCCGGTTGCCTTCGCGCTTCCGGCCGCGCCTGCCTTGACTTCCTTGGCCTTGAGCAGCCCGCTGTCCTTCAGGTGCGACACCATGGTTGCCCGGCTCTTGAAGTTTCCGCCCTTTATCATGTTGTAGGTGTGGCGGTAGGTCTTGTGCTCGATGCTGCCGTCTGCCATCAACTCGCTCAAGAGCCCCCTCTGCGCGCGAACGCGGCTCATCCACTGCGTTTTCCTCGAGACGTTGGAATACTTCTTGCCCTTGCGGCCGCCCCTGCCCTTTCTCCGTCCGAGGGCCTTTTGCAGGGCCTTGCGCCTGCCACGGAAGCGCGAAACTCCCCGGGCCTCCTGGGCGTAGATTGCGCCGCGGTCTATGAGTCCCCGCACGTCATCGCGCGTAAGCACCTCGCTGGCGGCCTTGTCCTCGCCGCCGGCTATGCGTATGCGATTCTCACCGACCTTGAGGATGCTGGCAGCCAAACGCTTTGCCGTGGATATGCTCATGAGTTCATCACCTTCAACTTCTTCTCCTTCGCAATCTTCAGTATAGCGTCATGCTTGCGCCGTCCGATGCCGGCTGCAATTATTATGGCTTCCTTCGCGGTCATGGCCTGCGCGATGTTCCGCACGAGAGTTGTCCTCACGCCGCTCGGGTGCATATGCCGCGTTGCGCGGGGCTGACCGTAGCCGATGGCGGGCAGGGCCGGAACGTAGGCCTTCGCCACCTTCTGCTTGTTGTCGTGGCCCCGCGGGTGCCTCCACGCCTTGCCTATGCGCGAGCGCTTCGTGCGGCCGTAGTTCATGCGCGCGAAGGTCGGGTGATTTTTCCTTTTCCTGAATTTTACCATCCACTATCACCATGCAATTGTTCTTCACTTACTCTTCTACCTCGTACAAGCCATCCTGGAACACGCGCGAATCGCGCTTCCGGATGCGGAGCGTGGTCTTGATGTTCGCGACCGTCTGCCCCACGTCGTCCTTGCTCGGCCCGCTTATCTTCAGGTCCGTGCCCTTGACTTCCACCTTCGTGTCGCCGGCTATGGGCGAATGCCTGGGCTTCTTCTCGCCCAGGAAGTTCTTTATCAGCAGTGCCTTGCCCTTGAGTTCGAACGACATCGGGAAGTGCGAATGCAAAGTCTTCATGTTCACCGTGTAGCCCTCGCTCGCGCCCAGGGCCATGTTCTTCACATGACTCGAGAACGTGTTCAGCATCCCGGTGGTGGTGCTCTCGAGCAGAATCTCGCCGCCCTTGACCTCGACCTTCAGCTTGCGCGGGTCGAAGGAGCGGCGCGACTTGCCGGCCTTGCCGCTGACGACGATGTTGGTGCCGTCTAGCTGCGCGGTCACGCCTTCCGGCATTTTTATGCTAGCTGATACGGGGACACTAATAGACATAAGCGATCAACCTGCCACCTGTGTTCTTTTCCTTCGCCTCGGCGTTGGTCATCAGGCCCTTGGGCGTCGAGACTATGAGCATGCCGAAGTCCCTGCTCGGGATGTAGCGCTGCTCCCACTTGTTCCAGTCCGTCTTCTTGACCGCGAACCGCGGCTTTATGACCCCGCACGAGTTTATCTTTCCGACGAGCTGGAGCTTGAAAGTGCCGCTCGTGCCGTTGTCGACGAATTCTACGTCGCCAAGGTAACCCTTGCGCTGGAAGATGAGCAGGACCTCGCGCACGAGCTTGCTCGCCGGGTCTATCGTGCATTCGGACTTGCCGGCAATCTCGTGTGTCCTTATGACGTTGAGCGCATCGGCCAATGGGTCGTTAACCATATCATATCACCTAAAACTTCCTGAAACCTATGCTTTCGCCAACCTCGCGGAAGCAGCGCCTGCAGATGTTCAGCCCGTAGCGCCTCACGATTCCCCGCGCATTCCCGCAGAAGCGGCACTTCCTAGTGCCCCTGCCCTTGAAGCGGGAGAGCTGCTTCAGGCTTATCTTGTCGGTTTTCGGTTTTTTCTCTTCAGCCATTTTATCACACATTTTTCTGCATCATCACGCCAAATTCACACGTCTCGCCATCACACCAGTTCCACGTTGAACATGCTCTTCACGAAGTCCATGGACTCCTGCTTCTTCACCGAATACTTGTTGCGGGGCTGGGCCTTTCCGCGCCTTCGCGTGAGCACGCGCGCGCCGCCCTTTCTCTTGACCGTGACCGCGAGTTCGAAGCCCATCATGCCTATCTGCGGGTCGTACTTCATGCCCGGGAAGTCGATGTACTCGCGAATGCCGAACGCGAAGTTCCCGCGCTTGTCGAACGAGTGCGCCGAGAGCTTGCGGCCCACGCAGTCGAACGCCCTGTTCAGCAGTTCGAGCGCGGGCGCCTTGCGCAGCGTGACCTTGGCGCCTATCGCGTCGCCCTTCCTTAGCTTGAACACCGGGTTCCGGTGGCGCGCATAGGTGGTTGCCGGAGTCCTGGTGGTGAGCCTCTTGAGCAGCAGCTTCGCGTTCTCCAGCTCCTGGCCAGAGGTGCCCACGCCCACGTTGAGCGTCACCTTCTCGACCGCCAGCGCCTGCATTGGATTCAATCCTTCGCTCATATCTCGTCACCAACCACGAACAGGTAATTCTTCAGCGTGATTATCTGCTCCTTGCCTTCCGCATCTAGCACGGCCTTGGCGTCGAGCGTCTCGCTTCCCTTCATGACTTCCTTGAGCCGCGCCACAACGCCCGCGTGCTTGCCGCGCACGATGAGGCACCGCGCACCGGGCTCGAGCCTGAGTGCACCCATTATCGTGCATTCGGGCAGCTTCAGCTTCACCGTATCGCCAACCCTGTAGGAATTGTCAGCCAGCAAAGTCCTGCCATCGTGCAGGCTGAGCTGCGCCTTGCCGCCCTGGGCGCTGTGCTTGCCCATTATCTTGCACAGCTTTGAGCCGGCCTTGGCCTTGTCGATGGTCTTCAGAAGTATGCGGCTCTTCTTGTCGATGAGCACCAGGTAATACTTGCCTATCTTGGGCATCGAGACCACGTCCATCAGGCCGATGGGCGCCTTCGAGTCCCGCGTTACCTTGCCGTCGAGCAGAACCTCGCCGGACTGCAGTATGCGCGCGGTTTCGCGCGTGTCCGCTGCGAGCCCGAGCGAGTCGCGTACGAGGGCGCGAACGGAAATGCACTGGTCCAGCGCGTGCCTGCCCGCCATGGGCTTGGCCAACCAGACCGAAGTCTTGCGCTCAGGGGCCGCGAACTGCGGTGCCGCTATCCGGTTCATGTGCTTTGAGCTTCCTTTGTTACCCAATTCAAACACCTTTTACGTTTTCAGAAGTTTTTTCCGTTTTTTCAGATGTCCTTGCCGTCGGCTGCTTCGCGCCGCCGACCGCCTTGGTCCTGTCTATGACCTCCTTCCTTCCCTTCTTCATGAAATCTCCGTCAATCAACAGCAGGTTCGAGGGCTGTATGGGGATGAGCACCTCGGTCCCGCGGGACTTGCCCCTCACCATTCCCTCGACGTAAACCACGGCAGACGAAAGGTCCACTTCGGTTACCTTGCCCGTCTGGCCCTTGCGCTTTCCGCGCATTATCTTCACCTTGTCGCCCTTCACGACCGGCAGGCTCCTGCGGCCCGTGGCCAGCTTCTGCCTGAGCTCCTTGCTCAGGTGCACGCCCATGAAGTGCCTGCGCAGGTGGAGCGGCATCTCGTAGCGCGCCTTCCTCTGCTTTCGCGGCTGCTTGCTTTTTGACATCATCATAACATCAACCCATGATTCAACAATTCATCAACGGTTCGCACAACTCACATTACTGCGGCTGCAATGGCCGCGACCTTCGGGAAGCTTTCGGCAACCTCGCGCGCGATGGCGCCCTTGATTTCGGTTCCCTTCGGCAGCCCCTGGTCGTCCACGAGCACGGCCGCGTTGTCCTCGAACTTCACGCGCAGGCCGTTCGCGCGCCGGAACTCCTTCTTCTGCCTGACTATGAGCGCCCTCTCGACCTTTTTCTTCATCTGCGGGGAGCCCTTCTTCACCGCGACTATGATCTCGTCGCCGATGCCCGCGGACTGATACTGCGCCCGCGCGCCGTGCCAGCCGAGCACGCCGATTATCTGCACGATGCGCGCTCCGCTGTTGTCGTCGCACAGGAGCCTGCTGCCCGTGTGGAGCGCTTTCGGTATGTTGGCTGCAACGCCTTTCATTTCATCAACCCTGTTTTTCGTTTTTCTCGGCTTTCTCCGCCTTCTCGCTCTTCACTGCCTTTCTCTCCTCGTGCTTGCCGGCAATTCCGGCCTCTTCGCCCTTTGCGAGAATCTTGACAACCGTCCACGCCTTGGTCTTGCTTATCTTCCTGCACTCGGCTATCTGCACCACGTCGCCGACCTTGGCGGCGATGCAGTCCGGGTTGTGCGCCGGGATGCGGGAACTCGAGCGGGCGTACCTCTCGTACTTCGGCACCATCCTCACGAGATCCCTCTCGACGATGACCGTGTGCCGGGCCTTGTCGCTCACGACCTTGCCCTCGAGCATCGAGCCGCGGGTCCGTATGGTCCCGTGCACGAAACAATTCACATCATTGCATTCTGCCATCATAATCACCGTTATTTTTCATCCGTTTCTTCCCGGCGTCATTTCACGATTCTTTCCACGACCTTTGCTTTTTCGCGCCCGCGTTTCCGCGCACGACCTTCGCCCTCATGCCCGCGCACTTTTTCACGCGCTCGACCGGGTCGAAGGCGATTTTCGCGCCCTCCACATCGCACTTCTCCTTTCCGAGCGAGAAGCGGAACGTGCGGCCGACCTTTGCCATGCGGAGCGTTTTTCCATCATCCTTTTCCATCACCAGCATATTCTTCGTCTCGTCCACGACTTTGCCGCGCATGCCGACCTGCTTGCGGTCGGCGCTTCCGACAATCCGCACGGACAGGCCGATGAGCTCGTGTTGCATCAGGTTCGCGGGATTTATCACGCCATCAACCCATGCTCAAACCACGTTTATGCTCTCGGGCAGGTAGCCGAGGGACACGAGGACGCCCTTCACCTTTTCCTTGTGCGCACCCTGCAGCACTATCATACCGTCCTTGGCAGTCCCGCCGCACGCGAGCTTCTGTTTCAGATCCTTTGCTGTCTTGGAAAGATCCGCGTCGTCAAGGCCCTCTATGATGGTTACGAGTTTCCTGAATTTCTTCTTGGTCTCGAACACCTTGATTTTCTTGGACTCCTCCTTCTCGAGGGCCTCGCAGGCGCAAATCTCGAGTGGCAGCCCGCATTTGGGACATATTTCGCTCACTTTTACATTCACCTCATTTTTTCCGTTTTACCTCACTGCTCCTTCTTCACTTCGCCGATTATTTCCGAAAATTTCGGAGAAACGTTTTTTGACTCGGTCTTCACTGCGGATTTTGCTTCCGCTTTAACTGCGGGCTTGACCTCGGTCCTGGGCTTCGCCGCCTCCTTCGCCTTGGGCTCGGCCTTCGCCGCCGGCTTTGCTTCGGCCTTCGGCGTGGCAACGGGCTCAAGCTTGATGCCCTTTATCCTTGCCACCGTGAGCACGCGCGCAATCGTGCGCTTCAGCGCCCGTATCTTTCCCGAGTTCGCGGTCCTGCCGACGCCCGCCGCGGAACTCCGCTCTATGCTGAGCTCGCGCTTGAGCTCGGCCAGCTTGGCCGACATGGACTTGGCGTCCATTTCCTGCAAATCCCGCATTCTCAGAATGGCCATCGCAATCAACTATTCTCCATATTTCAATCCATTCCACGCATCCTGCCTATTCTCCCTGGGGCTTCTCGACCTCTGCCTCGGAAATTATGCGGGGCAGCTCGACCTTCTTGATTTCCTTCTTGTCCGGGAACACTGTCCCTGGCAGCACGATGCTTACGAGAACTCCGATGGCGCCCGACTTCGGGTACGCCGTGACGTGGGCGCGCTTCACGAGGCGCGCGGGCTCGCCAGCCTTGGGCAGGTAGCCGGCGAATACGCGGAGCCGCTTTGCCCTGCCTCCCTTGGCGGCTATCTTTCCGCTCGCCACTATCTCTGCGCCCAGCGCACCCGAATCCATTATGGTCTTGAGCGAGCCGTGCATTATGCGGCGGATGTTCTTGCCCATCTCGATCATCTTGACGGTCTTCTTCGCTACGAGGCGCGGCTCCAACTCGGTGTTGGTTATGTCGACCACGCTTATCTGCGGGTTCTCGATGCCGAACTTGCTGTGAATCATGTCGGTGAGGTCGCGTATCGACTTGCCCTTCTTGCCGATGACGCGGCCCGGGTTGGTGACCGCGACTGCTATGCGCGTGACCATCGGCGTGCGCTGAATCTCCACGCCCGAGAAGCCCGCGCGGTCCAGCTCGGTCTCGAGGAACTTCGCTATGTGGTGTATGCCGATCGAATCCTCGATGAATTTTCTTTCAATTGCCATCAATATCACGTTTCAAACTTACACGGTTGCCTTTGCCTTGACTTCCGGCTTCGCCGTCTTCGCTGCTTCCTTTGCGGCCTTCTGCGCCTTTTCGGCCATCTTCTGCGCCTGCATCTTCACCTGCAGCAGCCGCGGCTCCTTCTTCGTGACCTCGGCGCGCTCGACTTCCATTTCCTTGAGCACGACCTCGATGCGGGCCGTCTCGTAATCGTTCCTGTTCCGCCTGCCCTTGGGCGCCATGCGCGGGTAGATGCGCTGCTTGTTCGCGGCGATGTGGGCGATGTACGGCGCCTGCAGCCCGAGCGCGTTGGCGTTCGCGACCGCGTTCTCGAGCAGCTTGCGCACGAGCCCCGCGGCCTTCTTCGGGTACCTTCCCTGCCTGCCGCCCAGCTCGCGCCTGTGCCCGAGCCGTTTGTTGTGGCGCCTGAAGCGTATTGGAATCTTGCCCTCGGCGGCGAGGGCCAGGGTGGTGAGCGCGGGCTCCGCCATTGTGCCGCGCACTTCCGAGCAGACCTCGCACAGGTCCTTGTAGGACACGTCGATGTCGAAGGCCTGCGCTCGCGCGACCTTCTCGCCCTTCTTGGGCACGAACCCGTACCTGAATTCCACCATTCGTTCCACCGGTTGCACAAATTTCCAATCTACTTGAGCGGGATGAACTTGCTTCCGCGCGTTGCTCCGACTCCCGGGCCGCTGTGAAGCACTCTGCCGGTCGTGTGGGCAAACTCGCCGAGCCGCCTCCCGACCATTTCCTCTTTTATCAGGACCTGCTTGAACTCCTTGCCGTTGTGAATGCCGAACTTCAGGCCCACCCACTCGGGTAGGATGGGCGCCTCGCGCACGTGCGTCCTTATCACCTTGTCCTTGCCCGCGGCTATGAGCTTGCGCGCCTTCGCGATTTTCTCGAGCAGCTTCTTCAGCCGCGGATTGCCGCGGTTGAGCATGCGCCTCTTGCGAGACTTGATTATGCGCGAGAACTCGTCGACCGTGAGAGCCTGCAGCTCCTCAATCGACTTGCCCTTGAAAGTGTATTTTCGTGCCATTCACGTTCACCTGTTTTTCCTGTGCTGCTTCTTCAGCTCCTGCTTGGCTGCCGACAGCCTGCCCGTGGTGCGTGCAGCCAGGTGCCCGACGTTTCTGCCCGGAGGCGTGCCGCGGGCGGTTGTCGTGGGCTTGCCCGCGTGGTGCTGTCCGCCGCCGTACGGGTGGTCGACTGCGTTCATCGCGACTCCGCGCACGTGCGGCCAGTAAAGGTTGCGGGCATGGGCCTTGTAGTGCATCACTCCTGCCTTCATCATCGGCCTCTCGGTGAGCCCGCCGCCGCAGACGACGCCTATCTGCGCCCGGCAGCGCGGGTCGAACTCCTTCACCTGCTTCGAGGGCATGCGCACCATGACGCTCTTCTCCTCGTGTGAGATTATGAATGCCGTGGTTCCCGCGCTCCGCACGAACTTGCCGCCGTCCCCCATGGCCGACTCTATATTATATATGGGCGTGCCGTCGGGTATGAGCGAAAGGGGCAGCGCATTGCCCGGCGCCACGCTGGCCTTCACGCCGAACTGCACCGGCCCGCCCTTCTGGATTCCTTCGGGAGCTATGAGCATCCTCTTCTCGCCGTTCTCGCACAAGACTTCCATGAGCAATGCAGTCCTCGCAGGGTCATCCACGAAGTCCAGCACCTTGGCGTTGAGCACGCCCTCGCGCTCGAGCTGGTCGTAGCCGCGCATCATGACGTCTGCCTTGAACCTGTGCGACGGCCGCCTGAATGAGGGCGATCCCTTGCCCCTTCTCTGCTGAGTCAGTGGTTTGCCCATCCTATCACATCACTTACGCAATCTTCAGCTTGGCCGCGACCTCGTCGGCCGAGAAGCCCGGCTTGAGCTTCACGAAGGCCTTCTTCTTCCCGTCAAGCGTTATAAGCGTGTTGACGCTCTCGACCTTGACCTCGAACTCGGCCTCGACCTCCTTCTTTATCTGCGCCTTGGTCGCGCTTTTCTCGACCATGAAGATTATCTTGTTCTCGCGCTCGATCATGCCGACGGCTTTTTCGGTTGTTATCGGGTAAAGCAAAGTCATTTTTCCACCATTCACAAATTCCAATCCATCATTTTCCCAATCGCGTTCCACCATTCACAAATTCCAATCAATCCTGAACTTACCATTTCCTGAGCTTCTCGATCGCAGCCTCGCTGAAAATCGCGAGCCGGCCCGGGTGCGTGCCCGGCGCGAGCAGCCTCGCCGAGAGCTTGTCCGTGAGCGCCACGTCGACACCCGAGATGTTGCGCGCGCCCTTGCCGATGCCCTTGTCCTCGGCCACTATTATGAGCAGCGACTTCGGCCGCTTCGTGCCTCCGCGCCTTCCGCCCATCACGCCGCTGCGGGGCTTTGAGTTCCTGCGCGCGCGGGCCATGTCGGACGAATAGCCGAGCTTGCCGAGCACCGTCACGACATCCTTTGTCTTTGAAAGCGCCTCGAACGCATTCTCAATCACGACCGGGTAGGATTTCAGGGCATCGACCAGGTGGCCGCGCTCCTTCACGAGCGACTTGCTCACCGTCGCGGCCAGCGCGCTCCGCATGGCCTTCTGCCTTTCCCTCTCGTTTATCTTCTCGACCAGGATCTCATTCACGTTCGGCGGGAACGCCCTTCTTCCCTTCACCGAGAAAGGCACGCGCCTGACTTTTCCGAACCTGCCCTTGGGCAGCTTTTCACGGGGCAAACGCGAAATACCCTTGTTCTTTATCGAGCCGTACTCCTCCTTCCTGCCGCGGTACTCGGCGCTCGTCTGAAGGCCGGCCCACTTGTAGGCTCCCTTCGGCTGGCGCGTCCTGCTCTCCTCGGCCAGCACCGCGCGCGCGATGAGGTCGTGCCTTATCGGCTCGCTGAAAAGCTGCGGGAGCTCGACGCTTCCGCGCTCATCGCCGGCCAGTGTGTAAACATTCGCTTTCATGATCATCAACCGTTATTCACAAGTCATATTCGTGTCCCGCATCATCACGTTCATGCCCATCCGATTTCAACCCTGCTTCGACCTGAGCGATATGTACTTGAGCTCGGGCTTCTTCGGGGCCACGCCCACGAGCCGCATCGCCTTCCTCAGCCTCACGATTCTCTTCACCGGGCCCGCTATCGAGCCCCTCAAAACAACGTAATCGCCCTTCACGTTGCCGAAGTGAAGGAAGCCTCCCGCAGGCACGATGTCCTTCGGGTCCGTGCCCATCTTCAGAATCCTCTTGTTGTATTCCGTGCGGCGGTGGAAGCCCATTTGTCCCGCCATCGTCGCGGTGTACATGACCTTCGCCGGGTGCCACGGGCCGAGCGTGCCGACATGCCTGCGCTTACCAGTTGCCTTGCGCCGCTGCTGCGCGACGCCGAGCCTCTTGACCGCGCCCTGCCAGCCCTTGCCTTTCGTCACGGCAATCGCGTCCACGAACTCGCCCTCCTTGAAAACGTCAGTTATGTGGAGCTCCTTGCCGAGCACTGACTTGCAATAATCATACATTTCCTTCGCGCTCTTGCCGCCAACCGCGAGCTCCATGCGCACGGGCTTTTTCGCGCCTATGCCGGTCATCTCGGGCTTGGAAATCGCGAGCAGGGAGAAGCCAGTCAGTTCGTTCATGTGCTTCTCAATCAGAGGGGTGCCGTTGGGCGCCTTGCTGAAGCCCAGCACCTTGAGCAGCTTCTCGTCCTGCGCCACGACATCGCAGAGCGCGCGCTTTCCGCCATAGCCTTCGATGTATGCGCGGTAGCCGTAAACGGTAATCGGGGGAACTTCAATAATGGTCGCAGAAGCAGAAATTTCCAGGCCCTTCGAGGGCGAGGTTGAATCGTCGATGAAAGAAACGGAAGTCATGCCGGCCTTGTAGCCCGCAAAGCCGAGTGGTCCGACGGCCTCGATTGCCGGCCAGCTGGTGATGCGCGCCATTACTGACTGCGCACGCCTACGCGGCCTGAATGCAAGGGAGCCCCTCTTATGGCCCTTAAGGTGACCCATTTAAACAACCCGAAGATTTTCGTGCCGCGGGGGCGCGTAGTGTCTTCAGATTCAAACCTTACTTCGGAATTCGTCAGAAAACTCGACGAAGAAGTAGCCATATTAGGAGGGAACGTATTTAAATAGGTTATTGCGGGGTTGGGCGGAGTAAGAAGGCTCCGCCAACAAAGTCAACTAGCGCCTGCCGCCCTTCCTCGGCGCGGCCTTCGGAGCGCCCCTTGGCGCCGCCCGCCTCGGGGCGGGCTCCGGCATCTCCTCGCCGGCCTCGTTCGCAGCGGCTTCGGAAGGCCGGGGAGCCCGGGGCATCGGGGCGGATTTCGCACCGCTCTTCTCCTGCAGCAGCTGGTCGTAAATGCCCACCATCAGGTAGGTCATCACGAAGGTCATCAGGACGTTTACGAGCATGCGGAAGGCCATGTATAGCAGCACAAACAGGATGACGCCAACCAAAATGGCGCCAGGCCCGGAGACAGCCAAGCCCACAAAGCCCATCAGGACCACTACCTGCATCACAAGCTCAACGCCCATGGCGACTACCATTATGGGAATCGCCCAGGTCAGGCCGAGTACGAGGGAGAGGCCGAAAACCGCGAAGGCCTTGTCCTTGGTAAGCTCCCAGGACTGCCCGAGCGACTCGGTTATGCTCATCCCCTTTGAGAGGTAAATCGGCAGGCCGGCATACAGGCGCATGGCATTGTATATTATCACTATGAAGTACGCGAAGGCCAGCACGACCGTCAACAGGCCGAAGGCCGCGTGCATTGGCGAGAATACTGCCAGCAGGAGGCACAGCCAGAAGGCGACGACCACCGCGAGCCCCCTCTTGTCAAGAAGGCTCAGCGCAGTATAGAAGAAATCAACGATGACAAAGCAGATGTATCCGAGCAGCTTTCCCCTGTCCCATTGCACGGTTTCAAGGCCCTTGGCGCGCAGCGCGCTGAACGTCGGGAGGACGTTGTAGTACGTGGAAATCAGGGCCGCGAGCACCATGAGCAGGAAGCCGACGATTACGCCGGCGATTCCAAGGCCCGTGAAAGCCGAGAACCATTTGGACATGCTGGCATCAGCGGAACTCGAGTAGGATGAGGGCAACGCGGCAGCCATCACGCCGCCGAACAAAAAGGCAAAGCCCAAAAGTGCGACTAAAACTGCAACCATGTTCATGAGGAACACGCGAACATAGAGCCGCTGCGCCTCGCTCTGCCTTACCCAGCCGTACGTAAACCGGAATATCCCGCCAAGATTGTTTATGATTTCCATGGGTAAGGATTCGCGCAGGAACCTTAAAAACATATGCATCGACGGGGGAATCGGGCGGCGCGCAAACCTGATTTAAAAACATTGCTGTATAATTTTCCCTGGGGAGAAAATGGACAGGAACATTGCCTTGGAATTCGTGCGCGTGACCGAGGCCGCGGCCATATCGAGCGCCAAGTGGATGGGCCGCGGGGACGCCGATGCGGCCGATCGCGCAGCGGTGGAGGAGATGCGCGCGCGCATGAACGCGCTGGACTTCGAGGGCAGGATAGTGATTGGCGAGGGCGAGCGGGACGAGGCGCCCATGTTATATATAGGGGAGAAGGTCGGCCGGGGCGCGAAAGGCGGCGAAGGGAGCGGACACGGCGCGGGCGAGCTGCCGAAGTTCGACATTGCGGTGGACCCCCTCGAGGGCACGAACATGACCGCGAAGGGCCTGCCGAACGCGATTTCGGTGCTGGCTGCCGCGCCTCACGGCAAGCTTTTGCACGCGCCCGACACCTACATGGACAAGATTGCAGTCGGGCCGCTGGCCGTTGGCGCCATTGACCTGGATGCGAGCGTGAAGGACAACGTCCATGCGGTGGCCGGCAAGCTGGACAAGGCAGTGGAGGACATGACCGTCGTGATTCTGGAAAGGGACAGGCACAAGTCGCTGGTCGAGCAGGTCAGGAAGACCGGCGCGCGCATAATGCTAATAGGCGACGGCGACGTCTCGGGAGCGCTCGCGCCCTCGCTCGAGAACAGGGGTGTGGACATGCTCATTGGCATCGGCGGCGCGCCCGAGGGCGTGATTTCCGCGGCAGCTCTCAAGTGCCTGGGCGGCGAGATACAGGGCAGGCTGAAGTGGAGGAGCGAGGAGGAGAAGAAGCGGGCAAAGGACATGGGCGTGGGCGGCGGCGACCTGGACAGGAAGCTCACGATGGAGGAGATGGCAAAGGGCGACACGGTCTTGTTCGTGGCGACCGGCGTGACCGATGGCGCGCTGCTCAGGGGCGTGCACTTCACGAGCACGGGCTGCGAGACCCATTCGATAGTCATGCGCTCGCGCAGCGGCACGGTGAGGTTCATTCATGCTATTCATAAGTTCCATGTGAAGAGGAAGTGATGGAAGGAAGCGAGAGAGCGGAATAAATTGCGCGGGAGGTTGTTGCGATGGGCGAATTCGAGAAGCGGTTCGGGAAGATTTGCAGGAAGGGCAAGATAATGCTCTGCGCAATGGACCAGGGCATGGAGCACGGGCCGCGCGACTTCAACGAGAAGAACATCAACCCCGAATACGTTTTCAAGATTGCGGACAAGGGCGGCTTCACGGGCATGGTGGTGCAGAAGGGCATTGCCTACAAGTACGATTACGCGAACCATTGGAAGACGCCGCTCGTGCTGAAACTGAACGGGCGGACCGAAATCGTGCCGAAGGACGAGGTTTACAGCGCGCCGCTAGGCACGGTGAAGGACGCGATAAAGCTGGAGGCCGACGCGATAGGCTACACGATTTACGTGGGCTCTCCGCATGAGGCCCAGATGTTCCGCGAGTTCGCGCAGATACAGAGCGAGGCCATGGACTATGGCATACCGACCATCGTGTGGGCCTACCCACGAGGCAGGTACGTGCCCGACGAGAAGAGGCCCGAGGTCATCGCCTATGCCGCGCGCGTTGCGCTCGAGCTCGGGGCGGATGTCACGAAGGTGAATTACACCGGCAGCGTCGAGAGCTTCAGGAAAGTGGTGGAGGCGGCGCAGAGGACCCGCGTGATTTCGAGCGGTGGGAGCAAGCTCACGGACGCCGAGTTCCTGGCCAAGGCGCGCGAGGTCATGAGGGCTGGCGCGGCGGGCTTTGCCGTGGGCAGGAACGTGTGGCAGAACAAGGACCCGATGAAGATCAGCAAGGAGCTGCACAAGGTGATATTCAAGGATTGAAGCGCGGAATGAGGGCGCGGGAACTCGGAAAGGCCGAGACCCGCGAACCTCGGAGATGATTGGGATGGAACTTGGAAAATTACGCGAGCATATGCCGCTCTACAGCGACATCACCGGAACTTCGATTGGCGCCATAGACATGTACGAGGGCGGGCTGCGCGCTGCCATCGACGGCCAGACCTACATGATACCGCTCGACTACGTTGAGAGCATCACGCAGGAGAGGGACCTGGCGCTGGGCAAGGCGCAGGTGAAGATGGTGGCCTACGAGGTCATGGGCCTGAAGCACGAGTTCAGGTTCATCATGTCCGGCGTGCAGCTCTCGGGGCTGAAGAAGGCGTGCGGCAAGGGCTAGGCGGGAGAAAGCTGGTCTGGAAATGCAAGGAGGAGGGGATGGAGTGCGATTCAAGACAATGGATGATTTCGATTTCGCCGGCAAGGTCGTGCTTGTGCGCGCTGACCTCAACTCGCCCGTGGACGAGAAGACGAAGAAAATCGAGGTGAGCGGGAGACTCGTGGCGCACGCGGCGACCGTGAAGGAGCTGGCGGGGAAGCAGGCAAAGGTCGTCGTGCTGGCGCACCAGGGCAGGAAGGGAGACTACGATTTCATTCCGCTCGAGCAGCACGCGAAGATTCTTTCCGAGAAGGCGGGCCTGACCGTGAAGTTCGTGCCCGACGTGGCGGGGGAAAAAGCCAAGGCCGCGGTAAGGGCCATGAAGCCTGGCGAGGTCGTGTTGCTGGACAATGTAAGATTCCTGGATGATGAGACAACAGGAGAGCCGCGAAATTCCACAATAGTGCGGGAGCTCGCACCGCTGGCAGACTTTTTCGTGCTCGACGCGCTTTCAGTGGCGCACAGGGCGCAGGCTTCAGTTGTGGGATTTGCGGGCAAGCTGCCCGTGCTCGCGGGCCGGGTGATGGAGCAGGAGCTCAACGCGCTCAGGCAGATGGAGAAGCCGGAACCGCCTGTGGTGTTCATACTCGGGGGCGCGAAGCCCGAGGATTCACTGCCCGTGATTGAATATTGGGTGGCGCAGAAGAAGCTGCTGAAGGCGCTCACGTGCGGCGTGCTCGGCAGCCTTTTCCTCGTGGCGTCGGGCAGGGACGTGGGCAAGCCCACGCGCGAGTTCCTCGAGTCAAAGGGCGTGATGAAGGACCTGGAAAGGGCGAAGAAGCTGCTGAAGGAGAATCCGCATATAGTGGAAATCCCGCGCGACGTGGCGTTCGAAAGGAACGGCAAGCGGGAGGAGTGTCCCGTTGCCTCGCTCCCGGTTGACGCGCAGATAAAGGACATCGGGCTCGCGACTTCGAAGCGCTATCTCGAGTTCGTGCGCGATGCGGGCACCATACTGATGAACGGGCCGGCAGGAGTTTACGAGGACGAGAGGTTCGAAGACGGCACGCGCTTCCTGCTGCGAGGGGTCGAGCATTCGAAGGCCTTCTCGCTGCTGGGCGGCGGGCACACGCTGTCCGCGCTGGACAAGTTCGGGATTGACAAGAAAAGCCTCGGCTATGTCAGCCTTTCGGGCAAGGCGCTCATAGAATTCCTCTCGGGCGCGAAGCTGCCGGGAATTGAGATGCTGGCTAAAGGAAATTAGCTAGTTGGTGGAACGGCATTTAACTAAGCCGCTGGTTTTTCTAGAACCACCAAAAAGGCAAGGCAGGTTTCAGTGGTGTGGTCAATCGCAGCCCATATTTCCAAAACTCGGAAACCTTTGGATTTGTAAAAATCGACTGCCGCTTTTTTGTTTTCAAAGGAATTTGCAAAGAGATTCAACAGAGGCAACGGAAGATCAGTTTCGCCTTTTTCTTTTAAATCCCTCAGCTTTTCTTCTAGCGGGATGCTCTGTTCTTTCAAAAAAACTCGAACTTTTTCCAGGTGATGGTGCACTACAATGGTCCTGCCGCCGGGCGTCAATGCTCGAAAGATTTCTCCGACCGAAGCATCCAAGTCGGTAAATTGCGTGGTAAAGGAATCGATGAATAGACACACTGAATTGTCTTTTCTTGGAATTTCTTCGGCAGAACCTTCAATAAAATTCTTTTCTGGCATATCAGGATGCCTGACTAAATCCACGCCAAAGGCCATAAAATGTCGTTCTCTCAGGAAAGCGATGAGTTTTCCATCCCAGCAGCCGAGGTCAATAATCACGCCTTTGCCACCACGTAATTTCAGCTTTTCTGCAGATTCGATTACTTTGGTTTGTATCATTTGCCTCATGGATTCCGGTATGGCGGATTCTTCGAAGCTTAGGCCTTTCCAGAAGCGCGCAATTAGTTCCTGTTTGTCAGGATGTTCGTTTACGTAGGTCCTAATCAGATGCCTATTTTCCCTACTTAGGGGAAGAACGACAGCCGCATCTTCATGCAGCCTTGTAAAAGCACGGTTTACGCTGAAGGCAGGATTCGCAGGTGCACGCACAACTACTTTTCGCTGGTTGTTCATGCTCAATAATTATGCCTTTAAAGGTATAAAAAGTGCATTCCGCATCCGTAGCGCACCAACTTTTGGCTTACTTCCTCATGAAGATGAACAGCAGCCCGACGAATACCACTCCGAGGAAGAGCAGCGGCACGAGCAAAAGGCCCATGTCGAAAATCCGGCCCTGCGTGTTGGAGTGGCCCGCCAATAAATCGTCATTGGCCACCAGCGTATTCGCAAGCCTGAAATTTCCCTGCAGCAGTGCAGCCTCGGCCTCCGACAGCGCCTTTTCGGAATCGACAGTGTTCTCGCCCTTCTGCTTGGCCTCTGCGAGCGCAGTCTTTGCGTCGGTGACCGCCGCCGAGGCCTGGTCCCGGAACTCGATGGATTCCTGGGAAGCAAACACTATGTGCTGCGTCGGGGAACTTTCCTTTTTCTCATAGCCTGCGGCAAAGCAGGAGCAATACCAGGAGTGCGTGCCGACGGGCAGTATCTCGCCGTAGGAACTCTCGGCGCTCAGGCCCATGACCGCGGGATTGTGCCGGCCGTCTATGACCACGCTGCAGTTGGCCAGCGGAATGAGCACGCCCTGGTCGTCAGCATAGGAACATTTGAAGATGGCGGCCCCGCCGTAAACCTGCGGCGAGCCCACGGACACCGAAGCAGCCAGGCTGGCCCTCGCGGCCTGCAGGTTCAGGTTCTGCAGCACCGGGGCAGGCGTTGAAGCTGCCAGGACTGGCGAAGCTGTGAAAGACAATAGCAGGAGAAGCAGAACTGCATGAGTGCCTACATGGGCAGAAGTCATGTGCATATTATGGGTGCCCTCGTATAAAAAGCTACCCCTTCCTGAAAGTCCGGGGCGCGCCGTTCATTTCTTCCCGTCCCCGTTCTTCTTCCGCTTCTCGAACTTCTCCTTCTCGTGCTGCCAGGCATTTCCCGCATCCCCACGTAAGGAGTTTTTCTTTTCGGCCGCAGGCGGACTTTCTTTTTCGCCCTTCGCCTTCCCACTCTCCTGCGGAGTTTCCTTCTTGCGCCTCTCGACCTCCTTCTTGAACCGCTTGTCGAGCTCCTCCTGCGGGATGCGCGGCGGCGCCCGGTGGCCGATGCCGAAAAGCTTCTCGACCCCGGTCTTCAGCGCCGAGGCCCAGCCCTTGCCGCCCGAGGCAGTTTCGGAGCTGAAGCACTCCATGCAGAGCTGCTCGCCGCCGAGCATGTAGAGCTCGTTTGACTCGCGGCCGCATCTCATGCAGTAGCCTCCATGCGAGGTCTTCGACTCCTTTGCATGGCAGTCGCTGCAAACGAACTTTCCGCTGAAAGCGTAATGACCGTGGGACGTACTCCTGCCGCAAACTTCGCAGCTGCGCATGCCCGATTCGCCACCCCCGCGACGGCCGCCTTCTGAGCCTCCGGCCGAACCGCCTTCCCCGCCATAATTAGCCTGCCCCGCCTCCTCCTGAGTCCTTGCATGAGCTGCACGGGTCTTCTCGTCGTCCTCGCGGGTCATCATCACGTCCTGGAAGCAGTAGGCGCAGTAAAGCTGGCCCTCCCACATCTTGAGCTCGTAGCCGGGCAGCAGCATGCCGCAGCGCCAGCAGCGCATGTTCCCCTGTTCATCCTCAATCATGATGAGTGATTTTCCTGTCGTAAGTATTAAAAACGCGGTGGCGATAAACACCCGGGTGAAAGGTTGGCTGACATTCTCTGGTTCAAGGACATAAGAAAGACGGACGTGGGCACGTGCGGCGGGAAGGGCGCCAACCTGGGCGAGATGACGTCCGCAGGCTTCCCCGTGCCGCCGGGTTTCGTGGTCACGAGCGAGGCCTATTTCAAATTCATAAGAGCCAACGGGCTTGACAAGAGGATAGCCGAGATCACGAAAGGGCTCGACGTGCAGGACACGGCGAAACTGGACCGCGTGGCAGAGGAAATCAAGGCCCTGATTTTGGCCGGAAGGATGAGCGGGGACCTGGAGGCGGACATAACCTCGGCCTACAACCAGCTCTGCGGCGTGACGATTCCGACCGAGCAGCAGGAAATCTACGTGGCCGTGCGCTCGAGCGCAACCGCCGAGGACCTGCCCGAGGCCAGCTTCGCGGGCCAGCAGGAAACTTACGTTAACATGAAGGGGGCGCGCGAAGTCATAGAGGCAGTGAAGAGGTGCTGGGCCTCGCTATTCGGCGCGCGCGCAGTCTACTACAGGCAGGAGAAGGGCTTCGACCACCTGAAGGTCGGTCTGGCCGCCGTCGTGCAGGAGATGGTGCAGAGCGAGCGCTCGGGCGTAATGTTTACAGTCGACCCGTTCACGAACAACCAGGACATCATTACGATTGAGGGAGCCTACGGGCTCGGCGAGGCGGTCGTCTCGGGTGCGCTCACTCCCGACCACTATGAGGTCAACAAGAAGATTCTCGACATCGTGCAGAAGAGCGTGGCGAAGCAGACCTGGATGTTCGCGAAAATCAACAGGAAGACAGAGAAGGTGACGGTGAAGGCCGAGTTTCAGGAAAAGCAGAAGCTCACGGACGAGGAGATTGTGCAGCTCTCGAAATACGGAAGGGACATCGAGCGGCACTACAGGTTCCCGCAGGACATCGAGTGGGCGATTGCCAGGGGCATGACATACATAGTGCAGAGCAGGCCAATCACTACTTTGAAGATGAGGGAGGGCAAGGCCAACATGCCGCAAGCAGCTCCGGCAGGTGCAGCGGCTCCCGCAGCCAGGACAGCGGGCGGGGCGGCAAATGCCCCGGCTTCGGCATCCATGTCGCCGAACGGCGCGGCAAGGGCAGCGGTGATTGCGGCGCAGGGCACGGGCGGGAAGAAAAACGAAAACGCAGGCGCGGGGGTGAGCGGGATGTCAGGTGCGAAAGTACTTACAAGAGGCCTTGCCGCCTCGCCCGGCACTGCGAGCGGGCCAGTCAAGATAATCGTTTCATCCAAGGAGATAGAGAAGATGGAGAAGGGCGCAATCCTCGTGACAGAGATGACCACGCCCGACTTCGTGCCGGCGATGAAGAAGGCGGTCGGCATCATAACGAACTCTGGCGGCATGACCGCGCACGCGGCAATAGTCTCGCGCGAGATGGGCATCCCGTGCATAGTGGGCACGAAGAATGCCACGCAGGTGCTGAAGGACGGCATGATTGTTACGGTGGATGCGAATGTGGGCATAGTTTACGCGGGCAAGGTTGATTTGGGCGGCGGGAACGAGGAGGCTAAGGGCGCTCCGGCAGCGGGCGGCATGACGATGGTGAGCGGTGCTGGCATGGGCGCGACCATAACTGGCACCAAGATTTACGTCAACCTGGCGGAAAAGGACCTGGCCAACAAGGTGGCGAAATACGACGTGGACGGCGTGGGCCTGCTGCGCGCCGAGTTCATGATGGCGGACATCGGCGAGCACCCGCGCAAGGTTATCGAGGAGGGGCGCGAGGACGAATACGTGGACAAGCTCGCGGACGGGCTGCGCATATTCGCTTCGTCATTCCACCCGCGGCCAGTGGTTTACAGGACGAGCGATTTCAAGACAAATGAGTA
>CABMJK010000043.1 GCA_902386535.1 Candidatus Burarchaeum australiense | reverse complement strand
GTTGAAGAAGGCGGCAAAGGGAAAGGGGTTTTTGGCCGTCGAAGCCGGGCCTTTTGCGAGAACCTCGTACAGGGCGGGCGAATTGTTTATTAAGGGGGCGCGCGAGAAAAAGCAAGAAGCCTGAGAGGTCGTTGCTGATGCCAAGGAAAAAGGTTTTCGAGGGAAGCGTGGACTACCTGCAGATTCTCGATGAGAATGGCGGGGTGGACAAGTCGCTTGAGCCCCGGCTGACGAACGAGGAGCTCGACAGGATTTACCGGCTGATGGTCACGGTTCGGCAGTACGACAGGAAGTGCATGAGCGTTCAAAGGCAGGGCAGGCTTTTCACCTACCTGCCAGTCGAGGGGCAGGAGGCGACTCAGGTCGGCACGGCCTATGTGCTGGGCAAGCAGGACCTCGCGTTCACGATGTACAGGAGCCACGGAGTTTTCCTCGCGCGCGGAGTGCCGCTCAAGTACATGTTCCTCATGTCGATGGGCACTTTTCAGGGCGGGCAAAGGCCCGAGGACATCGAGGATGTGCACCTCGAGTTCACGATTGGAAGCCAGCTTTCGCAGTGCGTGGGCGCGGCTTGGGCCGCCAAAATACTGAAGAAGGACGGGGTGGCCGTAGCCTACATAGGCGATGGCGGGACCAGCGAGGGAGAGTTCCATGAGTCCCTGAACCTTGCGGGCGTGAGCAAGGCGCCTGCCATTTTCATATGCGAGAACAATTTGTATGCCATATCGGTGCCGCGCAAGATTCAGACGGCTTCGCAGACGATTGCGCAGAAGGCGCTCGCCTACGGCATTGCGGGAATCCAGGTGGACGGGAACGACTTGCTCGCGGTTTATGCCGCGATGAAGGAGGCGGTCGAGAGGGCGCGGAAAGGCGAGGGCGCGACGCTGATTGAGTGCCTGACTTACCGGTTCGGGCCGCACTCGACCTCGGATGATCCGAGCAAGTACCGGACGAAGCAGGAGGAGGAGGAATGGAGGAAGAAGGATCCGGTGCCGAGGCTGCAGAAGTACATGCAAAGCCGCGGGGTGTGGAACGAGGAGTACGAACAGCAGGTGCTGGCAGAGGCCAAGGGCGAGGTGGACAAGGCATTTGAAGAGGCGGAGGCGAGCGTCCATGCCGAGCCCGAGGACATTTTCAAAAATGTTTTTGCGGAGATGCCCGAGACGCTGAAGGAGCAGATGGAGTATTTGAAGAAAGTGGAAGAGGAGAAGAAGAATCTGAGGCAGGCATGATGGCGAGCGATTGTGATTGAATGACGAAGATGACGATGCGGAGAATGGCGGACGGCGCGTGATTGAATGACTAAAATGACGATGATTGATGCAATCAACAGCGCGCTTAGGCTCGAGATGGAGCGCGATCCGACGGTTGTTGTGATGGGCGAGGATGTCGGTCTGAACGGGGGCGTGTTCAGGGCCACGGTCGGGCTGCAGGAAAAGTTCGGCGCGGAGAGGGTAATCGACACGCCGATATGCGAGTCGGGCATTGTGGGCGCGGCGATTGGGATGGCGATTGGCGGCCTCAGGCCTGTTGCCGAAATTCAGTTCAGCGGCTTCATCTATTACGCCATGAACCAGCTCGTGAACCATGCGAACAAGATAAGGCAGAGGAGCTACGGAAGGCATGGCGTGCCCATTGTGGTGCGCGCACCCTACGGCGCCGGCGTAAGGGCGCTTGAGCACCACTCGGAAAGCAACGAGGCCATGTTCGTGCACGCAGCAGGCCTGAAGGTCGTGATTCCATCGGGCCCGTACGATGCGAAAGGCCTGCTCACTTCGGCCATCCGCGACCCGGATGCCGTGCTTTTCTTCGAGCCCATGAAACTTTATCGGTCTGTCAAGGAGGAGGTGCCCGAGGAGGCTTATGAGGTTCCCATCGGGCAGGCCAAAGTCGTGCGCGAGGGCAGCGACATCACGCTCATTTCCTGGGGCGCCATGATGAGGCCGACGCTCGAGGCCGCCGACGGCGCAAAGGAGCGGGGCGTGAATGCCGAAGTCATAGACTTGCGGACCATTTACCCGTTTGATGAGGGGACGCTCACAAAGTCGATTGAGAAAACCGGAAGGGCGGTGATTGTGCACGAGGCGGCGCGCACGTGTGGCATGGGCTCGGAGCTGGTGGCGCGCGCCATGGACCACAATTTCCTGAACCTCAAGGCACCGGTTGCGCGCGTGACGGGTTTCGACGTGCCCGTGCCCGGCGGGCGGCTGGAAGATTATTATTTGCCTGACGTTTATCGGATAACAAGGGCCATGGGCGAAGTGATGGCGTTCGGGTAAGCAGGGGGTTATGAAATGGCGTTGCAGTTCAAGCTGCCCGATGTGGGGGAAGGAATCCATGAGGGCAAGCTAGTGAAATGGATCGTGAACGAGGGCGAAGAGGTGAAGGCAGACCAGCCCGTGCTCGAGGTCGAGACAGACAAGGCGGTCGTCGAGATACCGAGCCCGAAAGCGGGCTTCCTGCTCAGGCAGTATTTCAAAGTGGGCGACACTGTGAAGGTCGGTGAGGTTTTGTTCGAGCTTGGAGAAGAGAGCGAGAGGCCGACGGAAGCGCCGGCTCCGGGCGCGCAACCGAAAGCGCCCACTCCGGCTGCGCCGAAAGCACCCACGCCCACTATGACAGCGCCCGTGATTCCGCCGAAAGTTCCAGCTTCGACAACACCAGCTCCGATTCCGGTGGCGCCGCCCGCCGCAAGGCCCCAGGTGCCGCCGCTTGCAAGGCCGCAGTCGCCGGTGCAAACAGCGCAGGTCCAGGCGCCGAAGCAGCCGGCACCGACGCCCGTGATGCCAACACAGACGCTGCGGCCATCGCCGCAGCCTGCGCCGGCGCAGACGCCTCCGCGAATGCCGATTCGCGCGAATCAGGTTCCCCAGGTTCTGACCAAGCTGGTTCCCGGGTCTCCGGCACCCCAACCGCAAGCCGGGCCGCAGCAGGTTCAGCCGGTGCCGAGCGCGCAGGCGCCTGTCCAGGCACAGCCCGCAATGCAGACAACGGTTCAATCTGAGCCAGCCCGACCACCACCTCAACTTGCGCCGCGGCCCATGCTCGCACCTCAGATGCAAATGCAAACCACACCCGCTCCTGCTTCAGCCGGAGTGCTGGCGACCCCGGCCACGAGAAAGTTCGCCGCCGACATGGGCGTGAAGATTGAGGACGTGAAGGGAACCGGACCCGGCGGAAGAGTCACCATAGAGGACGTGCAGAGGCACAAGGAAAGGGGCGCAGGCACGGGTGCTGCTGTCGCCGCGGCGGTCATGGGAAGCGGGGCTGCGGGCACTGGAAACGTGCAACCGCAGCAAATGACGAAGGAGTACGGGCCGGTCGAGCTCGTGAAGATTTCAAGCCTGCGCCGCATCATCGCGGAAAAAATGGCGAAGTCGGTTTACACCATACCGCACGTGACGCACATGGAGGAGGCCGACGTCACGCGGCTCGTCGAGATACGCGCCAGGGCAAAGGCCGAGGCCGAGTCAAAGGGCGTGAAGCTCACCTACATGCCGTTCATAATAAAGGCGCTCATCGGCGCACTCAAGGAATTCCCTTACCTGAACTCGCGCTATGATGCAACCAACCAGACCATCGTAGTTCGCAAGTATTACAACATGGGGATAGCGGTTGACACCGAGGACGGCCTGATC
>CABMJK010000042.1 GCA_902386535.1 Candidatus Burarchaeum australiense | reverse complement strand
GGAGACCGCGGCAGTCGCGGTTTCCAGAGGCTGGGTTGTCGGGGGCGTGGTAACGGGGGGTGTGGTGGCCGGCGGCTGCGTTGCCGGGGGAGTCGTGGCGGGCGGTTGCTGGGCAGACTGCTGCGAGCAGCCGGCAATAAGTGCCAGCAAAAGCACAATGGGCAAAACGATGCCGATTATGCGTAGTCTCGAGTCCATCAAAATCACCCCTATGGAGCCTTCTTGTCGAGCAATGTGTCGATTTCGAAGATGTGCTCCTGCTCAGCTATAAGAACGTGCCTTACGCTGTGCTCCAGGAACTCATACTGGTATTTCAGCTCTGCCTTGCTCTTCTTCAGCTCCTCGTAAATCTGGGTGTAGAAGTCCACTGCCTCTTTTTCCGCCTTGAGGTTTATCTCGAGAATCTTGGTGGTTTCCTTTGCCCCGTAGGTGGGAGCAAGCTTCATTGAGCACGAGCCGTCCAGCATCGTGATGCACTCGCGCCACATGCCCTCGTGCTTCTGCTCGTCGCCCGCTATTTCCTTCAGCCTTGCGATTATCGGCTCGCAGCCGAGCCCCTTCAACTCCTCGACGTGCGCCAGGTATTGGATGCGCGCCGCGTGCTCGAGCTCGAGCGCCTTGTTGAACATGACTATCAGCTTCTCGCGTGCCATGCCATCACCACCGGATAGGCATCGGAAGGAAATTTTAAAAACTAGCTACTCCACCGTCACGCTCTTGGCGAGGTTCCTCGGCTTGTCCGGGTCGAAGCCGCGCTCGAGGCACGAATAGTAGGCCAGGAACTGGAGCGGGATTGTGTAGAGCAGGGGCGAAAGCTCCTCGCTCACAGGAGGCATCGGAACCTTCCATTTGCCCTCATCGAGCAGGCGCGAACTGTCGCTCAGCGCCATTATCTTGCCGCCCCTTGCCTTGCATTCCCGTATGTTGCCCAGCAGCTTATGGTGCGTCTCGCCGGCAGCGGGCGCAATCACGATCACGGGAATACCCTCGGCAATAAGGCTCAGCGGCCCGTGCTTCAGCTCTCCCGCAGAGTAGGCCTCGGCGTGCACGTAGGCAATCTCCTTTAGCTTGAGCGCGCCCTCCATGGCAACGGGCGCGGAAAGCGAGCGGCCTATGAAGAAGAAGTCATCGGTGTTGCGCAGCGCATGGGCAATTTCCTTCATTTTCCCGGAAAGCGCAAGCACGTCCTTCACTTTTTTTGCAAACCCGTTCACCGCAACCTTCCTGCCCGCAACCGCGAGCGCCAGCTTCGTGAGCACCGCCACCTGCGAGGTAAATGTCTTGGTCGCAACCACGCCGACCTCGGGGCCCGCGTTTATGTAAACGTTCGCATCCGCGCCGCGCGAAAGGGAACTGCCGACCACGTTCGTGATTGCCAGCACCTTTGCCCGGTGCAGGCGCGCATGCCTCACGGCCATCATGGTGTCGATGGTCTCGCCCGACTGGCTCACCGCGATTACGAGCGTGCCGGGCTTCATCACCGCGCTCTCGCCATACTCGGAAGCCACGAATACCTCGCATTCCCTGCCCGCGGCCCGGGCCAGCAGGTGCTTGAATACGAGGCCCGCATGATAGGAAGTGCCGCAGCCGAGCACGTGGATGCGCTTCGCCGCCCGCACGAGCTTTGCGGCCCGCCCAACGTCAACGCGCAGCGCGGCAGGTATGCTCGCGGCCTGCTCCTCGATTTCCTTTATCGTGAAGTGCGGATAGCAGTCCTTCTGCGCCATGTCTGCGGTCCAGCTTACGTGCATCCTCCTGCGCCTTACCGGTCTGCCATCGTGCATGAATCTCGCGCCCTTCGCGTCAATGACCGCCAGGTCGCCGTCTTCCATGAATGCGAACTCGCGCGTGTGGCGCAGCAGGGCGGGCACGTCGCTCGCCGCAAATACCTCGTTCCTGCCGAAGCCGATCACGAGCGGCGAGCCGTTGCGCGCGAGCACGAGCTTGTCCTCGCCGGCCTTCAGCACCGCGAAGCCATAATTGCCCCTGAAGCGCGCGACGGCCTTGCCTACGGCGGCTTCGAATTCCAGACCATTCTTCAAATATTCCTCTATAAGATGAGCGGCAACTTCGGTGTCAGTCTCGGATTTGAACTTGTGCCCGCGCCTCGCGAGCTCCTTCTTTATCTCGGCATAATTCTCGATTACGCCGTTGTGCACGATTGCGAGCCTGCCCGTGCAGTCCGTAATCGGATGCGCATTTGCCCTGCTTGGCGCGCCATGGGTTGCCCAGCGGGTGTGCCCGATGCCCGCGTGCCCTTCCATGTCCTCCAAATCATATTTGGCGTCCACCTCGGCGATCTTTCCCACTCCCTTTTTGACCGTAATTTTGCCGTCATGCGCCGTGGCTATGCCTGCGCTGTCGTAGCCCCTGTATTCGTGCGCCCTGAGGCAGCCCAGAATCAGGGGCGCCGCTTTGCGATGACCGATGTAGCCTACAATGCCGCACATAATTTCGCCTAAGGCTGGTTTCGAGTAATAAGAATAAAAAGCGAACTAAAAAGAGCGGCGAGCCGGAAGCCGGCGCGGCCAGTGGACGACCTTGCCTATCGCGAAAGCCATCGCATCGGCGGCCTGCCTACTTCACCACTTCACCTATGGCAAAAGTCCGGCGCACGGCGGTTATCCTGATGTGCGCATCCTGCCCCAGCTGCACGCCGGGGATGAAAATCACGAAGCCCTCGTAGTGGGCGATGCCGTCGCCCTTGCTTCCCTGGGCGTCTATCTTGACGTCGTATTCCTTGCCTTCCTCGACCGGCGCATTTCCCACTTTCATCGGCCCCACCTCGCCAGATTCTTCCTGCACGCACAATCTCGCGCCTGTTATAAAAGCTTTTTTCACGTTGAAGCGCGAACCCCGCCCGAACGAAATGTTATAAGTATGAGAAGGCAGATTTTATGGCGTAAGGTGATGCGATGAGCCTCCGAGGATACGCGATAATGCCGGTCAACAAGCCAGTAGGCTCTAACGCAAAGGAATTCGGCCTGCTATGCTCGGATTGGAGCCTGAACCGGAAATGCTTCTTCTTCACTCGCCACGAAGCCTTCGACGTCATCAGCAGGGGGCACCTGATGCCCGTTACCGTCAACCACTTCAGCGAAATGATAAGGCAGCCCGACAAATATGATCTGGAGTTTATGGCGGGCACGGAGTTTATTTTGGGCCCCATGCTGGGCGCCGAAGCTCCGGGAGCGCTGCTTGGCGCCGTAATTTCAGCAAATGGCTACGAAATCGCGGTGCCAAAGAAGCATCGGGGCAAAGAGGGTGCGCTCAGGATTTCCCTTATGAGCCGTGAAAACGTCCTAAGCCAATATACATTCAAGGCCGTAGAAAACAGAGACGGCACATTCACGGTGGAGGTTCCGCTGCAGGGAATTGGCCTCGTAGAGTTGGCTGGAAACGGTCCCTGCAAACTGGAGCGCGGAGTTCCCGTCGGCAAGCCAGTCGCACGCGAAGAAGCGGAGGCGATTTTCAGCAGGCCAGAGAGTGCATTCATCAGCTTCCCGACTCGCACCATAGAAATGCCTTCGGAAATCGGAGTTGCAATGGGCGATCAAAATAAGTACATATTTCTAGTTGCGGTTGACGATGTTCTGCGAGAGTATAGCGGAACTCGCATTAGCAGATCCATACGGCTCAAATAAGTAGACGACCGAGAAGAACCGCAGCGCATTCCGCGCACCAGGGCTCATCTTTATATAGCGCGGAGCGGATGCAACCGCATGGCAAAGCGAAGCGCAGCGGGCGGCAGGCATGAGGGCCGGATTCTTCCGCGCGCAGCTGTCGAAAGGCTGATCAGGCGCGCGGGCGCGGACCGCGTTGGCGCGAGCGCCTCCGAGGCGCTGGCCGAAGTGCTCGAGTCCGCGGGCCTTTCACTCGCATCGCGCGCCACCACCATTGCAAAGCACGCGGGCAGGAAGACGGTCACTTCGAGCGACATAGAGATTGCGAAATCGTGAAAAGCCGAGAAACGCACTCGTTAGTTTTATATAACATCAGTCCGATAGCCGTGCGAGGTGATGAATCATGGATTTCAGATTTGTCTTTGCCTTGCTAGTCGCAGCCCTGCTGCTCGGATGCGCGGGCTCGCAGCCAGCAACGCAGCAGCCGGCGGCAACCCCGCCAGCACAGACGCCAGCCTCTCCGGCAGCGACGCAACCCGCGCAACCGGCAGGAAGCAGCGGGTCCACGCCGCAGGCGCCTGCCGAGCAGCCGAGCGGAACTCCGGCCCAGACCACGCCGGCAGCGACCGAACCCGCGGCTGTCAGCGCCACGTCCGCGTTCGAGGCGATTGCGGCGATGGTGAAGAACAGCGAGTACAAGGCGGAATATACTACGACAGTCACGGCACAGGGCCAAACCACGACCATGGACACGATGGAAGAACTGAAGGGAACCAAGATGAGGATTGACACCACCGTGATGGGCCAGGTGTCCTCCACCTATGTCATAGATGGAACGGCCTACATGTGCACTACCACAGGAGGAACGGCCGTTTGCTATAGCGCGACGGCACCTGCGTCGGACGCAAGCCAGGAAGTTACGGCGAACCCGGCAAAATACACCATCACGGCACTGCCAGGCCGCACAATCGCGAATATTGCAGCCAGCTGCTTCGGAATCGCCGGTGCGGACTTTGAGGGCGAGATGGAAACCTGCTATTCGGCCGAGGGCATCTTGCTCTATCTGCACTACACGAGCGCCCAGTCGGGCGAGATGCTGAAGACCGCAACGAGCGTGCAGGTAGGCTCAGTGGATCCCGCGGACTTTACTCTGCCCGCAACGCCAATGCAGCTTCCGAGCACGACAGGCTATGGCGGCTATTGAGGCGGGCCCGGTTCGCCTGTCTAAATAGGCCTATCTAGCCGGCCTCTTTTTTCCTTTTTATTTATTTTCCCCGATTAGCAAGCAGTGTTTTTGATGCGTCACGTTGAGCGGCTGGCTTCCAACAATGCGGCCAAGAAGGCGCTCGACGCGATAGCCATCATATTTTTCGTGTCCGTTGTTTTTCTGCCGATAATCTACCTCCTCCTGCTCCGACCTTCCTTCAGCATCAGCCCCGAGATGTGGGCTGCTCTTTGGAATTCCATAACCATAGCCGCCCTCGCAACGGCCATTGACGTTATATTCGGCCTGCCGCTGGCATGGCTGCTCACGAGGCGCAAGTTCCGCGGAAAAACCCTGCTCAGTTCGCTCGTCGACCTGCCGCTCGTGATACCCACTAGCACTCTCGGGCTCTCGGTGGGACTGTTCTGGGGGGCGGGCGGACTCGGGATACTGACCCAGGGCTATTGGCTCATACTTGCCCTGCACATAGTCTTCACCTTCCCCTACGTGGTGACCACCACGGTTGCGGCCATCGAGTCGATCGAGCCGACGCTTGAGACTGCCTCGCGCTCGTTGGGAGCGACTGCGTTCACCTCCTTCAGGACAATCTGGTTTCCCCTGCTGCGGTCCGGCCTCCTGATAGGCGCGCTGCTCGCATTCACGCGCTCGCTGAACGAGACCGGCGCCACCATGGTGGTCTCGGGCCTTGTCAACACCGTGCCCACGCTTGCGCTGGCCAGCAAGAATGCCGGGGACGTGAGCTCGGCGGTTTCCCTCAGCGTCCTGCTCCTGCTGGTCGCGGGCATCGCCTTCGCCATACTGCGCGCAAGCGCGGGCGCAAAAATTTACTCGCTCGGCGCCGTCAACCGCGTGAGGGACCTGGCGCTCGGCTCGCGGAGCGGCATTGCCTACGGGCTCTCGCTGCTCTTCCTCCTTGCGATAGTCCTGCTCCCGTCCTTCTTCTTCATCCACGCTGGCGGCCTGGGAGGAGACTATGGCGCGGTTCTGCCGGCCCTCCTCATCTCGCTGGCAGTAGCTTTCGGCGCAACCATGGTCAGCCTCGTCTTCGGATTCCCGATGGCGCAGATAATCGCGCGCAGGACGCGTCTGGGCGCCGTGCTCGACTCGCTGCTCGACGTCGTGCTCATGATGCCCACTGTCTCGGTGGGCATGTCGCTCTCGCTCTTCCTCGGCGGCTCGAGCGAGTGGCTCGCGCTCCTGGTCGCGCACATTGCGATGGTCTACCCGTTCGTCGTGAAGCCCATAGCCGGCGCCATAGCGGAGGTGGACTCCTCGCTCGTGCAGTCGGCCCGCTCGCTTGGCGCAAAGCCCTTCTTCGCGTTCCGCACCATACTGCTGCCGCTCGTCCTGCCATCGGTGCTGGCGGGCTGCGTGCTCGCGTTCATGCGCTCGCTCAGCGACACGGGGGCGACCATAGCGTTATCGAAAACGATAAAACCAATATCGGTGCTTATAGTCGACCTGGTGAAGGCAGGCAACATGGCGGAGGCCACCTCGGCCAGCCTCCTCGTGCTCGTGTTCTCCCTGCTCGCCATAATCGCGCTGCGCAAGCTCGCATACAAGAGATGAAAGGCAACCGCTGAGACGAAATGAATTGTGACTGCCGGGATAACGTAACTGCAGGGGTAATCAAATGCCATCCGTTGAAACAAAAGGCATCTCGAAGAACTTCGGCCCGGTCGTGGCGCTGGAGAACGTCAGCATCTCAATAGCCGACGGCGAGTATGCCGTGCTCCTGGGACCCAGCGGATGCGGCAAGACCACGCTGCTGAAAACGATTGCGGGCATAAACAAGCCGGACGCGGGCGGGGTGCTCATAAACGGTTCGGATGTCACGGACCTGCCGCCCGAGGACAGGGGCATTGGCTTCATTTTCCAGAACTACGCGCTCTTTCCCCACATGAGCGTGCTTGACAACGCGCGCTACGGGCTGATGGCGCGCGGAAGCGACCCCGCAACCGCGGCCAAGATCGCGCGCGAGATGCTTTCGCTCGTAATGCTCGAGGGCAGGGAAGGCGACTTGCCCACCACGCTGTCGGGCGGAATGCAGCAGCGGCTTGCAGTCTCCCGCGCGCTGGCAACGGGCTCGCATCTCATGCTGCTGGACGAGCCCCTGAGCGCGCTGGACGCGAAGATAGCGAGCGGGCTCCGCGTCGAGCTCAGGCGCATGGTAAAGGAGAGGGGGCTCACGGCAATTCACGTCACGCACAGCCAGGAGGAGGCCATGATGCTCGCGGACAAGATAATAGTAATGCGCGCAGGCACCGTGCAGCAGGTGGGCACGCCCGCCGAGGTTTACAACAACCCCGCAAACCTTTTTGTGGCGGGCTTCATCGGCGAGCCGAACTTCATCCTCGCGTCGGTCAAGCACGGAAAGGCCGAGCTGCTGGGCAGGAACCTGAAGGCAGAACTCCCTGACGGCGAGTATGTCGCGATGCTCCGGCAGGAGCACGTGCTTTTCGGGAGCGGGGTTGAGGCCAAGGTGAGGAGCAGCAGGCTGATGGGACCTTACACGCACTACGAGGTGGAGGCCGCCGGCCAGGTCCTGAAGGTGCGCTCGCGCGAGCAGCAGGCGGGCAGCGTGCGCATTTCATTTGACGAAAATAAGCTGATATTCTTCCCGTACCCGGCGCGGGGCCTTGAGGCGGAATTGTCGATATGAGGGCCAGGAGTTGCAATCGAGGTGGTGGAATGGAAGTGCTTGAGTGGCTGGGAAAAAGAAGCGAGAAAAAGATGATGTCAGCCCTGCAGGAAAGTTCGGGCTACATGCTCAAGTCGAGCAATGCCGTTGGACTGATGCTTGATGGGGAGGACCGGCTCGAGGAACTCCGGGCCTTTGAGCGCGAGACGGACGCCATAAGGAAGAGGGTGGCGGCCGACCTGGTCAGGAGCGAGCTTGAGCGGATGGACAAGCTCACGTTCTCCTCGCTTGCAAAGCACGCGAACAGGGTCGTGGACCACCTCTACGCGGTTGCGAAGCTCCTGGACATGCTGCATCCTTCAGGCACGATACTTTCCAAGGCCAAGCTCGTCCAGGCGAAGAACGAGGAGTGCGTCGAGACCCTTGCGAAGTGCATGGACGCGCTTGCGCGGGGCAGCCGCGCCGAGACTTTGCGGCTGGCGGATGCGGTCGAACGGTTCGAAGAGGAGAATGACGAGCTGTACGCATCCGCGCGGCGCATGATGCTCAAGATGAAGAGCCTGGACGCGCCGGCCTTGCTGATGACCTACGAGCTCTTCTCGGAACTCGAGAACGTGAGCGATGCCTGCGAGAAGGCGTGCGATGACATAAGAGTGCTTCTCGTGAAATGAACTCGATGATGCAAGGCCGCTGCCCGGGAAGCGGGAGAAAGCGCGCAAGATTCGCGGCTAGTGCCGGGAATTCTCCTTGGTCGGAACCTTCCTTGCCTTCGCGTCCGTGGTCACCCTGCCAGCCCTTACGGCAGTATCCAAGAAATAGACGTTGTTGATATACTCCTGCGCAATGTCCTCAAAGGAAACGTTGCGCTGTGAAGCTATTTTCATGAGCTCCACAGTTATGTAACGCAGCTCAGCATTCACACCGACAAGCTCTTCCTGCATGTTTGCAGTTTACAGGACAACTAATATATGCTTTCCGCGGACGCGCGCGGGCAAACGTTATAAAGATTGTTCGGTGCGACTCTCTTCATGGACATCATCTGCCCCCACTGCGGCGCGAAAAGCGGCGAGAAAAAATTCGTCGACAACTTCTGCATCGACTGCTTCAAGCGCTACATCGACGTGGACACGCCCGCGGCAGTGGACATTCTTGTGTGCCGGCACTGCGACCGCGTGAAGCTCGGGAAGTGGCAGGAGAAGAACGCGAATGCCATGGGCGAATTCATCCTGAAGCAATGCAACGTGCACTACGATACTGCAAAGGCGAAGGTCACCGAGGACGGCGAGTGCGACGTGAGCTTCACCATAAGGGCAAAGGGCGCGATAATAGAGGTGAGCGAGCACGTGGGCATAAAGTTCGTGCCGACCATGTGCGAGAACTGCTCGCGGCAGAGCAGCGGCTATTTCGAGGCCATCATCCAGCTGCGCGGGGCCGGCGACGCGGTGGAGAAGATGCGCGATAAGATGGTGGCCATCCTCGAGCGCGAGACGTTCATACCGAAGATAGACGAATCGAAAAGGGGGCCAGACATCTACGTGGGCTCGCGCCAGGCGGCCAGCGAGCTCATCGAAAGGCTCGGCCTGAAGCCCAAAATCTCAAACAAGCTGCACGGGGTAAAAGACGGGCAGCGCATCTACCGCACGACTTTCAGCATAAGGCTTTAGCGCAAGTCACTTGCCTTTCCCTTTTATGAAAATCAGCCTGGTCTTTCCGCGCACGCCCCCTGTCTCCTCCTTCGTCTCGAGCAACCTGGTCTCAAGCACGCCCAGCTTCTCGAGCCTGCTCACGTGCTCGCCCGCGGTGCGCTCGCTCGCATCCAGGAGCCGGTAAAGCTCGCCGCTCGTCATCTCGCCCTTTTCCTTCACCAGCTCGTAGATTTTCTTCTCAAACCCCTCGAGCCTCGGCTCGATTTCCTCGCGCGTGGGCTGCTCGGAAGCCACCTCGTCGCGCACGCGGCGCGCGTGCTCGATGGAAACCTGCCCAGCGTTCTCGCGCTCGGCCAGCTTGCCCGCGCGCCAGAGGATGTTGAGGGCTATGCGAGCATCCCCGCCCCGCTTGGCGGCCATGGCAGCGCAGAGGGGCATGACCTCGGGGTGAAGCGCGTCGGGCAGGAACGCGAGCTTGGCCCTTTCGCGCAGGATGTCCTTGAGTTCTACCGGAGAATAGCGCGAGAACTTCACGTGCCTCTGCACCAGCGAGCTCTTCACGCGCACGTCCATGCCCGCGGTTATGTCCTCGTTGTTGGTGATTGAAATCAGGCCTATGCGCGCCGAGAAAAGCTCGTTGCCGCGCGAGAGGTCGTAGAGCACGCGCCATTCCTCGTACTTGGCCGCGAAGAGCCGGTCCACCTCGTCCAGCACTATGACTATGGCCTTGCCGCTCTTGCCCAGGGCCTCGGCCAGCCGCTCCATTATCTCGTCGGTCGCGACCCCGCGCCTGGGAGTGACGAGCTCGAGCGCGTTGGCCAGCCGCGTCAGAACGCCATGCCTCGTGCCCACTTCCCAGCAGTTGACGTAGAGCGTGACCACGCGCGAAGAATAGTCCTGCAGCTCGCGCAACACGTAGCGCGCGGTCGAGGTCTTGCCCGTTCCCGGCGGGCCGGTGAGCAGCACGTTCTCCGAGCCCTCGCCCTCGGCAGCGCCCTGCAGGGCCGCAACCAGCCCGGAAATCTCCCTGTCCCTGTGCGGCAGGACATCGGGCAGGTATTCGGGCAGGAGCACGCGCTCGTCCCTGAAGATGCGGCTCTCGGCCCTGCCCTTCGCGAAGAGGTTGGAATTTGGCACGAGGTGAATTGGGGTGAAAAAGTAATAAACGATTAGTGCAGCGCCTGTGCCGGGCGAACCTTCATTTTGGCATTCGCCTCCTCGGCATTCGCGGCCCGCTCAATGAGCGCCAGCTCCATCCTCTTCATGCTTTTCACGAGCGGGTTCGACTCGTTCAGCTGGTAGAGCGTGATGTTGCCCACCTTTCTCGTGGCCTTCACGATGCCCTGCTTCTCGAGCTTGGGCCAGTGGTTGTAAAGCGTAGCCCAGCTCACGCCCGCGCCGCGCGCAATCTCGCTTTTGCTGAAGTCCTGCAGCCGGTTCTCGAGCAGGAAGTCCACCACGCGGAAGAACGGCCGGCCGCCGAAGAACTCCAGGAAGAGCGACTTCCCGTCATCTTTGTCCATGTTCATCTATTTGAATAGTGCTATTTAAAAATATATCCATCTCCAGGCTGCAAGTCACCCGCGCCCAGCTTTCGTCTGCCTTAAAAGGGGCCGTTCCGCTCGTTTCGACATGCACGATTATTCCGACGAAGAATTGAAAGCGCATATGCTCTACAAGCTTGCGCGCAAGAACAGGTGGGGCGGCAAGCACACCGAGCTCATCAACGTGCGCTCGGCCTTGCCGAAGGAGCAGCGCCATCATGCCGAAAGGCTTGCGAAAGAGCTCGCAGATGCAGGCTTCCTTACGTGGCTGAAAAAGACCGGCCAGATCCATGTTTCGCTCCAGTCGGGCAGGCGGCAGGAAATAGTCGGCTTCGTTGAAAAATACCTCGGAAAGCAATATTGGTGAACGGCATTCGCAAGGAAAGGCATAAAAAGCCGAAAACCCATAATTAGCCTTCATGGTTACTCGTGTTACTCAACCTAGCGTAGATGATCTGCTGGGCAAGCTCGAGTCCATCCACGTTAACAAGGAAATGAAGTCAGCGGTTCAGGAAAACATAAACGCCATAGGGGAAGCCGCGGCGGGGACGAAAACCGGCAAGTTCAGCGCTGCGCAGGTGGAAAGGCTGCTGAAGGTTTTCGACTCCCAGAAAGACGGGGCCGTTCGGTCCCGCATCGCCGATGTGCTTGGCGCGCACGGAGAAAAAACGGCCCTCGAGGCCCTGGAAGTGCGCAGCAGAAAAGAAAAGAGTGCTTTTGTCGCGACTCGCATAAACATGGCAAGGCAGGAGTTAGGGATACGGCTTGCTTCAGAGGAAAATGAAAGGAGAAGTGCCAAGAGCCAGGGCCAGGCATTTGAAAGAGTGCTTCCAAACGCCGTGCCGAAAAGGGCGCGGCCCATCCGTCCAGAGGCCAAAGTAGTCCGTCCAAACGCTACGACAGCAAAAGGCCAGTGAATTAAAAATTGGAGGTTTTAGAAATGGCAAATCCAAAAACAATAGACGAAGGCATCATTCAGCTCAGGGATCTGACGATGATAATAGCGGCATCGGAGCGGGACAAGACGCATCCGATGAGCGGCGAGACCAGGCGCGCGCTTCTGCAGAATTTCATAGACACCTGCCTCGACCTGCGCATACTGTCATATGGCGCCAAGGGAGAGGAACTGGGGGAGTTCAGCAAACCGCACCTGCAAAGCCTCCTGAATGTTTTGGATATGTGGGGAAAGAAGGAGGGCGCTGTTGAAGCCAGAATCGCGCACCGGGAGGTCCTGAATGTGCTCGGCGGCAGGGGCGGAGATTATGCTCTCACCGAACTCAGGAAACGGCTCAATACCGAGAATGACAGGGAAAACTGGAGCCAACTATGCAAGGCCATTGGGAAGATTGAAAATCGGATTTTGGAAAAGAGCGCCATACAGGCGTTCGGAACGCTGCCTAATGGCAAAGACAGGTCTGCACTCGCGCCGGTTGGCAAGAACACGTCTGCGTTCGCAGCTGTTGTGAAATAAAGGCGCGGGCTTTTCCCATACCCTTAAATTCCTGCGCAAACAGAAGGCAGTAGCTGAGGCAAGATTGAATGGGAGTCCAACTGGAGTTCGAACCGAAGACCAAAGTGATTACGGTCAGCCAGCCCGAGAGCGTCAGCTCGCTCGTGCGCGGCTATTATGGCATAATGCACAGGGGCGTGATTACGCTTTTCCCGGACGAGGCGCTCTACCTGATGGACATCCGCAACGCGCGCTGCTACGACTCGAGCGGCAATGAGTACAAGTTCAACGACATCGCGGACAGCTACAAGGCGCGCAAGAAGATGGCGCGCTATTTCACCTACAAGGACTGGCGCGACCGCGGCCTGATTGCGCGGCCCATTGAGGAGAGCGTCGGGAACTACGGCAGGAGCGCGGTGAAGCGCTATCCTTCGGGCAGCTTCGAGGCGCCGAAATATGTCCTGCAGGGCATGTTCTATCCCGATGATTTGTACACCGTTATCGATGACGAGGAAGTGGGGCGCAAGCTCTACCATGATTATTGGCTCGGCCAGTTCGGCTCCTACAAGGCGGAGCACCGCGGAAGGCTGAGCAAGCTCGACGCCTATGAGACACTGTTCATGATAAGGCATTGTGGTCTCTCGCTCAAGAATTCCAATGAGGCCAGGGTGATCAAGGAGGCCACGAAGAGGCGCAAGGACTTCCCGTTGATGTACGAGGTTTACGAGGACTGGAGGCTGCGGGGCTTTGTGCTCAAGACCGGCTTCAAGTTCGGCACGCACTTCCGCCTTTACTTCCCGGGCGCCTCGCCGGTGCGCGACCAGGACGAGTGGATTCATTCGAAGCATGTTATCCATGTCTTCCCGCGCTCGAGCAAGATGCTAATCAGCGAGTGGGCCCGCGCCATCCGCGTGGCGCACAGCGTGAAGAAGACTTTCATCCTGGCCATACCCGGCAAGGGCAAGGTCGCGAAGGCCGAGCTGGACTTCCTGCTCTTCCACCGCAACAAGGGCGGCATCGAGAACCCGAAGGAAGGCAAGCCCAAGTATTTCATGCTCTCGCTCAGCGAGGAGGAATACATCGGCGGCGAGGAGCTCGCCAAGGCCATTGAAATGGCAAAGGACGCAGGTCTCGAGCTCCTTTTGGCAATCGCGGACCGCGAAAGCGGCGTCACCTACTACCACGTGAAGCGCATCGTGCTGCCGGGCTCGAAGTACGAATACTACGAGATAGAGTGGGAGCAGCCCTGATTTATTCTGCGCTAATGCGCCCAACCTAATCTCCCAGGCGGAACGCTATGGGCAGTTCCTCTGCTTCGCGCCATTCAATGTGCACGGTCCATCCGCGCACGACCCCAGGTGCATCGCTTTGCCCGCTTTTTCTAAGTATGGCAAAGTGGGAGCCCCACCGTGCGAAGCTAAAGTCCAGTATTGCCCAGGCAGTATCTTCGCCCGTTTGGTGGACCAGGCACACTCCTTGTCGTGCTGCCTCCATTCTAAGGATTGTGCATTCTTCGGTTAGCCGGTGAAGAAGCTCGCCAATGCGTTCCACATCTAGCACAGGCACATCCATCAGTCGCCCCAGCTCATCCGCCGCCCGCGTTATGGCGATTTTCCACTCTTCCCCAGTCTGGGGCCTTGGTTTTCCAATCCGGGGCAGGCTCAGTGTGGTGAATGCTCCTATTACTGCGAGATCCAGCTTGTTCCGCATTGAGAGCGGCTGGCCGAGGCAGTCCGTTTTTGGTTCTGGTAGTTTGGGGCGTATGCTGCGTTCTTGCCAATTTCCAATATGTTTGGGTTTCAGTTCCATGGCCATCACCTAAGCCCTCAGCAGCTCGCGGAACTCGTCCGAGTTCACGGCGCGCCAGACGGCCATGTGAGAGACGCCCAGCCATTTCGCAATCTCGCGAAGGCTTGCGCTCTCGCTAAGCCAGATGTCTTTCAATTCCCGCAGCGTCTCACCCCTCAGCTTCGGAGGGCGGCCCCTAGGCGAATCAGAATCAGCAGACCGTATAAAGGAAATCCCTTTCCGCTACTTCCGAGCACCTCCTGTTTGAATTCATATTCTCAGCTCCGCACGTTTCCGCGCATCACTCATTGCCGCGCCCGGATTATTTAAAGTTATGTAACGGAAATGCCCTCGTGATTCGATGGATGCGTACGAAGAGAAGCTCAAACGCTTCATAACCGAGCACGGCATAAGTGCAGAGCACCTTTCATTCCAGCAGTCGTGCCATTCGGTGGAAGATGCAGCCAAGGCTGCAAATGCGCCAGTGTCCGCGTTCGTGAAGAACGTGTGCATGCTTGACGCGCAGGGCAATCCGATTGTCGCCATTGTGAAAGGCGAGGACAGGGCGAGCACTACGCGGGTTGCGGAAGCTCTCGGAATCGAAAGGCCGCGCCTGGCTACACCTGACGAGATACTGCAAAAGACCGGCTATCCATGCGGCGGCACGCCTTCCTTCGGCTATGCTGCAAAATTCCTAATAGACTCCAAAGTTATGGAAATGGAAACCATATACTCCGGCGGAGGCTCAGAAAGCTCTCTGACCCGGCTTTCGCCAAAGGAGATGCAAGAGGCCAATAGCGGCCAAATCGTGCGCGTTCGAAAATGACGGGGCTTAGAAAGAAGCATGGACTGTCTTTTTCGCCTTGAAGAATTTTCTCGTGAAGGCTACCGCGCGTCTCGCATCGAATTTCTTGCACGTGTAGATTACGGTCGAGAAGAATTTCGCGTTGCCCCAAACGTAAAGTGCGATGCCTGAGTCTATCAGCGGAACGAAGGCGTCGAAGCCCTGGTTTATTGCCTTGCCCTTCCCGCCCGTGGCATGGATTGTGGGTTTGCCGTATGTCCTGAGCCCGAGCGCCTTGGTGATGCCAGCGAAGAAGCGCAGTATTGTTGCGCGGCTCACCGGAATCTCATAGAAGCCCTCGATTACGAGGCGCTGGCGCATTATGCCGGGCGCGATGTTCTTCATGTGGGTTTTCTGGGTGACAAAACTATTTATTAGCACGGCCACATGCCGGGCTGAAACAACTAGTCATTTGCGCCCTTCATCTTCCATTTTTCAATAATCGCGTAAATCTCGTCCTTTCTCGCGAAATTCAGGCTCACTTCCTGCCCGTAGCTTGTCGGCTTTATTCTGATTAGCCCGCACCTGACGAGCTCTTTGGCGGCTTCCGAAATCTCCTTGTGCATGTGTGTCGGCGCGCCTTTCGGTATGTTGTCGAACGATGTATGCCGCGCCTCCCAATGGCCGTGGCGCGAGAGCTTGTCGAGTATCCAGCCTTCCAAGTCGGCCTTTTCAAGCCTCGGCATGTGTTCACTCCACTTTACACTCAACGTATAGATTTAAATACCTGTGCAGAGAAGCAAAACCATGGAAAACTCGCTGTTCGTGAAATTCTTCGGCGATGCGCCGCTCGTGCGCATACTCGACTTCCTGATGGAGAACAAGCTGTTTGACTACACCAAGACAGACATTGCCAAGAATTCCGGCATCTCGCGCGTGTCGCTCTACAAAGTGTGGCCGGCATTCCTCGAGCACAAGATTGTGAGGGTTACGCGGCGCATGGGCAAGACGGAACTTTACGCGCTAAACGAAAAGAGCCCGATAGTGCAGCAGCTCCTTGCACTGGATTTGAAATTGAGCAAGGAATTTGCAGAGGCAGTTGTGGTTGAAAAGAAAGGAATGAAGACTGCGGCGCGTGCGTAGGCACGAACCTATTTATTTCTCTGCCTCGCACATCTGCCCATGGACCTCGAGAAAAGGATTGAACTCATCGCGCGGGCGCCCACTGAGGAAGTTGTCACGCGGGACGAGCTGCGCGCGCTGCTCGAGAAAGAAGAGCACCCGATAGCATACAACGGCTGGGAGCCTTCGGGCCTCGTGCACCTGGGCACTGGCCTGATGTGCGCGTACAAGATGAAGGACCTCATCGACGCGGGAGTGAAGTTCAAGGCCTACCTCGCGACATGGCACGGCTGGATAAACGGCAAGCTGGGCGGCGACATGGAGGCCATAAGGAAGGCTGCGCTGCACTTCAAGCATGCGTGGATTGCGTGCGGAGTGCCTGAGGACAAGATCGAGTTCGTGTGGCCCGAGGAAATCTACGATGACATCGACTATTGGAACCTCGTGATGAAGGTTGCCAAGGAGCTCACGGTCGCAAGGACTGTCCGGACGCTCGAGATTGCGGGAAGGGGAGAGGAAGGCGACGAGACTCGGAAAGTCGCGGAGCTGCTCTACACACCTATGCAGGTGGCCGACATCTTCAGGCTCAAGGTGAGGATCTGCCAGCTCGGCACTGACCAGCGCAAGGCGAACATGGTCGCGCGCGAGGTGGGCGAGAAGCTCGGCTTCTGGAAGCCAGTGTGCGTGCACCATCACCTGCTGCAGGGGCTGGCAAAGCCGCCGCAATGGCCGCTGCCCGCAGATGCGACAGAAAGAAAGCGGCTCCTCTCATCGGTGAAAATGAGCAAGAGCAGGCCCGAAACGTGCATTTACATCTACGACTCGCCCGAGGACATCAAGAAGAAGCTTGGCAACGCGTTCTGCCCCGAGCGCGAGGTCGAGTTCAATCCGGTCGTCGACATTGCAAGACAGATAGTCTTCAGGGAGAAGGCGGGCAAGGGCATGACTATTGAGAGGCCTGCGAAATTTGGAGGCAGGCTCGAGCTCCAGACTTTTGAGGAGCTGTCGAAAGTTTACGCCGAGGGCAAGCTGCACCCGATGGACCTCAAGAATGCGGTTGCGGGCGAACTGGTCGATATCCTGGAGCCCGTGCGGGACTACTTCCAGAAGAACAAGGAAGCGCAGGACACGCTGAAGTTCCTGCGCGAGCAGAAGGCTACCAGATAGCTAGACTACGTGCGTTGCGCCTGTTTCTGTCCCAGAGCCCTGCTTCCTCCAGCCTTTCTTCGCCATCGCATCGTCGATTATCTGCCGCGCTATCTCCATGGCGGCATCGCGGGGGTATTTCTTCTCGTCCCGCGCCTTCTCGAGCACGAGCTTGGTGTTCTTTCGTATGGTCTTCTCAACCCGTTCAAACATTTGCTCAGGTGTTCCGCCCATCATCTCGGTGTAAGACGAGATTATGCCGCCCGCGTTCGCAACGAAGTCCGGCACTATCAGCACCTTCTTCTCGTCGGCCAGCTTCTTCTCAATCTCGGGCTGAATAGGTATGTTCGCGCCAGGTACGATTATCTTGGCCCGTATCTCCTGCCAGTTGCTCTCATCAATTGCATCCGGCCTTGCGCCGGGTATGAGCACGTCGCACTCGAGCCCGAAGAGCTTCTCCTTCGCGAAGTGCTGGCACTTGCCGCCCACGAGCTTGACCAACGTCTTCCTCTTGGCCTTCTCCTTTATCAGGTGCGAGACCTCGAGGCCGTCGGGGTTGTAGAGCGTGCCGGCACGCTCGCTCACGGCTATTATTTTGGCACCCCAGCTGGCCAGATGGTTGGCTGTGAAGGAGCCGACATTGCCAAAGCCCTCGATCGCAATGCGCGCGCCCTGGACCGGAATGCCCGCAAACTCGAGCGCAACCGCGGTGCTGTGTGCAACCCCGAAGCCCGTGGAACCGAGCTCGTGCGGCAGGCCGCCCATCTCGCGCGGCTTGCCTGTCGCAGCCTTGGGCGAGCCCACTTCCTCTGCAAAGGCAGCCATCTCGGCCTCTCCGGTATTCATGTCAGGCCCGGCCACATATTTGTGGGGTATGAGGTCCTTCAGCCCGCGAGCGAGCGCCCGGAGCGCCTCTTTCTTGTCCACCTTGTACGGGTCTGCGCGTATGCCAGCCTTGGCGCCTCCCAGAGGCAGGCCGGCCATGGCATTCTTCCAGGTCATGGCGCGCGCCAGCCTGGCAACCTCGTCGACCGTGATGTCGGGCATCAGGCGCACGCCGCCCTTGCCAGGCCCGAGCGCGGTATTGTCGATTACCAAAAAGCCGTGTATTCCGGTCTTCGGGTCCTGCATGATAACGACTTCCTCGGGCCCATAATCGTCAAATGAAACCATCGTCGAGCACCCCCTCTATCGCTAAACATTCGCGTTTTCCATTTTGAAAATGATTAGTTTAAATCCTTATTGGGCTGCGTGCGGAAAAACGCTCATCCGACCCGATGCTAGGCCGGCGTCCATACCTTGACTATCCTGCCCTGTTCCTTGGTCAGCAGCACGTCCAGCACGCTGCTGTCAGAGGCCGAGTGCCAGGTAACCAGCCACACGTTGTAGTAGACCTGGGGTATAGGTTCGGACTCGCTGGGCAAGATCGGTGCATAGCCGTTGTCCTCGCCGAAGAAGGTGGCGGTTGGCACGGCATCCGGGTGAGCCAGAACATAGCGGCTCACTTCCTCAGAGCCAATCCGGGTGTGGCTTGCTATGACGGCCTCCTCCTCGAAGAATATGAGGCACTTGTCGGCAGTCAGGCCCACGCAAACGCTGCAGTCGCCCAGCTTCTCGCCCCGCGTAATCCATTCCTCGCGCACGACATAGCCGAACTCGGGATACCTATACTCCGCGTGCAGCCTTGTCGGGCAGGGCGTGCCTGCATCAAAGGTCACGCGCGCCTTGATGTTCCAGTTGTTGCCGTCTTTCTCGGCCGAGATTATGTCCTGGAGCGCGCCCGGGTATTTGGAGGCCAGGTCCTCCTGCACGAAGCGGAGGGCCTCGTCTTTCGTGGGCACGCCTCCCGTTGAGAAGACTACGTATGCTAGCGCAACCACGACCACCAGAAGCAGCGCCGGAATGAGCTTATTCACGCAAATCTACCGAAAGTTATTAATTGAGGCAATATTAAAAGGTTTGCCGAAGAGGTTTAGTGCAAGAAAGGCCGGTTTGGTAGTTAACTGCCGAAGGATTGCCATGCAACTCCCGTTGTTCCTGCGCGTGCTCCTGCTTTCGACAGCGCTTTCGCTGCTAGTCTACACCCTGGCGCCGGGCATGACGCTGGGCACGCTGGCGAGATTGCTCGCGCTTTCGGCTGCCATGTCGATGCTCGTGCCCCTCACCTACCCGCACATTAGGGGCGTGAGGAAAGGCGACACGGTCATGGTCGTGAACTCGCCCCAGAAGTCGATAATCCCACCCATCCCGTTCCTGAATTTCGGCGGCAACGTGTCGCTGGACGACGGGCGGCTGGGCTCGCACATACGGGTTTCGATGCCCGACGGCACCTGGCGCGAGGCGGTTGTGCTTGCCTATGCCGGCATGGTCACTCCGGCGCGCGTGCGCCTGCTCGAGGCCGATGTGAGCATCAGCATACTGTAGGCATGGGCCGGGGAGCGGACGGGAAGAATCGGGCCAAACCAGAAGATTGAATTCATGGCGAGGAGATGACATGGACCGCGGGGAAATAAACGACATCCTGATTTCCGTGCTTGCCATCTCGCTGGCCTTCACCATAGCCCGCTCGGAGCCCATTGCTGCGCTGACCGGGGCTTCGACTTTCACCCTGGGCGACTTCGGCCTGCTTTTCGTGGTCTCGCTCTTCACCGTGGGCATTGGCTTCGTGCTGCACGAGCTGGCGCACAAGTACATGGCCATCAGGTATGGCTCGTGGGCAGCCTACCGCGCCTGGCCTATGGGCCTGCAGCTGGCGCTCCTGACCTCGCTCTTCGGCATAGTCTTCGCCGCGCCCGGCGCCACTTACATCTACAACCCCTACATGAGCAAGCGCGAGAGCGGCATCGTCTCGGTCATCGGCCCGCTCACCAACATCGCCCTGGCCTTTGTTTTCCTCCTGGCGAGCCCGATCCTTCTGGTGCTCCTGCCGGGCATGGTCGGCCTCATGCTCGTGGGGCAGGGCATTGCGATAAACCTCTGGCTGGCGTTCTTCAACATGCTGCCCTTTGGCCCGCTAGACGGCAAGAAGGTCATGGACTGGAACGTCGCGGTGTGGGCGCTGATCATAGGCGGCACGTTCGCGCTGCTGTTCCTGTAGCGGCCGTGCTGCGTGACCGCATAGAAGACTATTGGTTATGTGCTGCGCGTTCGGAAACTCCAGGTACTGCCAGGAGGCTATTCATGAGGGAACGTGCCTGTTCTGCGTTCTCCTTCACTGCCGCTTGCTCGACAGCAAGTTCCCGCGCGCCATACAGCTCGTAGGCAGTAGAATAGATTGCAAGTGCAGCCTGAAGGGATGCTAGCGTATCAGCACTCAGATCCTCAGCACGCTTTTTGCTCTCCTCCGCGCCCTTGCGCGCGTTTTCGGCTTTGGATAGCTTTTCGGCCGCGTCGCCAACATCGGTTGATTTTGCCGCTTCGGCGGCCAGGTCGAGTGCATTTTGCGTCAACAGTATGCTTTCACCCATGGAGGCGTTTGCATCCTTGACCATATTTACGCTTGAGATTATCAGCCCCTGACCCATCTTGTCCAGTGTCTGCAGGGCTGCGAGGCCTTTGTTGTTGACCAGCTCCGCGCGATCCTCCATTTGCGAATCAACGTATAGGCGCCTTGCGCTCTCGAAAATGCCGTGTGCGGTCTCGTAAGCCGCGGCTGCGGCAGCGTAGTTTTTCTGGCCCTCCAGATTCTTGCCCGCCTCCATGAGCTTTGCACCTACGGCCTCTTCTTTGGAATCGAAGTTCTTCAGCTGCTGTGACGCAAAGTCAACCAGCGCAGGAGGAACTCCGCCGAGAAGTGCATTTATATCGAGCCAGTAAGTGCACTGTATCTGGACCTCCCGGTAGAAATTGCTGATTTTCGGAAAAGCCACGCGTATGTCATCGGCTTTGCCGGCAACCAGTATCTGTCGCTCAACATTCTCTGCGGCTGCGAGCACGCCTAAAGTTTTTCTGAAGGCATATTTCAGCCGCTCCTCGGAAGCGCCAGCCTCATTGGCCATTTGAAGGTAGTTCTCGAAAACCCGCAAATAGTTCTCAAAAGCGCCAACGTATCGCCTGTCCGCAACTGCCGAGGCCGCTTTTTCCGTCAGAATCTCGCCAATCTCGCGCCGCAAGTAGTGCTTATCGACGTTCAGCATTTTGGGCCCTGCATATGCGAGCATCGAGTTGAGAAGCGCCATCCGCTGGTCCGGATTCAGCTCCTTCGTGGCACTATGACTCGGGCTCCGCTCTTCGTCCCCATCGTAGCGCGTGTCAAGGGCGCGGGATATGGCCTGCCAGCTTTTGGGGTCATTTTCCAAAAGATACGCTAGCGCAACTATCTTTGCATCGCCCGCAGCCTCCTTCGAGCCGCTCTCCTGGCCCGCGCGCTTCAACTCGCCCTCTATGACTTCCGCGCCGTCAGCACGATAGACGCGCCACAACGCCTTGAATGCAGCAGTTTTTGCATGGCCGTATGCATAAGGTGCCTTCAGGATTTCTAAGGCAGCAATGGCCAATGCGCCCTTGTCGGTTTCCAGGTTCCCTGGTAGGACGTACTTGGGTCCTTTCTCATCAAGCCTCTGCGTGAGCTTATTTAGTGCATCAGTGGGGCTTCCCCTGTGAATATACATCTTTCTATGTGCGAATGCATCATAGCGCCCCTCTATTCTGGCCGCCTGCTTTGGGTTGACTTCTCTTCCGCCAACGCTCATGATTCTCGCTACTTGATAAGATCCAGTTGTTGCCATCAGACACATCCCCACTAGAATAAGGGATAGATATGCCGTTTCAGGCTTTTAATGCTTCTGCAGGCGCGCAAACCGAACTTGCCGGGAGGGCGGCTACAGCCCGTCAATCCCTTCGCCCTTCCGCTTCTCCTTCCTGAACTCCAGGTACGAGTAGACGAAAGTCCAGACTACTGCGAAGAGCGCGAGTATCATCATAATCCAGAAGGCATGGGCAGGCAGGAGCATCGCCACCAGCATGAGCACGGCCATGCCGATGAAGACCTTGCCGCCCATCTCGTGCGTCTTCTTCCACACGCGCTCGCTCGCCAGGGTCCAGGGCGTGCGGATGCCGATGAAGAAGTTGCGCTTGACCGTGGGCAGCACGATGCCGATGTAGCCGAAGAGCAGCGCGAGCAGGGGAAGTATGACGTAGTTCATGCTGAACTGGTAGCCCACGCCCGCGAGCAGCGTGGCCACGTAGAGTATGAGGAAGAAGAGCATGAAGACAGAGACGAAGCCCGGGCCCGAGGTGCGGTAGAAGGACTCGACGTTCTTCCTGAAGACCTCGATGCGCGGGATGAGCAGGAAGAAGCCGTAGAGCAGAAGGGCGATCAGGGGCAGCGAGACGACCGCGACCGCGCGCGAGGAATAGCCGTTCACCTCGCCCGACGCATCCCAGTGCGATGGCACGCGGGCGGGAAGCTGCGGGTAGAAGTAGGCGCCCATGAAAATCATGACCAGCACGATGAGTAAGGGATAGTACATGCGCCTGTCCATGCGATCACCACGTGTTTTTCGGCGGGCAGGTTTATAAAGAGTGCGGTATGAAATAGTATGAAAAGGTATGACAATGGGTGGTGGAAGCGCGGGAAAGCACGGGAAGGAGAAGGTTGCAATCAGCATAGACGCGGGACTGCTGAAGCGCGTCGACGCGCGGGTGGACGGCACCAACGTGAAGTCGCGCTCGCACGCCATGGAATTGCTGTTGATGAAGGCGTTGGGCGGCGGGAGCGAGACGCGCGCCCTGGTTCTGTGCGGCGGGGAGAAAAGGGGCCTCACGCCTTCCACTTACCATCTTCCGCGCGCGCTCGTCGAGGTTGGCGGCAAGCCCATCCTGCAAAGGACAATTGAATGGCTGAAGGCCAACGGCGTGAAGCACATTGTGCTTGCAATTGGGCAGAGCGGCGAGGAGATTGCGGCGTATTTCAAGAACGGAGAGGCTTTTGGGGTTGAGATTGATTTTGTGCGGGAAAGCAAACCGCTCGGGACTGCAGGCGCTGTGAAAAATGCGGAGGAAAAAATGAACGGAACGTTTGTTGTCCTCAACGGAGATGTTTTGTGCGATTTCGATTTGCGTGCCATGCTTGAAGCCCATCGCAAGAGCGGCGCACTGGCCACCATGGCATTGAAGTCTGTGCGAGATGAGGGCCGCTATGGGGTGGCCGAGACCGAAGGCGAGAAGATTGTGAAGTTCGAGGAAAAAGCAAAACAAAAGGGCGAGAGCAGGCTGGTTAACGCGGGCGTGTATGTGTTGAGCGAAAGGATTTTCGATTCTTTGCCCGGGCAGGGAATGCTCGAGCGCGATGTCTTCCCGTCGCTGGCGCGCAAGGGCCTCATGCGGGGCTACGTGTTCAGCGGCAAGTGGGTGGACTTGGGCGACAGGGCGAGCCTGCAGAGGGCCGAGAAGGAATTGGGCTAATGAAATAGGCGACCATTCAGGTGAGGTTTGATAAAATGAAAATAATGCATGCGTTTGGTACGAGGGCCTGCTCAATCAAAATGGCTCCGCTCGTGCGCGAGAGCCTGAAGCGCGGCCACGAGACGAAAATACTCTATTCGGGCCAGCACTACTCGCCCAACCTGTACGAGGAGGTTTTCGATGACCTGGAGTTGCCGAGGCCGGACTACGACATCGGCGCGCGGGGCACGGCCACCGAGATGGGCGCGAAGATGCTGGTGGAAGCCGAGAGGATATTGAAGAAGGAGAAGCCGGACATCCTGCTCACGCACGGGGACACGTTCACTGCCATGTTCCTATCGCTCGCGGGCGCGCTGGCGCTCGTGCCAGTGGGCCATGTGGAGGCGGGCCTACGCACGAACTCCTGGGAGCCGTATCCTGAGCAGATATGCACACGCGCGAACGACGCGTGCTCGGCGCTTTTCTTCGCGGCCACCGAGAAAAACCGGAGGGCACTCCTATCTGAGGGCGCGCCGGCTGACAGGATTTTCGTCGTCGGGAACACGGTGGTGGATGCGGCGCTGCAGCACGCCGAGCTTGCGCGCAAGAAGAGTACGATTCTGGAGCAGTTCAGGCTGAAGGGCGAGAAGAAGCTCATCTTCTGGTCAGTGCACAGGAAGGAGAACATGCTGCACGAGGAGAGGATGAGGGGCATTTTCGAGTCCCTGCTCGCGCTCGAGGACTACAAGGTGTTCTGCTCAGTGCTGCCGAGCACGCAGCAGGCGGCCGAGAGGTATGGCTATGCCGAGAGGCTGGCGAAGGCGAAGCACCTGATTTGGGTTCCCTGCCTGCCCAAATATACTGACGCGCTGCGCATAATGCTCGAGAGCAAGCTCGTCCTGACCGACAGCGGCGGTCTGCAGGAGGAGTGCTGCTCGCTAAAAATCCCGTGCCTCACGATAAGATACGTGACCGACAGGCCCGAGAGCGTGGAGGTCGGGGCCAACAGGTGCGTGGGCACCGAGAAGGCCAGCATTGTCGATTGGACCCGGAAGGTGATGGAGGACGGGAAGCTGGCTGCGAAGATGCGGGCGGCGCCCAACCCCTATGGCGACGGGAAGAGCGCGGGCAGGATAATTGATTTAATTGAGAAGTTCGAAGGGAAGATGGAAAGATGGGAGAATAAGATAGTGTGAGTGAAGGTGCGGGCGGAAAAGGGGAAAGGAAAATGGCGGGGATGCGGAAATGAAACTCAAGGTTGTGCTGCTGGCAGGCGGATACGCGACGCGGCTCTGGCCGCTTACAAAAGACAAGCCAAAGGCCCTGCTCGAGGTGGGCGAGAAGACGATTCTCGAGCACGTGCTTAACCAGCTCGACTGCATCCCGCAGGTCGAGGTCATTTATCTCACCACCAACGAGAAGTTCGCGCCGAATTTCCACAACTTCCTGCTGAAGTGGAAGATGCGGTGCAAGAAAAGGGTCGAGATGCTCGTGGAGGAGGGCACTAGCGAGTCGAGCAAGAAGGGCGCGGTGGGCGCGCTTCTGCACATGCACAACAAGGGGCTGCTGAATGGGCGCACGCTCATAATGGCCTCGGACAATTTGTTCGGGCCCGGCATCACCAAACTGCTGGAGGAGATAGCGGCCAACGAGAAGGAGAATGCCATAGTGCTCGTGGACGTGAAGGACCGCGAGGTGGCGAAGCACTACGGCGTCTGCGCCGTGAACAGGCAGGGCGTGGTGACTGATTTCGAGGAGAAGCCGGCAAAGCCGAAGAGCACGCTCACTTCTACCGGCTGCTACGTGTTGAATAAGGAGCTGCTAGAGCTCCTGCCCGAGTACGCGCAGGCCGGCGGCGGGCTTGACAGGGTCGGGGATTTCATCGGCTGGCTCGTCAAGAGGGCCAGGCTGAAGGGCCATGTTTACAAGGGCAAGTGGTTCGACATCGGCACGCACGAGCAGCTGCAAAGGGCGAGGAAGGAGCACTCGGCTTAGTTCAATTTAAAAAGCCGGAAAGGCATAGTAGATAGCTATTCCTGAGAGGTTGGTCTGATGATAATTACTGCAAAAACACCCGTGCTTGGCGAGAAGGAGGTTGTAGCCGGGACCAGAACCGCGAATTCTTTTTACAATTCCATCGCAGGCGCCCATAGGCGGTTTATGAGGCTGAACCGGATTCGCACCGGCAGGGGCGGCATACATAGCAGGCTCTATGACAAAGTCTCCCATCCCGAAACGAAAATCAAAAGCGCCATGGACGAGGCGTTGGAGGCATGCCGCGCGCTGGCGCCTGACGCAGAGGGTGTCTCGCCCAGAGACAAGATCGAGATCTTGCACACCATACGCGGGCTTTTGGGTTCCAATGAAGAGTGCGTGAAAACGCTGGATGCTGCCTACGACAGCGTAAAGGAAATGCCCGACGTGACGAACCGGTGGAAGGCTGCCGAGCTGATGGCGGCAAAGGGCCACCTGCTCATGTATTTGGCGGATTTCAGCCAGAAAAATGGCGAAAGCACGGAACATATCTATGACAGGAAAGCGTCAATTACATGCTATAAAAAAGCGGCAGCGTGCTATGCGGCCGCCAACGAAGCATACGTGCTGGCAGGCTCGCACTATGAGTATGTGAAAGGAGGGTATGAGGTCGTGGGAAAGCATGCGGCAGTTCCCTTGGCAGATTATGCCGCCCAGGCCAGCCAAATTCGTGCGGACACCGCGCTTCTCGAAGCTTCCGCGTGCCATCTGAAATCCCAGGAACTGGAAGCGCTCGCCAATCCGCCGCTCAGCGAGAAGCACTAAGCTTCTCGCACGCTGCCCCGAACCTCGTCAGGAATCTTTCCCACGAGAAGTCTCGCTCTGCGCGGGCGCGGCCCGCCTTGCCCATCTGCTCCGCGAGCTTGGGCCTGTCCGCAAGATAGGCCATCTTCGCGGCCAGCTCGTTCGTGTTGTTCACCAGGTATCCGTTCTTGCCCTCTTCCACTATCTCGCGCGGCCCGCCCTCGTTCCAGGCCAGCACTGGCTTGCACGAGGCAAAGCCTTCCAGCGGCACTATGCCGAAGTCCTCGTGGATGGGTGTGTAAAGAACAGAATAGCAGCGAGCATAGAGGTCGCGTATCTTGTTGGACTGGAGGTCCAGGAGAATCTCGACGTCCGGGTCCCTGGAGGCGAGTTCCGCGAGCTTGTTGTAGTAGTCCACGTGGTGAGGTATCCCGTGGTGCAGCGCGCCTGCAAGCACGAGCTTCCATCTTTCGTTCCTGGCCTTCCCGCCCGCAGCTTTCCTCGCTTTCCTGAATTTCTCGAAAGCCTCGATGGCGAGCTCGAACCGCTTCTCTGGCACGATGCGCGAGGGGTAGAAGAAGAACTTCTCGTAGCCCTTGCATTCGAACTCCCTGCAGTCCACGCCCGGGTGGAGCACTTCCGCGTCCTTGCGGTGCAAATATTTTGCAATGCGCTCGCGCGTGGTCTCGCTGTTGGCGAATATGTGCTCGATTTTCGGCACGGTGGCGAACTCGAAGTGCTTGTACATGTGCACGAAGGAGCGGTAGACCGCGCGCTCGGCGATGTTGCGCTGCCTCTGGCGCCATTCATAGAGAACGAAGGCCTCGCGGTTGGGTGAGTGGCAGAACCAGGCCACGGGCGAATTCCTGTGCCTCACCCACTCGCTGGGCGTGCCCTGCGCATTCACGACGTCGAACTCGTCCGGCGCCTTCCAGTTCCAGAACTGCTGGCCCGCTATGGCCGCCTCGCGCGCCCGTTTCGGGAATAACGCGAAGAGCTTGGTCATGTGGCCGCGCGGCAGCACGCGGATGTCCAGGCTGGAAAACTCGGGGTAGGTCTTGTGCTGGTCGTAGTCGGTGCAGAAAACCGTGGCGTCGAACTTCTGCGCTATTTTGAGCACCACCTTCTCAGCCCCGCCTTTCACGTGCAGGAACGGGTGCGCTATCGCGAGCCTCATCGAACCGACTCCAAACTCATGAACGCTGCCATCAGGGGCACGACCGACTCCGAACTCGTGAACGCCGCCATCATGCGCGCAATCACGCAATAAACTCTGCGTTGTCCGAACTAACTCGAAAGTTTATTAAATAACCCCAGTTTATAAGGTGATGGGCGCGACCATGCTGTCGAAAAAAGGGCAAACAACGATCGAGTACCTGCTCCTAATATCCGTCGTAGTGCTCCTTTTCGCGGGCGTGCTGATGACCGTCAACTCCCTCAAGTCCGAGGCCGAGAAGCCGGTGAACATAAGCGGCAAGGAGGAGACGCCCGTGGGCGCGATAGGCAGCCAGCTCGAGAACCTCAGGCAGGTGGGCTCCGAGCCGAACGGGCCTTCGCTGCATCTGACGGTCACCACCAACCCGGAGCTGGGCGCGGTCCACTGCGTGCTCGAGACCATAACCGTGACGGTGAAGAACGAGGACGGCCCCGTGGCCGAGGCAACTGTCAAGCTCAACAGCGAGACCACGACCGTGGATAGCAGGAATACGGCGGCTGACGGCACGGTGACGTTCACGCCCCAGATAGCGGGCCTTTACACCGTAAGCGCGGAGAAGCACGACAACGAGCCTGGCAGCGGGCAGTTCACGGTCACGACGTGCTGACAGGAAAAATGGCGATCAGATGGAGATTGGAAGGAGCAGGTTTCTAGAGGCAAGGCGGGGACGCATGGCGGCCGCAGGCTTCGTGCGCGGGAAACTGAAGGGGCAGATAGCGGTCGAGTTCATGCTCGTGCTGGCCATCAGTTCGCTCATCTTCATGATTGCACTGCTCACGTTCCAGCAGGGCGTGGGCGGCATAAAGAGCGCCTCGGGCGCCACGAGGTTCGTGAATTCGCTCGAAGTGATATTCAACTCCGCCGATTCGCTGCAGCCGGGCTCGCAGAGGCACATCCAGCTCAGCATACCGCCGAGCCTCGAGAACTTCCAGCAGGTCGGCCTGGGCGGCGGCTGGTATAACATAAACTTCGAGTTCAACGGCCAGCAGTGGAGCCGGCGGGTGCCCTACAAGCTCTCGTTCATACCGCAGGACATCCTCTACAAGCCGGGAGAATACACGGCAGTAATCTACTCCCGCGCGCCGGGAGACGTGGTAATACAGGTGGTCGGTAGCTAGGCGGGAAATGATTTGGGAAAGGGCGCTGTTCGGGCAGGGGCGGCGGTTGAGACTGTGCGGACGGGTGCGGAGCGGGAAGAAATAATGCGTGGTGTTGTTTATGCGGACGCGAAAAGGGCAACTCAGCATGGAGTTCTCCATGACCGTGGCCTCGGCAGTCATAGTGTTCGCCTCGCTGCTCTACGTGGCCGGCGGGGTGAAGGACACTCTCGAGGACAGCAGCGCGCGCATAGCCGCGGTGTCCATAGGCCAGCGCACGGTCATGGCCGTGGACGCAATGTTCCGGGACTCCTGCGGCTTCGAGTGCTCGACCACGGTGGTCCTGCCGAACAGGATAGACTCGCTCGGCAGGCAGCTGGACTACAAGGTGTATTTCTCGGGCAGCCAGGTCGTGGTCGATTACGGGTACGGCAAGGCGGCGGTGGAGTCGGGCAGGCCGCTGGACGCGGTGCTCATGGAGCAGCATCCGAACAGCGCGGGCAAGGTATTGGTCATCCGCAGCATGTGATGAGGGGCAGACGGGCATGGAATGAGAACGGACGGCAACTGTGCGGGCAGGCAGCGGCGGATGCACGGGCAAGCGGCGTGATTGCATGGACAAAAAGAAGAAGGGAATTTTCACTTTCGAGGATTTCATCCTCGCGCTCATAATCCTGTCCATATCGACGGCGCTCGTCATATCGAACCTTTTTATATTTGACCACCGAACTGTCGAGCAGATGCTCTCGGCAAGGAAGGCCTGGGGCGCGGACAGCGCGGCGGACCAGATAGTCAAGAAATACGTGACCGGCGCGGGCGAGCTGGATTTCAGCGCGCTCAGCGACAGGCCGCTGCCCGACAACGTGGAGATAGACGTGGGCGCGCTGCGGTTCGGAAGCGAGGCGCCGCTCCTGGGCGAGGTGTACGCGAGCAACAGGCTCGTGTTCGTGAACGGGAGGGCGCAGCTGCTGACGGTCGAGACCTGGTGAGTTTGTTCGGGCGGGATTGCACTTTTGGGCGAAAACGGGCGAAAAATTGGTGACGTGGTGATGAACTTGTTGGAAAGCGCGAGAAAAGGGCAAACGACCATCGAATTCCTGCTCCTGCTGAGCGTTGTGGTGCTCCTCATACTGGCAGCCATAACCACGGTCACCGACATAAGCAAGGTGCAGCAGAACGCCACCCAGGCCGTGCGCTCGGGCGTCGAGAACGCCTCGCTCTCGCTCCTCCAGCAGTTCGCCGAACAGCGCGTGGGCCTGCAGCTCACGAACGTGAGCGAGGTGGACGCGAGCCTCGTGAGGCTCGAGGTCGCGAAGAGCGACCCGTATTTCGCGAACCAGCCCGCGGTCATGCAGGTCATGGTCTGGAACGATTACTCCGGGGTAATGCTAGTGCCCCAGCTGAGGGCGACAATCACCGGGCCCGATGGCAACGAGATAACTTCCTCGCCGGGTTCGGAGTTCAACGTCACCGTTACGCTCGTGCGCTCGATAACCGTGACCTTCGTGCCGCACCAGATAGGCAACTACAACGTCACGGTAACTGCCATCGATGCGGACGGCCAGAAGCTCAAGGAGAAGAAGGTGCCGTTCGCAGTGGTTGGCGGGGGCGTGGGCGGGGCGGACGTGGTGGTGGAGCGCAAGATCGTGGAACCCATGAACACGCACTTCGTCGAGACGATCCAGCTGCCGAACGCGACCATCAGGTCGGCTACGTTAGAGCTTGCGGACACGCACGAGTATGTTTTCAGGAACGTCTCGTTCTACGCCTATGACTGGGTGTTCAAGCACAGCGTGTTCATCGAGGGCAGCGCCACGGGCGTGACGTCCTTCCATGACACCAACAGCCCGCTCATCGCCGTGGTGCCCGACGACGCGATAATCTACGATGCGGACCTGGACATTTCAAGCGCCACGGTATGGATAAGCGGCAGGACGCTCATCGCGCCGCCCGCCACCAGGAACGAGACGCGCTCGCTCGTGCACACGGGCGCCAACGTGATCAACGTGCAGGCCCAGAGCCCCACAGGCGGCTGCGGCTCCAACAGCTGCAACCAGGAGGTGCTCGGCACCGCGCTGCTGCAGGTTTCCTACTACGGCCCGGACAGCAATACAGCCAAGCCGGAAAAGGTGATGAACGCCTTGAAGGTGAACGGCCTCGTGGTTCCGCTCGCGACGAGCATGGACATCTCGCCCTACCTGCAGCCGGGCATGAACACCCTGAACTTCACCTACATCGACGGCACGTTTACCTACAAGCTGCACGTGGTGACGGGGTAATCCGATGGGAGGAATAGGGCGCGGGCAGGCGCTTACGCTGGAGGCAGTCCTTGCCCTGTTCATCGCCATCCTGTTCATCTACCTTCTGCTGGGCACTGGCACGAACCAGACCTGGGACATGCAGCTCGAGCGCGCGGGCTATGACTGCGTGAACGCCATTTACCTTGACAACGATTTGCACGACGCATTGATGGACGGCAGCGAGCGGGGCGCCTACACCACGGACGAAACGCTCCGCATAAACGGCAGGCTGGCGCAGTATGCGGACCTGCTGGGCCTCGGGGAAGTGGACGTGGCGGTCGAGGGCGCGGGCACCTTTTCGGGCACGAACGAGAACGCGCCCGAGCCCCTGGACAAGGAAACCTTCTACGCCCTCCTGCCGCTGAGGGGCGGCGAGGACAACAGGCTCGTGACTGTCACTGTTTGGACGTGATCATGTGAAAAAAGCCATGGCAGGGATGTTCATCGTCATCGTAGTGCTGCTCGGCACGCTGGCCTGGGTGTTCCAGAACAACGTGCGCGAGGCGAAGCTGCTGTCCAAGGAGGCGGCCGTCAACGAGGTGAGGAGCAACAGGCTCTCGGTGCTCAGGAACGTGATTGAGAAGAGCTATGTCTTGGTCGAGCCCCGGAACCGCGGCACATGGCGAGCGGCAATAGAGCAGAAGCTCGCACCCAAGTATGACATCGAGTTTGCGATGAACACCGCCAACCCGCCCTACTGCGTGCTCGAGGACCGCACCTACGGCATGAGTGCGAGCTTCTTTTTGCCGTCCGGGCGCAGCGGGTAGGCATGACAGCCAGTCACTCCGGGTTCCAAACTATTTCTCGAAGGAGCAGTCAAAAGAAATGGCCAAGATTCGCGAGGAGCAGGAACAATGCGAATGCTGCCACGCAGATAAATAATATCCCGAAAACCACGGCTAAGAGGCCGGTTACTTCACATCCGTAATGCCACGAAACGAGTTTTTTTGCAATAACGCCATTGACGCCGATGAATAGGATGAACGCGGGCGGAAACAGCAAAAACAGAAAAAGTGGAAATCCGGGAGAAACGATCAAAAAGTAATTGGAAGCGAGAGCCACTAAAACGGCCAGCAAGCAACCTGGCAGCAAGATGAAGCGGAATATTTTGTTCGCAAACAGAGGTAGGCCCGGCAAGGGTTTTTCTTCAGCCAGAAGAGCTTCTAACATTTGAAACCACGTCGGCCACCTACCCTATCAGCATCGTCTGCAGCACGGTCATCGAAATCAGGAAGACCGCTATCGCGACTCCGAGCATGAAGGGCAGGAACTTCACTATGCCCTGCTTCACCGAGTTGTACCGCACCTGCCCGATGTAGACGGCGTCTATGCACACGCCGATGACCATGTAGGCGAGCAGGATGAAGAGCAGCAGGCCCTTGTCATTGGCCGAATAGAGGTGCGCTCCCAGCAGGTTTTCCAAAATTGCGAGGATGGTGAAGCCCACTCCGGCGAAAAGCGGGTAGAAGAGGGCGGAGGAGGCGAAGACCATCCATACCGAGAGGCCCGTGCGGCTGTTCTTGTCGTCCCGCGCCTCGATTATCTGCTGTATGTCGCTCGTCATCATGTTCAGGGTCTTCACGATGTCCACACCGCTCTCCATGGAAAATGAGATGAGGTCGAACGTGCGCGTTATGTAGCGGTTGCCGAAGCCCTTGAAGCGGTAGAATGCCTGGTTGACGTCTGAAGTGGCCTCGTAGATGCGCATGGCGCCCACCAGCTCGCCCGTGAGCGGGCCGTAGTCTATGCGCGAGCTCATGAGCAGCGCGTCTCGCATGTTCTTCCTGCTCGCGTAGGTCGAGATGAGGTGCGAGAGGAACAGCGGGAGGGCGCGCTCCATGGCATCCACCTTCGCGATGGCCGCAGACTGCGGCCTGGTGGTCACGGTGTAGCCCGCGAGGAAGCCGACCAGGATGGCGCCCAGGAGGCCATAGAGTATGCTGCCCGTGAAGAAGATTATGAGGATGAAGGAGAGGGCGAAGCCCGCGAGGCCGGCGGTTATGGCGGTGCGCGCCCAGTAGTCCGGCCCTTTCGGCCCTCCGATGATGTCGCAGTAGGTGGCGAGCCGCTTCACCAGGTATTCATGCAGCCTCGCGTAGGCCTTGAACTTGAATTGGCTTTGGGCCACAGGTTGGACAGCTGGTTGGGAACGTGCGGCAGCCATCTAAACACCAGGCGAGGACTTGATTAGCCTCACTGTCAGGAGATATTTCACGAGCGGGAAGGCGATGAGGTAGATGGGAAGGAGGTAGATTACGGGGATGCGGATGGACGAGATGACCGAGCCTTGGGAAATCATGAACACCAGCAGGCCCGGTATTACGCCGGTGATTATGACCATGAAGGTCGAGTCCCTGATGGCTTCGTTGGCATAGAGCGAAATCTCGTTGGCCTGCGTGAACTCGAGCTCATCTATGTAGGCCTTGAGCGCGGCCTCGATGTTCGCGCCGCTCGCGGTCGCATAGCTCAACGTGGCCACGAAGCGCTGGAAGGGCAGGGACTTGGTGCGCGCGGAACTTATGCGGAAGGCCTCGTCCACGTCCTCGCCTCCCTTTATGAGCACTACGCTTTCCCGGAAAAGTTCGCTCACCATGCCGTAATCCGCGTTCGCAATGGACTCGATGGCAGTGCCGAGCGGGATGCCCGCGCTCAGTTCGCTCAGCAGGTGCCTCAGCGCGTCCAGCAGGTTCACGTCGACCTCGCGGATGCGCTTCTGCACGGTGAAGATGATGTAGTGGTGCGCGATGAGCGGAGAGATTATGGTGACCGCGAGCGCCATTAGGAAGCCCGTGAGCACCGAGAAGTGGAATACCACGGCCAGCACGAGGAAGAAGAACGACGAGAGCACGAACGCGCTGAGCGCCGCGCCCAGGATGAGGGCGAAGTACTCGTAGGGCCCGATGGTGAACATGCTCTTGAGCAGCAGCTCGGCGATGTTTTGCTGCAGCTTGGCTATCGACT
>CABMJK010000041.1 GCA_902386535.1 Candidatus Burarchaeum australiense | reverse complement strand
TGGGCTGGAGACGCCGGCCCAGGCATATGTGAGGAAGATGCGCAAGAAGAAAAAGATTGCTGTTCAGATGGTGGTTCGATGATTGGCAATTTGAATCAACGAGAGGAAGTTAATTCAGGACAACACAGGACGGCGAATTTGGGGCAGGTTTAAATAGCGGCTGGGCGTAAGGGAGTCATGCGCCTTGCCTACTTTACCGATAGTTATCTGCCTCAACGGGACGGCGTGGTCACCACCATCCTGAACTCGCGGCGCGAACTCGAGGAGGAGGGGCACGAAGTATATATTTTCGCCGCGGGCTCGGGAAAAGAAAAGAAGCAGAACCGGGACGCGCATGTTTTCTACCACGCCTCCGCGCCCTTCAGACCCTATCCGGACTACCGCGTGGCGCTTTTCCCGTTCCTTTCCGAGCGCACGGTGCGGAGGCTGAAGATAGATATCATACACACGCACGGAATGGCGTCCATGGGCCTCGCCGCGCTCGCCACTTCGGTTAGGCTGCACCTCCCACTCGTAGGCACTTTCCACACCATGGTGCCCGATGCGACGCACTACATCAGCAAGTCGCAGACCGTAGGCAGAATCGGGAAGAACCTGGCGTGGAGATATTTGAAATGGTATTACGGCAAGTGCGACAGCGTCATAGCGCCGAGCCGGTGGGTGGCGAAGATACTCGAGGAAAAAGGCATAGGGAACGTGCATGTGGTCCATCCGGGAATAGACGTGGAGAAGTTCAGCCCGCGTGTGAGCGGCAGGGAGTTCAGGAAAAAACACAGGCTTGGCGACGCACCGGTGGTGCTCCACGTGGGCAGGGTGGCCTTTGAAAAGAATCTCGAGGTGCTCATCAAGTCGGCCATCTTCGTGCTCGAGGAGATGCCGGACTGCAAGTTCGTGATAGCGGGCAGGGGGCCGGCGGAGAAGGCGTACAAGGAGATGGTGAGAAAGGAGGGCATGGAGCGCGCGTTCGTGTTCACGGGCTTCGTGCCTGACGAGGAGTTGCCCCAGGTCTATGCGGCCGCGGACGTGATGGCCTTCCCCTCAACCTTCGAGACGCTGGGCATTGTGGCGCTGGAGGCGATGGCGTGCGGGGTGCCCGTGGCGTGCGCGGACCACGAGCCGCTGAAGGAGATGGTCGAGGAGGGAAGGAACGGCGCGATTTTCGACCCGGAGCAGCCCGAGGAATGCGCGGACGCCATAGTGCGGGTTTATAAGAGGCGCCGGAGATTGGCCTCCGCGGCCCGGAAGACGGCACAGAAATACGACCTGCGCAAATGCGCGGACAATCTCATGGATGTGTACCGGGGCACGCTCTACAACAAAACCAATTCGACACGGAGGGGAAACCGATGGCTATTTCGGTGATAATACCTGCACTGGATGAGGAGGAGGAAATCGAGACGTGCCTCAAGAGCCTCAGGAAGCAGAAGTTCGAGGGCAAGTACGAGATAATACTGGTGGACGGCTTCAGCCAGGACAAGACCGTGGAAAGGGCGAAACCCTATGTGGACAAGGTTCTCAAGAAGCACGCGCACGGGCCCGCGGCCGCGAGGAACGTAGGCGCGGAGCACGCAAAATACGACGTGCTGGCATTCATAGACGCGGACTGCGAGGCCGAGAAGGACTGGCTGGAGAGGATACAGCTGGATTTCATAAACGAGAAGCTCATGGGCGTGGGCGGGGTGCTGAGGCCGCGCGAGGGGAGCTGGTTCGACAACGTGGTTTTCAAGATAAACTCGGACTGGTGGGTGCGACTGAGCACGATTTTCGGCATCTACCAGCTGTACGGGAATAATTGCGCTTACCGGAAGGAGATTTTCAAGAAGCTCTGCGGGTTCAGCACCGAGATAAGCTTCTTCGAGGACACGGAGCTGTCGATGCGGGCCAAGAAGGTAGGGAAGATAAAAATCGACCCCAACCTGATCGTGTACGCGTCAACCCGGCGCTTCAAGCAGAAAGGCTACCTGTCCGTGGCGGCAAAAAACGTGCAGGCGTTCTTCAACTTCCTTCTGGGCAGGCCCATAAAGACGCGATACTTCGACACCATAGACCACAACAAGAACGGCACTCAAGCCCCGGAGAAATGCCCTTGAGGCCCAACTGCAGCTAATACTGGGCCGTTTTTTTCACGAACGCCTCGAGCTCGTCAATGGAGATCAGCATGAGCCTGCCCGAGGAGATGAGCAATTTCACGAGCATGCGCGCCTTGGAGGTTGAGTTCAGGGAGGTCTCGAACTCGGCCTTTTCCGCGTCATTGGCAAAGAGGACTATCTCACGCTCCGTTTGTGCGCCCCGGACTATGCGGTCAATCAGCTGCGAAGTGGGCTCGTAAATGTGGATCAGCATGCCCTCGCCCAGGCCAATCCTGGAGTCGTAGTCCTTGGAGGAATTCAGCTCGCTGAACCTCACGGCAGAATTTACCAGCACGTCGCGCATGAGCCTGAAGATGGCGAGATACCGGGCATTGCGCTTGGAGGCATCCTCCCAGGCGGTCCGCGCATAGAGGCCCAGCACGACCTTTACCGAGCCCTCCTGCACCAGCGTTTCCATGAGGCGTTCGGTGTTGTAGTCCCCTATCAGGATGCCCTTGCCCTGGTACAGGATTTTCCTGAACCCGGTTTTTATCTCGCTTATCTTCAGCGGCATGTAGTTCCACTTATACTCCTTGTTCACGCTGTCGAACAGGTTCAGGACGCTCTGCCGCTTGACGGGAATCGCCATTTTCGAGAGCGGCGGGAAGTCCGGCACGTCCAGGCCATAGAGCTCGATGTCGGGCTGCCGCAGGGCATAGCCCAACGCAAAGACCACCAGGGTGGCGAGGATGGCGAGCTGGTAGGGCGTTTCATCCCACCAATTCCTGGGCGGCGTAAACGTTTGCGACAGGGTCTGGTGGCTGGTGCCGAAATAGAAGTCGAATGTGTGGGTGCCCGCGGGAAGGGGCGCAACTGCGGTCTTGAATTCAATCGTGCCATCCTTTGCAGCCAGGGTTGCCTGGGCCCCGTTGTCCACGGAAACCCCGATGTTCGATATGGTCGTGTCCTTTGCCAGCGGCACGCCATCGGCAAGCAGCCTGAACTTGAAATTGCCGTCCTCCCAGCCGTAGGCAACAGCTTCCACGGTCAGCGTGGGCACGTGGAGATAGGATTTTGCGTAGAGGGTGCCCTCTTCATCGACCAGGCGGAGGACGTAGTCGCCGGGCCCGAGGGCGACGTCATAATCGTACTGCAGTTGGGAGAGCTGAAGGCCGATGGGCGTGGTGCTTACGAGCCGCCCGTTCGAGTAGGCCTGCAGCGTCAGCTCAACGCTAGTGGGCGAAAGGCCCGAGCCCCTCATGCGCAGCTTGGTTCCGGTGAGCGCTGTCGGCAGCGCGACCGGGTCATGGGAAAGCGCGCCATAGTTTGACGGCTTTTCCAGATAGCGCGGAAGGACGAGGGAACGCAGGTAGCGGTTGCCGTTGTCATCGTTCACTTCCGCAAGAATGTAAGGATAGGGCCGGGAGGTCGAAAGCTCGAAGGAGGGCGCGGTCACGAGAGGAATTTCGCCCGACGCCTGCGAGGAATTGAGAATGGCCGAACCGAAGGAAACAGGCACCTGCCAGACCGCGCGCTTGATGAGCATGTAGAAATCGTCCGCGGCCGCGGTCGCGTTTCTCCAGCCTTCCGCAATGGTCTGCGGGATGAGGACCAGCTTGCCGGAACTGTTCATGGGAGCGAATGATGCGACAAGCACGGGCCCGTTCACGGAGAAGGAGCCGGGCGCGCCGTTGGCAGAATACAGGGGATTCACGGCCGTCATTCCCGTGAAGTTCGCATCTGGGCCTATCGGCGCTGCTCGGAAGGAAACGCCGTATCGGGCCCGCAAATTCTCCGCGGGCACGCCGATGCTGCCGCCCCGGCTCGAAAGGGCGTCGGTAAAGGCATAGCCTGCAAACATCACCACCCCGCCGTTCCGGGTAAGCGCCAGCAGGTCCCTTCCCGGCTCGGCACCCAGGAGCGAGGCCGGCATGTATTTCGATGGCACGATGTAGATTGCAAAGGCCGGGGGCATGTGGTTGAGCTGGTCAAGTTGCATGGTTTCTACGCTCATGCCATCGGCTGCAAACAGCGAGGCCAGCCTGGAGGCGAACTCGCTGTCCGAGGCATCGGGCTGGTTTCCTACGTTCACGAGAACCACGCGCTGCGGAAGCGGGGAATCGTACATGAAAAGCGACAGGTTCACGTCGCTTAAGTTTTCCGAAGCCAGCTGGGCCGTCGCCAGGCCCACGGACTGGTTTGCAAAGCCATACCAGACCACCTCTTCATAGGCAGAGGAAAGGGAGAGGCTCGAGCCGCCGGGCACTGGGGCCACTGGCGCGGAACGGACCGCACCCAGCAGGAACATGAAATAAAGGCCCAGGCCGACGATGAAGATTAGCAGGAAGGCAAGGCCGACAAGCACGAACTTGTGCATCGTAGAGGATGACGGCATGCGCGGAATGGGCGACGCGCTCGTGGCCCTGGAGGCGTGGGAGGCCCTTTGAATGTAGGGCATGAGGCGCGACTTGGCCAGCTTCTCGAGCGCCTGAAGGCCCTCTACGCGCTTCTCCACCTTGAACTGGCGCACGTATTCGAACTTTTTCCTGAGCATGAAGATATAGGAGCGCTTCGCTATCTTGAGCCCGGAAAACGGGCCCGCCTTGTCCGCATCCCTGATGGGGACTGCGCGAAGGGTGATGCGTGGTTTGTCCGGCATCAGATGCACCTCATCTTCCCGCAGCCAATCCCCGCGTCTGCAAAGGGCAGAAGCGGCAGTGGTCTATCCGCCATGGGACGCGCCTCACTCCCTTGCCCTCAGCAGGCCTTCCTGGACCATCCGGTTCAGCACCGACTCGACGCGCTGCTCGCTCACCTTGTGGACCTTGGAAAACTCGCTCAGGTTGATCTCGTTGTTGTGCTCGCCCAGCCAGTCCTGTATCTTCAGCATAAGCACGTCGTCCGAGTAGGTCTCGAGCTCGCGCACGCGCAGGACGAGCGCGTCGTTCTTGCTCTTGAGCTCCATGTTCTCGATGCTGAACAGGTCGTTGGAGGACTGAAGGCTCGCGGTCTTCTTCCGCGCCTGGGCGTGCTCGGTCTTCAGGGAATCATACATGGCATAGAGGTCGTCGTAGCTCGCGGAAACGTACTCGGTCAGGTCCTTGAGGGAGGATTCGACTATCTGCAGCACCTCGACGTAGTTTATGTTGTAGGCGCCCTCCATGAGCGAAAGCAGGTTTATGAAATAGCGGAGTATGGCGACGCGCCGCTTGCTCGGGCTCGTGCCGGGCGAGATGGTGTAGTTTATTTCGATGCCGTCGGGCTTGAGGTAGATTATCGAGAAGAGGTAGGGGTTCTTGCCTATGTCGCGGCTCTCCACGTAGATGAGCGCCAGCGAGTCGCCCGATTGCGCTATTTCCAGGAACTGCAGGGGCGAAAGGAGCGAGACTATTTCGCCCACGCCCCTCAGCCTCTTGGCGGAAATGCTGAAGCCGTCCACGGTCGGTTCGCCTGCCGGTGCTTTTTGTTCGTTAGCCACAATCATCCCCTCATTTCGCCTCGCTCGCCGGATGATACCGGGTTATTGCGAACGATAGTATGAAGCCGGCCATTAGGAGCGCCACCACCAGGCCCGTGAGGTTGAAGGACAGGAACAGGATAACGAGGCCGATCACGATGCCGATGGCACCGTACTGCAGCAGGGTCTTCTCGAAAGCTCCGCGGCGTTTCTGGTGCTCGGGCTCGCACTCCTTGCAGACGACCAGCACGTTGTTGGTGGCTATGCCGAGCGTTTTCTTAACTGCCCGCACGGTCCTTATGAAAAAGTCGTCGCGCACCGCGGCGCCCGCCTTCTCCTGCTGACAGATTATGCAAATCCGCCTGCGGCCGCCGCTCGCGGCGGGAGGGGCAATGCCTGCGGCCGCGGATTTTGCTGGCGCACCAGCCGCGGCTTTTCCGGCCTTCGCGGGTTTTTGAATTTTTTCGCTCGTTGATTTCGCCATCAAATCACCATGACCTGGCCCGCTACTCGGACAGCACCACTTCGGTTATGTCCTTGTCCTCGAGCCCCAATTTCTTGAAGTCAGCCTTGGAGAATATACTGATGATGGTCGGGTCGTCTATGCCGATGTCCTTCAGGTAGGCTGTTATGTTGGAGCGTGCGAGGCCGAAGCGCTCGAGCAGTATCACGAAGCTGACCACGTCCAGGTGCCGGTTCTTCTTGTCGAACAGCGTGGTGACTTCCTCGATGTGCACGTCGTCGAGGCCGAAAACGCGCAGCCTGCGCTTGAGCTCGTTCTTCTCGAACGAATATGTCTTCGCCACTTCAACCGCCCTCCGCTGCTCATCGGTCAGCACGCTTTCTATGTCGAGGAAGTATTCCTGCAGGGGTTCCTCGCCCACGACTTTTTCGACTATGAAGGTATCGGAAAACTTGGTGGCGGTCTGGAAGGCCATGTTTACCGCGGCCTGCCCCACCCCGAACTTCAGGATCTCCTCGCGGAAATAGTTGCTGAAGTTCAGCGAGGCCTGCAAATAGTCCATGAACCGCTCGAACTTCACGCGAAAGATGAAAGTGGTCCCGACGTTCGAGAAAATGGCCTCGCTCACGTCCGTGGGGTTCTGCGATGCGACTATCAGGCCAAATTGATACTTCCTGCCCTCGCGCACTATGGTCACGGCATCGCTGTTGTCGTCCTTCGCGACCTTCCACGCCTCGTCCAGCACCACGAAGAGCTTGAGGCCCTGTTTGGGAGTCCAACCCTCGGAGCGCATTTTTTCCTTGATGAACTGCAGGATTGAGAGGCCGGCCAGGGAGCGGAAGACCTCGTCCGGAAGGCCGGAAAGGTCGATGTCCACCAGGCCCGCCTTCGTGAAAGCATCCAGGTCCAGCGTGCTCTGCTCTGCGAAGAAGTCCTCGCCCTCGCGCGTGAAGTTCCTGAGCCGGTAGATGGCATTCTCGAGCTCGGCCGGGAATTCGTAGGTGCCGCCCTCCAGCTTGTCCTGCAGGATGCGCAGCACGTCGCGCAGGGTCGGTGGCCTGAGCGGGTTGCCCAGCGCATCCTTTTGCGTGACTTCGGCAAGACGCAGGCCTGCACCCACATAGGCCTGTTCGATGGCCTGCTCCGTGAGCCGCCTTTGCTCCGGGTATTGGCCGAGGTCCGTTAGAATCTCGAGCGTGCGTATCACCTGCTTCACGCGCTCGATGGGCCTCATGCCCGCGGTGTCGAGCAGGTTTATGTAGGAGCCCTTGCCCAGCGACACGACCTTGCCGCCAGTCTGCTTCACCCAGTCCTTGTATTCCCCGGCCCAGTCGATTATGATTGCGTTCGTGTTCCACACCATCGAGGCGCGCGTTAGGAAGGTCTTGACCAAGTATGACTTGCCCGAACCCGTAATCCCGACAACCGCGATGTGCGGGTTGGTGAGCCTGGAGAAGGTCCAGCTGAAGGGTATGTGGAATATGCTGGTGGGTCCGATATAGACCGAGTCCGAGGGGTCGGCCATGAGCAGGTCTTCCGGAGGCTCGGGAGGCCTGGTGAAGATGTTGCGCTTTGCCAAATCCCTGTTGTAAATGTCGGCGACTTTCAGCCTTCCCATGTCATCCCTCGACTAATCCAGCTCACTCAAGCGACTGCTCGAGCTCGGTTGAGCTCGGCGGAATCGCATACTCCCACTCAAAGCACCGCTTCATGTCCTCGCCTGTCAGAAGCACGACTTCGGTGTTCAATGCATTGGAAATTGTGGCCCTGAGCTCGTTGGCCTGCGTGCGGGAAGCGGCTATGGCGGCTTCTTTCGTGACGCCCGTTGCGGTGGTCATCACGTAGGAAACGACGCCCATTGGCTTCACTCCGCCGGCAATGCGCGCCAGCTGGCCGTCGTACATGGCGACCTCGCGCTCGTATCGGTCCATCCTGAGGATGTCCGGGTCTGGCTTGTCCCGCTCGCGCGAAAGCCTGAGCTGCGCCTCGGCGCGCCTGGTCTCGATGCGCTCGCGGTACTTGCTCAAATCCTTTATGTAAACCATGGTGCAGAATTTCGTGACGTATTTGACCGAGGAAATGGCGCGCTCGAAGTATTGCGTGTAGACCTGGTTCTCCTCCGGCCCCTTCTCGCTCGCCGACTCGTATATCCGGACCATGAGGAACATGGAGGCATAGTACACGTCGCCAATCTTCCGCACGATGGCCTCCTGGCCTGGCAGGATTTCATAGCCGGCATCATGGACCTCTATTACATGGGTGAACTGCGTCAGGAGAGGTATGATGATGTAGCCGTACTTGTAGATGGCCATTGAGAGCATCACACAAACCGAGCTGAACGCGAGAAAGGGAAACTTCAGGTCGCCCTGCAGGCTGAGGCCGAAGAACAGGGTCAGCAGGCCTACTGCCAGCACCACGTAGGCATAAAGTTTATTGGTCATTTCCAGAGCAGCCATGCTATCGGTCGGATATCTTTGGCTGGATATATAAACTTACTGCAGGCCTGCGTCGGCGTCGTTGAGTGACTGTCAATGCGCATCAATCAAACTGATAGCAACAGCCTCGCGATTGACGGCACGAGTATGAAGCCCATCACGTGGGTGCGTCTTACGCCAAGCAGCTGCGGCGCGGCGCCTATGAAAGAGGCCACGGAAGCCACCAGCAGCGCGGGTGCGCCGCCCGTCACATAGAGGAGGCTGAAGAGATAGGCGAGGACCAGCAGGTTCAGGGTCCGCGGCTCGGCCGATTGGAGGGCCGGCAGGATGCGGCGCGCAAGGGGCACTAGCGACAAGGAAGCGATGCCGATTGCGAGCAGGGCTGCACCGGCCATGGCGAAAACCCAGGCAGGCGAGATGATGCTGGCCGCGTCGCCCGCTATGGCAATCGTGCCCACGCGCGCCTTGCCGATGGTGAGCAGGGCCGAGAGCGCGAAGATGAGGTGCGAGGCCGAGATGGAAGAGGTGAGGGCAAGGAAGCGCTCGGAATTCATGTATGTGAAGATGGAGGCGAAAACCGCGATTTGGGCTGGCGAGGAGATTCCAGGCAGCAGGTCTGCGAGCGCTGCGAGCACGGTGCCGAGCGCGATTATGGGCATCAGCGAGAGAGGCGCGCGAGGGGCGGCCTTGTTTTGCCCGGGAATCGGCTGCGAGGGGGACATGCTCAGCGCGAGCCCGCTTATGGCGAAGAGGCCGGCAAATGAGGGGAAAAGGGGCTCGCGCAGCACCGGGTAATTGAAGACTATCAGGCCCAGCACGCCGGCAAGGCAGAAGCACACGAGCGCGCCGGCAATCTTCCGCACCTGCCGCTCGCTCGCGAGAAGCACGATGCTGAGGGCAAGCAGGAAGTAGGAGGTGACTGGCGCGATTATGGAGTAGATCATGGGGAAGACCAGGAAGGAGATCGGCAGGAGCAGAAGGGCGAGCGCCGAGGAAAGGAGGAAGGCGAAGGAGCAGATGGCGACTGCGCTCATGCCCTTGCCTTCCATCAGCATGCGGTGGCCCGGCAGCAGGCTGAGCACGGTATCGGTATCCGGCACGTAGAGGAAAATTGCGCGCAGGCATTCGAAGACCGTGGCAGCGGCAGCGATGGCGATTATGACGAAGGGAAACGTGTCGGTGCCCAGGTGCAGGTCGGCGAGAATGGCGGCAATGGTGTTCGGGTGAAGGCCCGGCACGATGCCCGCGATGAGGCCTAGAAAGATTCCTGCGAGCACGGCAAGAAGCAAACCCAACATTTCATCAGCCGTCCAGCCCCTCGGCTGCAATAAGCAAGCCCAACACTAAATCAACTCGATGCCATCCGCGCCCAGCGTGACGAGCTCGGGCTCGCCCTTGTAGAATTGGAGCGTGCCGCGCACCGCCAGCCTGTCGCCTTTCTTCAGCAGGTAGGGATTGATGCGGAGCACGTCGGCCTGCGAGCTCGAGACGAATACGGCGATGCAGGACTGGTAGTCGCAGAGGTTGATGAACACGTTGCCCGTGCGCGAGGAGGCGCTCGAGACGGTGCCGAGGACTTCCAGGTAGGAGCCCTCGATTTCGGTGCCCGCAGACAGGATCGCGGGAATGGTGGCGTGGGTTGGTTCAAGGCCCTGCGCGTAGAAGAACAGGACTAGCAGACCGGCTAAAGAGAGCGCTATTGCGGCTAGCGCGAGCCGCCCTTCGCCGACTTCGCCCGTCGCGGTTGGGACAGGCCGCCTTTCACCGGCCTTGCCCGTTGCAGCTTGGGCGAGCCGTCTTTCACCGACTTCGCCGGCCATGCTCTATTTTTATAGCTTGTTTTTTATAATAGAACCATGATTCGCATTGTCTTTCTGGGCACGAGCGCGAGCGTCCCGAGCGTTGGCAGGAACCTGTGTTCGGTCGGCCTGCGCTATGAGGGCGATGTCTACCTGTTCGACTGCGGAGAGGGAACGCAGAGGCAGATGATGAAATACCGGCTCAGCTACGCCAAGACGCGCGCGGTTTTCATCAGCCACCTGCACGCAGACCATTACCTAGGCGTTGCCGGGCTGTGCCACACGCTTCACATGATAGGCCGGACAAAGGAGGACGTGCTTCACGTTTACGGGCCCCGCGGCACGAGACGCGTCATCGAGGGGCTCGGCTGCAACTACGAGTTCCTGAAGGTCGAGGAGGTCGGGGAAGGTGAGGTGCATAAGGCAGGCGAGCCTGGCCGCGGCAGCCTTGGCTTTTCCGTGCGCGCCTTCGCGGTCGAACACGGCAGGAACGCGCTGGGCTATATCTTTGAGGAGAACGCGGGCAGGAATTTCGACAAGCCGAAGTGCGACGCGCTCGGAATAAAGGGCCTGATGTTCAAGGAGCTCGAGCAGAAGGGTGAGGTGAAGGCTGCGGGCGGGAAAAAGGTGAAGATTGCCGACGTGACGGTTCCCAAGAAGGGCAGGAAGATAGTTTACACCGGCGACACGCGCCTGTGCGACGGCGTCGTGAAGGCAGCCGAAGGCGCGGACCTGCTAATCCATGACGGCACTTTCGGCGAGGAGAGAAGGCAGGAGGCGGACGAGCGGGACCACGCCACGGCGGGCGATGCGGCAAAGGCCGCGAAGAAGGCCAAGGTGAAGGAGCTCGTAGTAACGCATATAAGCAACCGCTACGAAAAAACGGATGCACTTCTCAAGGAGGCGCGGCAGGTATTTGCGAACACGAAGATTGCGCAGGACGGAATGGAACTCGATCTTTAGGAGACCGGAACTGACGAACGGGTGGAATGATGGACTTAACTGAAATCATAAAGGCAGCCGTCGCGCTGTTCATCATAATGGACCCGTTCTCGTCCCTGCCGGTGTTCATAGCACTTACCAGAAGCATACCCAACCGGGACCGGGGGCTGGCGGCCAACAGGGCCACGCTGGTCGCTGGCGCCACGCTGCTCGTCTTCACGCTCATTGGCCCGGCTTTCCTTTCGATAATTGGAGTGACGATGCAGAGCTTCACGATTGCGGGCGGCGTTCTGCTTCTGATAATGGCCATTTCGATAGTCATGGGCATCGATTACGGGCGGGGCGTGGAGCAGAAGATGGACGTCGCAGTGGTCCTCATCGAGGTGCCGCTCATAACCGGGCCTGGCGCCATGACAACAGCCATAATACTTGCGGCCAAGTATGGCACCGATACCGTGGTTGCGGCCATCGTGCTGTCCACCATCGCCACCTGGCTCATGCTAAGGAGCGCGAACGCGATTTACGGAGTCATAGGAAAATCAGGCAATGAGGTTCTTTCCAGGATAAGCGGCCTGCTGCTCTCGGCCATAGCGGTGGAGTTCATAAGGTCGGGCCTGGGAATTTAGGTTTGAGGAAAGACCAGAGGCGACCGGGGCACGATAAGAGTGATGGACAAGTGGGAACATGCTGGAGAACTTAGTTTTTGCATTAGCTGCGCTTTTCTCGGTGTTCAATCCGCTGAACATCGTGGTCTATTTCCTCTCGCTCTCGCAGGGCATGAGTGAGGAGAGAAAAAGGCTGCTGGCGGTGCGGGCCACTGCGCTGGCCGCGTGCATAGCCGTATTTGCGGCCCTTGCGGGCGGGCCGTTCCTGAGCTTCATGGGCGTGCGAGTCAGCAGCTTCCGCATCGCGGGAGGGATAATCCTCGTGATATTCGGCGCCAGGACGTGCATGGGGAATGAGGATTCGAAGGAGAACGATTCGCGAGATTCCTTAATCCCGCTCGCAAGCCCGCTCATGACCGGCGCGGGAACGATTTCCATGACCATCCTGCTGACAGACCAGATAGGGCTCCTTACAACCCTCTTGGCCATAGCCATAATGTGTTCCATCGCGCTCGCATTCATGCTGAACGCCTACGCGATAAAGAGGGTTCTGGGGGACGACGGCATGGTGGTGCTGCCGCGCGTGCTGGGCATCGTCGTGGTAGCCGTGGGAGTGCAGTACATAACTGCTGGTTTTGCCGGTCCGTAGTCTGGAAAACTATAATTTGGCCGAGAGGGCGCGCAGGTATTTCTTCGCCTTTGCCAGCTCGGCCTTGCCTCCGGGCGTGATTGAGTAATACTTGCGCCTGCCCTCGAACTCGCTCGCAATCAGGCCCTCATTCTCGAGCTTGTACAGGATTAGGTAGTTCATGATCAGGCCCTGCGAGAAGCCGGCGTGCTTCTGCATCTCGTTCTGCAGCGCGTAGGCGTAGAGCCTCTTGCGCTTGAGCAGCGAGAGTATGTGCAGCCAGAGGTTTCCCGTTGTAAGGGACGTGCGAAGCCGCCTCATGGCCGATGAATCAGGCATATTAGTCAATGTTTTAGAAAAACTTAAATACTTTGCACTAATTAAAAGTTCGGTTATCTTATGGGCAAAATAAAACTCGCAATAGTCGGAGTGGGCAACTGCGCAAGCTCGCTCGTGCAGGGATTCCAGTATTACAGGAAGGTGGACGGCAACTCGCCGCCGACGCCTGGGCTGATGCACAACGTGCTTGGCGGCTACAAGCTCTCGGACGTTGAAATTGTGGCGGCCTTTGACGTGGACAAACGAAAGGTCGGCAAGGACGTGGGCAAGGCTATTTTCGCGCAGCCAAACTGCACCCTGAAATTCTCGGATGTGAAGCCGCTCGGGGTCGAGGTCGAGAAGGGGCCCGTGCTTGACGGCGTGGCCGAGACCACGCGCGGGAGCTTTTTGGTCGATTCGAGCCAGAGGGTGTGCAACGTGAAGGAGGTGCTGAAGCGGAGCGGGGCTGAGATTGTGATAAGCTACCTGCCCGTGGGAAGTGACCAGGCCACCCGCTTCTACGCCGGCGAGGTGCTCGGGGCAGGCTGCGCGTTCGTGAATGCGATTCCATCATTCATCGCGTCTGCCGAGGACGGCGTGTGGGCCAAGAGGTTTGAGCGCGCGGGACTGCCCATCATAGGGGACGACGTGAAGTCGCAGGTCGGCGCGACAATCCTGCACCGCGTGCTGACGCGCCTTTTCATGGACCGCGGGGTGAAGCTAGAACGCACCTACCAGCTGAACGTGGGAGGGAATACCGATTTCCTGAACATGACGGACCGCTCGCGCCTAAAAAGCAAGAAGATAAGCAAGACCGAGGCCGTGCAGTCGCAGATGACCAAGAGGCTGGCGGACGAGAACATCCACGTCGGGCCGAGCGACTACGTGCCCTGGCTGCACGACAAGAAGCTGTGCTTCATACGCATGGAGGGCAGGAAGTTCGGGGACGTGCCGCTGCTGATTGACCTGAAGCTTGACGTGGAGGACTCGCCCAACTCGGCGGGCATCATGGTGGATGCCATAAGGTGCCTGAAGCTGGCGCTCGACCGCGGCGTCGGCGGCGTGCTCTACTCGCCCAGCGCCTATTTCATGAAGCACCCGGCCATACAGTATCCCGACAGCGTTGCAAGGCAGATGGTGGAGGAATTCATAAGCGGCAAACGGGAGAGGTAGGGGGTACGCGAAAAGGGAAGAGTGGGAGGCGAACCGGAAGGCGGGTAGGGAGGTGGGAGACTATGGAAAATTGGATTTTGCTGGGAATTCTGGCTGCGGTCGCTTTCGGCATCTCCACCCTGCTGAACAAGGTCGCAAGCGGGCAGAATTATTTCGCCCTGGAACCGCGCACGGCTGCGTTGTTTGTCGGAATCGGCATACTCGTGACATTTGCGGCATATTTCATGTTCAATGGTAGCAGTCTTGCGCTTCCGAATAACAATCTTGCGATGGTCGTGGCGCTTGCTGCTGGAATTTTCTGGGCCGTTGGAACCTTGTGCGTGCTCATGGCATTTGCGGGCGGGGCCGAAGCTGCGCGGCTCGCGCCGATATTCAACATGAACACACTCGTGGTCGTGGGACTCGGCATAGTCCTGCTGCATGAAGTGCCGCAACAGCCGCAGATGCTGCGCGTGGTGGCGGGCGCGGTTCTCGTGGTGATTGGCGGAATTCTGGTGAGCATTTGAGCCCGAGCTTGCTTCAGCTTTACCGGCGCATTGCAAGGAAGGCCAGGGCGGCCCTTGCGAAGAGCAGCTCCCGCGAGATAGGCACGAACCCGCTGGGCCAGGAGACCATGGAGGCGGACAGGGACATCGAGAGGGCAGTGTTTGACGAGCTGCAAAAAAGGAATTGCGCTGTCCTAAGCGAGGAGAAGGGCTTCTTCGAATTTGGTGAGAATGCGACCGAACTGTTCATCATCGACCCGCTGGATGCGTCCGAGAATTACAAGCGGGGAATCCCGTGCTACGTGCTGGGCATTGCGCGCGGGAAGGTTGGCGGCAGGCTGGCCGAAGTCGAGGAGGCATACATTTTCGACCTCGTGACAAAGGACGAGTTTTACTCGCTGAGGGGCGAGGGCGCGTGGAGGAACGGGAAGAAGATCGGGCCGAGCGGCACGACCGACATTTCGAAGGCGATTCTCGCAATAGATTTCTACAACGACCCGGACTCGCGGCAAATTTCAGATTCCACGCGCGCAAAAGCGCTCGCCTATCCAAGAGATGTAAGGCGCCTCGGGCCCGCGCTGCTCGAAATGGCCTACGTGGCGTGCGGCTCGCTCGAAGGCTATTTCAACGTGAACAAAACATTATCAGTGGTGCATGCCAGTGGGCCTGCGCTACTGCGGGACGCGGGCTGCATCGTGACAGACCACGATGGCAAGCCGCTTGATTTCGGGTTTTCGACAGTGGATGACTATTTCACCATCGTGGCTGCGGGCAATGGGGCGATTCATAAGAAGATGATGGAAATTTCGAGGGGATAAAAAATGATGAAATCTTCGTTTGCGGAATTCGCCGAGTCTGTGAGCATAAGGATAGGCATCGCCTTCTCGCGCATACCGCTCTCGCCGAATGCCTGGACGGTCCTCTCGGTTTTGCCCGCGCTGGTTGGGTTCGTGATGCTCGTGCAGCATGAAATGGGCTCGGCCATTGCGCTGTTCGCCTTGTCCGCACTAATGGATGCGATAGACGGCGGAGTCGCGCGCGTGACCGGCCGCGTGACCAACCTGGGAGCCTACCTGGATGGAATAGCCGACAGGATTGTGGAAGCCCTCCTGCTCTTCGGCCTGCTTTTCTACGGCGTGCAGGACTGGCTGCTGCCAGGCTATGCCTGGGTGGCGCTCGTGCTTTTCGCGGGCACGATGATGACGAGCTATGCGCGCGCCTACGCGGACCACCGGAAAGCACTGTCTGAGGAAGACGTCAAAAGGATGCCGGGCATTCTCGAGCGGGCCGAAAGGCTGGTTTTGATTTTTGCCGGCATGGCGGCGGGCCTGGCCTACGGGCCAATCTACCTGACTTACGCGCTTGCGGCTGCGGGCGCGCTGGCGTGCGTCACCGTGGTGCAGAGAGTATTGTTCGTAGTCAAGGAATCGGCTTCGTGAAAAGCAATTACGGAAGTGGCACGGCTCACTTGCGGATTGCCTTCAGCAGATCCGCCTTCGCGATTATGCCCTTGCACACCGCGCCCCGCACCACGAGCACCGCGCCGTTGTGCTGAAGGAGCGGCGTGATGGCGCTGAGCGGAGTGCTTTCGCTTATTGTAGGGAAAGGTTCGTCCATCGTCTGCCCCACGCTCATTTTCGACAACTTTGCCGAGTCTGCGCCCGAAACCAGCAGGGAAGTGACCGTGGCCTCTGAAAAGCTGCCGACCATCTGCCTTCCCTCCATCACGGGCAGCTGCGAGATGCCCTTTGACTGGATTATCCGTATGGCGTGCGAGACCGGGTCTGACTTTTTCACCTCAATCACGCTGGAAGTCATGATGTCCTTGGCCGAGATGCTCTCGCGCCTTTCGAGCGCCTCGAGCGCGTCCAAAAGCTTCTTGACATTGGAGTAGGAAGGGTCGGCACTGCCGCGCTCCATCTTCGCGACCAGGGACTGGCTCACGCCCGCCAGCTTTGCCAGCCGGGTCTGCGTCACCCCGAGCCTCTTGCGCCTCTTGCCGAGCTCGACCAATTCCGGAAGCATGGTGAGGAATAGGAGGGGAAGAGATTTATTCCTTTTAGAATCGAAGGTGGAATCGAGCTTCAGTTGGCCAGCTTGATGGCGTCCGCGGCTGCATGCCCGGCCTACTTGGCGAGCTTGATGTCGTCCGCGGTGACAGTTTTTCTCCCCGCGTGCTTGGCCAGTCTTATGGCCTTCACGGAAATGCCGGCCGCCATGTCCTCGAGTATGCGCGTAAGAGAGTGGGAAGCCTCCTCGCTCACCCTTTCGGCCCCGGCTTTCCTTATGAGGCGCTCGACTGCGGATTGCGGAAGTTCGGGCATTAAATCAACGGCCTGAGGCGCGATTTACTTGGAGAACACAGCTATTTATAGCTATTTTCGGACGAAGATGAAGGAGGCGGCCGTTGGCTGGTTTGCAGACCGGGGGGCCTGCTTTCAGGGCAGCTTTGCCGCGGTGTGCACCGTGCGCCGTCCGGCATCCAGGAGCATGCACGTCCACCAGTCCGGAGGCTAGAGTTGGAATGAAGAGCGGCGGTACAAGGACTCTGTGAAGAATACTGGGTCCTTATCGAAAGGCCGGGACAGGGTTTCGTGCGCAAGCTTCGCCGCCTTAGCGTTAGGTAAGGATATCAGGGAAATATCATAGGGCAGCGGCTTGTAATTCCAAAAGAGCCATCCATGATCATCCTCAGATATGGCGCCAGCCCGGTCCTCTCCAAAAATCTGTGCAACGTGCATGAAGTGGCGGTAAAAGGCAACTGTGTCCGTGTATGCTGCGCCAATCTCTTTCGGACTTCCGCTCGACTCATCCAGGCGCGCGATGACGGGCACCAGCGGAACCGGCGTTTCCAAAAGTCTCGCAAAAAAACGGTATGCGGGCTGTTTCCTCGAATGGGGCGGCAATGACGCTGAATTTGAATATCGACTTGATGGCGGTGAGGGTGCCTCCTTCCAGGAATTTCAACTGCGGGAGGGCTGCGAACAAGTCGCTAAAAGTGTACGGATGGACGTCCATTTTTGCCGCACGTTTATTCATAGGAACATAAAGGTTATCCCCAGTAGTAGAAAGTGATATGGAATTGTCGCAGTTTTTGATGGCGAACCTGTTGCCCTCACAGACAAGGGCTGTTGCGATTCCCTTTTCCCGTGAAGATTCCTCGACAGCCACATAGTGCGGCTGGATGAAGCCCGGGTAATAGTCGTAGGTTGAGCTGGATTGAAGAAAGCGATTGGCCATGACATCGAGCGAATAGACTCCTACAACGCCCGCATCAGTATGTGCTACGAAGCAGAAATGCCGATCGTAATTTGGCGGGTGTATGCGCGCATCGTAAGACGCGGACTCGGGAGGATTCTTTTTCTCGGCTCGCGCAAGTTTCAGCCGCGTATTTGCCCGTTCGCTGTTTTCGCATAATTGTGATGGCAAGGTCCCGTCCATTAACTTCAATGCCTGCCGAGCCAAGGTAGCGACGCTTGAACGACTTCCAGGAATAGAACCCGCAGAAACCAGCTCAGTCAGGAGGACTTTGCTCCCCGCGCCGGTCTGAACCTGCCTTGCTACCATCGGTGCCATCAGAAACACCTCCACAATAGCTGATTTATATGGCTTTTCGACTTTAAATGAGTTTTGGTAAGGGCGAGGCCATGTCATATATAAAGCCCGGAGCGGTCGAGCCGCGGAAATACCAGCAGGACATCGCGGCCAGCGCGCTCGAGAAGGGCAGCACGCTCGTGGTCCTGCCGACGGGCCTTGGCAAGACCATAGTCGCGCTGCTGATAATCGACGACGTGCTAGGGAAGGGGAAGAAGGTGCTTTTCCTGTCGCCGACAAAGCCGCTGGCTGAGCAGCACTGGAAAAAACTGCGGGAATGCCTGACGCTTGATGCCGAGAAGATTGTGCTGCTTACGGGCGAGACTGCGGCGAACAAAAGGAAGGAGGAGTGGGAGAAGGCGACAATCATCGTAGCTACTCCGCAGACTGCTGAAAATGATTTGAGGGCAGGCACCGCAACCCTTGCGGGCTACGGGCTCTGCATCTTTGACGAGGCCCACCGCACTGTCGGGAAATACGCGTATACTTTTGTCGCAGAGGAGTGCAAGAAGCACGGGGTGAAGGCGCTGGGGCTGACGGCCTCGCCGGGCGCCGACAGGAAGAAGATTGAGGAGATAATGGCCACGCTCGAGATCGAGAACGTCGAGATGCGGAGCGAGAGCGACGAGGACGTGGCGGGCTACGTGAAGCCCATTGAGGCCGAGTGGATGGAGGTCGAGCTGCCGCGCGACTATGCGGAGCTGAAAAAGCCGCTGGAGGAACTGATAGCGAAGAAGGCGGAAACGCTGAGGAAGCTCGGCTATCTTTTCCCGAATGTGAAGAGGGTCGGGAAAGGAGTGCTGATGGAAGTGCAGGGCCGCATCCTGCGCGACCGCGACTCGTGGAAGAAGTTCCGCGCGCTCTCGCTTCATGCGGCGCTCATGAACCTGCTACACGCGCACGAGCTGCTCGAGACGCAGGGAATTTCGACGTTCAAGGAATTCTTCAGGCGCATGGAGGAGAGGAAGGAGAAGAGCAAGGCAGTGCAGGGCATATTGGAGGATGCGCGCATCCAGGCCATGCTGCAGAAGGCCGCGCTGGTCACCGAGGAGCACCCGAAGCTAAAGCTCCTGCGCGAAGTGGTCGCAGATAAGAGCAAAACTTACATCGTGTTCGTGCAGTATCGCGACCAGGTGAAGAAAATAGTGAAGGAGTTGAACGCCGCGGGCATGAACGCGAGGCAGTTCCTGGGCAAGAAAGAGGGCATAACGCAGAAGGAGCAGCAGCAGACCATCGAGGCCTTCCGCAAGGGCGAGTTCAACGTGCTCGTGGCATCTTCAATAGGCGAGGAGGGCCTCGATATTCCAAGCGTTGATTGCGTTGTCTTCTACGAGCCAGTGCCCAGCGAGATAAGAAGTATCCAGCGGCGCGGGCGGGCTGGAAGAGCCAAGGCAGGCAAGGTGATTTTCCTCATAACAAAGGGCACGCGGGACGAGGTGGCCTACTGGGTCGCCAAGAAGAAGGAGAAGAGGATGAAGAGGATCGTGGCGGAGTATGAGGCCGGGTCGAAAAGGGAAAGGGGAAGCGCAGGGGCGGAAAAAACCGGAAAGACTGGGACGCAAAGAGAAACGCCGAAAACAAACAGGCCGCGAGGACAGTCGAAAATCAGCGACTTTTAGTAGATCACTTTATCGAGCTTGTTCTGCGCGACCGCAAGCCTTATCTCGCGCGCTATCCTCCTGCCCGTGCTCATCTCTTCCTTGAAGATGTAGGGTGTGTAGGGGGAAAACTTCGGGTAGAGGTTGGTGCCCGCCACTATGCGCGCGCTTATCTCGAAGGCGCTGAACTTGAACTCGTCATCGCAGATGGTCTCGATGCAGAACGGGCCGGGAATGCCGCCGAAAAGGTCGATGCTGGCCTCGACCACCCGCTTGCCCATGTCCATGATGTCGACCAGCAGGGACTCGCGGAGGATGACGGGCATGTTGCCCACGACCGCGAAGGAAGGTTCGGTCTTGAGGCCCGCCGCGTGAGAGCGGTATATCTCCTCGATGTTGGTCTCGATTCTCCTGTCCACGCTCAGCATCTCGAGCCTGCCCTCGCCCACGCGCAGCCCTTCCTTCTCGAGCGGCGAGTAGAAGTAGTGCGGGTAGAAGCGCACGCCCGTGAGGTATTCCTGTATCAGCGCGCCTTCCACGTCCTTTTTGGCCACCACGCCTTCCCGGATGAGGTGGGTGGTCTTTTCCCTGAATTCCTTCGGGCTCGAGACTATGAGATAGCCACGGCCGCCTTTTGCGCCCGGGAATTTCACGATGTGCGGCCCTTTTATCTTGTCGGGGCCCGTGGAGCTCGGCATCCTCAGCCCGGCCTTCTTCATCCACTGGAACATCTTATGCCTGTCCGCCTCCCAGAATAGCACGCGCCGGTTGCCGAAAATCGGGACGCGAAGGTTCCCTATGTCCTTGCCCACGTACTCGATGAGCGAGCCGTGGGGCACGAAAATCACGTTTCTTTCGGCGAGCGAATTGAGTGCATCGGCTGAGGAGTGATAGTCATCCACCACGATGTATTCATCCGGCTTCGCGAGCGGGAATGCATCATACATTGGTTTCTTTTTTTTCGTAACTATGCCGATGGTCTTGAAACCCTCCTGCTTGGCGCCCGTGAAAATCTGTAGCGCCGAATGCGAGCAGAGCGTGGCTATGGCCAGCTTCTTCTTGTCGTAGCCCGCGAGAGTTTTCAGGATTTCGGATTTCGGAATCATGTCATGACCCTCTCCTCGGGCTTCAGCCCGGCCAAGGGCATTAGCCCGGTCAATGCCCGTCCAGCCTAAGTGACTACCTGCGCCAGCGTGTTGTTCTGCAATGCCGCCTCGATTTCCATCGCGATGCGCCTGCCCGTGCTCGTGAAGTGCCCGTAGTAGTGCTTGCCGTAGGGGCTGAACTCGAGCACCGGCGAGCCAGGCACGCGCGGGGAAACGTCGAAGATGACTATTTCCAACTCAGGAGTTATGGCGCCCTGCAGTGCGAAAGGCCCGATTATGCCGGGCGGATATTCCATCTGCGTGGCGGTCACGAACTTGTCGCCGATTTCGAATACCTTCTCGAGCATGGACTCGCGCACCGTGGCGAGCGAGTGACCTATCTCGATGTTCCTACTCACGAGCTTGGCTTCGATCTGCTGGTCCGCGGTAAGGTTCAGGATGCCATCCAGGTTCGTCTGTATGCGCCTGTCGGCGCCAAGGAACTCGGTCTCGTGATTGAGCGGCGAGTAGAAGAAGTTGAAGTTGAAGAGCGCGCCCACGACGAACTCCTCGATAATCGCGTGCTCGACATCTTCTTTGGTTATCAGCTTCTGCCTTATGCGCTCCTCTGCCTTCTTCTCGAATTCGCGGGGAGAGGAGCATGTGAAGAACGCGCGCTCGAGCTTCCTACCCTTTTCCTGCACCTTCACGATGCAGAGGTTCTTTATCTGCCGCCAGGACTGCACGAACACGGGCTTCCGGATGCCAGCCTTTTCGAGCAGGAAATACTGGTTCCTCTGGGACTCTCGCTCCTCTGCCCTGAGCAGCGTGCGCGAGCCGAAAAGCGGGATGCGGAACTGGTTCTCTATGGCGTCGTAGCCAACATAGGTCGAGAAGGAGCGGTTGGGCACGAAGATGGCGTGCGACTCGCGGAGCTTCTGCTGCACCTCGGGGCTCGCGATGTCGGAGAACTTGGGCAGGACCACAATCTCGTCGATTATGCGTCGGAAGCGCTTGTAGGGAGTCTCGCGGCCCTCCTGGCAGAGCACCATCGTGTGGAAGCCCTCCTCCTTTGCGCCGTCGCAGATGTCGAGCGCCGAGTGCGAGCCTATGGTGGCGATGGTGGTGTTCTGCGCCGTGTAGCCTGAGACCATGCTTCTTATTTCCTCGAGACGAAGGGCCATGTTTTCTTATGGGCCGGAGGTTATAAAAATAAAATCGCCGGCCTGGGGGCGCCCGGGCCCGAGCAAATGCGGTTTAATTCTGTTTAAGTAGAGGTTGTTCAGTACTCAAGATCTCAATCATCGAAACTTCCGAAGAAGTTTCTCAGCACTCATAATCTTTCATCACGCGCAATCATTGGCCGTTGCGCTGTTTTAACCTTTTCGCGGGCACGCCGCCATAGAAGGAGCGCGGCGGGATGTCGGAGTTCACGAGCGACATTGCCGAGACCGTGGCGCCCTCGCCGATTTTCACGCCCGCCAAAACAGTGGAGTTCGCGCCAAGCATCACGTGGCCGCCTATTTTCGTCCTGCCCCTGCGCCACTCGCCCTGCAGGAACTCGTGCGTGAGCACTGTCGAATTATAGCCGATTACAGCCTCATCGCCGATTTCGATTAGGTCGGGGAAAAACATGTCAAAGGTCGCGCCCAGCCCTATACCTACGTTCTTCCCGACCTTCATGCCCGTGAGCCGGTAGAGGAAACTCTTGAGGGCGAGGGAAGGAACGTAACGGCAGAGAAGGATGAGGGCAGTGTTGAAGAGTATCTTGACTGGATTGCGGACCTTCCACCAGTGCGCCATGGAATTCGGGTTTTCAGTTTTGAACTTCTCGAGGCGCCGCATTTCAGCTCACGCTCAATCCAACTCGCGCGCTATTTTTATCGCTTTCCGCACCACGTCGGCCGGCGAGCGGCCGAAAATCACCGTGGAGGGCTCCTTTCCGACGGAGCCCGTGAAAAATATCGCGTCAGGAATCGTGCGCGAGTTTCTCAGCGTCTCGCCCACAAGCCCCTGCAAGGACTTCCCTTCGCGGCCCGCTATTCCCGCCGGCTCCTTTTCCCTTTCCGCAACGACAGTGCGCAGGCCGACTTTCCTGCAGGCCCGCACGATTTGCGGCGAGAGGACAAGGTTGATTGCTGCTCGCGTGCCCTTGAAATGCCTTGCGAACTCGAGCAGCATGCGCGCGACATGGGAGGAGGCGCCGAAGTCAACAATGCCGAGGGAGCGCGCGCATTCCGCACGCCCGGCAAAGCCGAAAGAGCGCGCGAAAGTTCCACAGTGCCTGACCCTGCCAACCACACCCGCCACCTCGCCCGTGGATTTCGCGTTCGGCAGCGAATAGACGAGATTTGTCCCGATTTCGGGGATGAGTTTGCAGGCGGTCTGCTCAGTCTCGAAAAGTGCGAGCGCATCTGAAAGTTCGGCAAGCACCTTGCGCTTTGCAGGACTGCCAAGAGGCTCGACCGCCGCGATGCCCTTGCCAGGCTTCCAGGAATTCGCAATTGAGGAGGTGATGAACCTTTCGGCCGCCTCCAGTGCCTCGCGCACATCCATGCCTTTCGCAAGATAGGCCGCCAGCGCCGACGAAAAAACGCATCCTCCTCCGTGCGTGCCGGTCCTGATGAAAGGCTTCGTAAAGAGCGCGGGTTTGCCGGAGATGAACGCGTAATCGCCAATCTTGCTTCCGAGCCTCAGGCCTTTCACAATCACATTTTTTGCGCCGAGGCTGCGGAGCGAAATGGCAGCTTTCTTCGGCTCGCGCACGCCAGTAAGTGCAAACGCCTCGTCCTGGTTCGGCGTGATGAAAGTCGCGAGAGGCACCAAGTATTTGCGTATTGCATCTGCCGTGCGTCGCTCCGTGATCCACTTCCCATCTGGTTGCGCACTCATTATCGGGTCCAGTACTATGTTCTTCGCTTTCCATTTCCGCAAACTGTCCGCAACAGCCCGCACGTTTCCCTCACCTACAATCAAGCCAATCTTGACTGCCTGAACCGCAACATCCGAAAATACGGCGTCGATTTGAGATGAAATCACAGGAGGCGAGATGGCAAAGGCACTGCTGAATGATTTTGTATTTTGAACCGTGGCTGCTGTGACTACAACGCAGCCGTGCACGCCGAGCGAGTAGAATGTGCGCAGGTCGGCTGCCAGGCCCGCGCAGCCGTCGGGGTCGCTGGCGGCGATGGATAGAACAGTAGGAACCGCAGGTAAGGTCATGTGGATGAAAAGGAAAAGTAAAATTAAAAACAAAAGAAGCCGACAGAGCGGCTTAGCGGCTAATCCCTAAAGCCTAGCCCACGGAATTTGGTGGCCCGCGTCTGAAGCTAGCGGGCGGCCAGAGGGCTCGTGCCCAAGGAGCTAACCGGCGGCTGCAGGCACGCGGATGCTCAGCTCGCGCTTGAGCTCCTTGTACCTGTTCCTTATGGTTACCTCGGTTATGCCCGCAGCGTCAGCGACCTCCTTCTGGGTCCTCTGCTCGTTGCACAGCACGCTGGCAGTGTAGACTGCCGCAGCAGCGAGGCCCGTCGGCCCCCTGCCCGAGATCAGGTGCTTCTTGGTGGCCTTCTTCATGAGGTTGATGGCCTTCTCTTGCACCTTGCCGCTCAGGCCGAGCGCCGCGGTGAAGCGGGGAACGTAGTAGGAGGGGTCGGCCAACGGTATTTTCATGCCGAGCTCGGAACTGATGTTCCTGTAGGCCCTTCCTATCTCCTTCTTCTTCACTCCGCTGATCTGCGCTATCTCATTGAGCGTGCGCGGGATGCCATACTCGCGGCACTTGGCGTAAATAACGGCTGAAACGATGCTCTCAATCAAACGCCCGCGAATAAGGCCTTTCTCGATGCATTTCCTGTATGTCAGGGCAGCTGCCTCCCTTATGCTCTCGGGCAGCCCCAGATAGCTTGCAATGCGGTTGAGTTCGCTCAGCGCAATCGCAAGGTTCCTCTCGGTAGAAGAAGCAATGCTGGCTCGCTTATGCCACTTCCTCATCCTGTAGAACTGCGCCTGCTTCTTGCTCGGAAGCCTGGCGCCGCGAATATCACGGTTGTACTGGTCTATCTCGGTCACGAGACCTTTGTTCGGCCTCATGTACGAAAGGGGTGCGCCTCCGCGGGCCCTCTCCTTGGCCTGCTGGGAGTCGAACGCTCTCCATTCAGGTCCCGAGTCCATCATGCTCTCGCTTATGACGAGCCCGCACTGCCCGCAGGTTATCTCGCCCAGCTCGTAGTCACGGGTAAGCTTTGTGCTTCGGCATTCAGGACAAACTTCTTCGGAAACACCCATCAAAACACCCCCAAGCATAAAATAAAATGGAAAAATCAAAGGTACGTTATTGCAGTTACCGTCGTGTATCGGATATGCCTACTCGGCTTTTTCGCCTATCGCATGCCTTCCGCGCACGTCGGTTATGCGGATCTTTACCTGCTCACCCTGGCTGACGCCCGGGATGAACACGACAAAGCCCTGTATTTTGGCAATTCCGTCTCCTTTCTGCGCTATGGCCTCGATGGTCACGTCCAGCACGTCGCCGACTTTGACCGGCTTTTCTCCGAATTCACGCCTTCCAAAACCTTCCTCCTTCATTCACTCAGCTCCGAACATCGCATGTAGGCTCGTTGCTCGCTGTTTAGAACCAGCACACTCCGGCCTCCACACCTCAGTCCAAACTTATTATGATGCCGGGGGTTTATAAAGCTTGGCATTTTTTGCCGTTTGTAAGGCAAAATTGCCGAGGTTAAACCGCTTTTTTGGGCCGGCCTCCCACGACGTTCCTACGGCGTCGGGACGCGGGTGGCGGGAGCCTTGAAGCACGGAGCTTCATCAGACCAGTCAGGTGGACTTTCAGAATAGTTAAAGAGGAGTTTATGAGTTTCCGGCTCCACTATGCGAAGGTCGAGAACCGCATCCATAAGGCTGGCAGCGCGGAAGCGTATGGCGCTGGGAGTCTGGGGATTGAAAGCAACTTCCTGCGCCAGCGAGAAAAGTTCCAGGAATGCCATCACGCGATCGGAATCTGCCGGGCGACTTCTTCCTGGCCAGCAAAGAACCCCTTTCAGCTCATCAATCTGTTTCTTCTCTGCGAGCGAATTCCATTTTAGCGAGAAGGCATACTCGAAGGCATCCATGGCGGTGTTGCCTAAGCTGAAATCGGTTTCCCCGTTTGGCAAAACTTCGGCACCATGGACGGCAATCTGCACAATGGCGGGCAAGCTTTCAAAAGCCATATCGTGGCTGGAAAGGCAGAGAAGCGAAGTCAATCTGTCCTTTCGGGAAAGTTGCCGAAAGACTTCGTTGAATAAAGCTTGCTGTTCCCCGTATGCTGCCAAAAGCCGGTCATGCTCGCGCTCAAGCACGGGCGACACCGTTAGTTCTAAAAGTTCTTCCGGAGTCCTGAAGAGGGTTTGCAGGGAACGGTGAGCTTCATTCAGCCATTTTGAAACGGACATCACATTTACTTCATGGGTTATGCTTGCTTTTTCCGGCATCGCGAGATGTCCATGGAGAAAGAAAAATGCAGACTTGCGTGAAATCAAATGGTCAGAAAGAGGCGCTGATTTTTGCATTGGTTTTTGACCAAGCGGTTCCGTCATGTGATAAACAGTCACTTTTGGAGTATTTAAACCCCGCATGAACAAAAATATGCATTGGAAGGAGCGGTGGCGTTGGTCGCGTCATTTCCCTGAACGCGAATGCTTCCTGCAAATTTCCACGAAGTTCCTGAAAATCATCTCGTCCTTCTCGCCCTGCATGGTCTCGGCATGGAACTGCGCCCCGAACAGGGGCCGCGTGGCGTGCCTTATGACCTGGTATTTGCATTTCTCGGAGTGCGCCAGCACCTCGAAGCCTTTCGGAAGAATAATAATTTCGTCGTTGTGGCTCTGCACGGTCTTGAAGGAAGGGCCCATGCCCGCCAGCAGCTCGTCCTCGTCATCCACGAAAACATCCACAGCGCCGAACTCGGGCTGCTTCGCGGGGCCTGCCTTGCCACCAAAGGCCGGCGCAATCAGCTGGTGCGCAACGCAAAGAGCGAGCACGGGCACCTTGGAATTCTTGATGATGTCCTCGAGGTTGCCCAGTTTGTCCTGCTCGCTCCCGATGCGTTGGGGGCCGCCGCCCATGACCACGCCGTCAAAGCCGCGTTCGGCCAGCTCGTGCAAGGTAATCGAGAGCGGCACGAGTTCGCTTTCCTCGCCAGCGTCAATGACAGAGCGCATGATGAGGTGATTGTACTGCCCTCCGACTTTAACGACCGCAATGTTCACCATGTCATTCACGCCCGCGTCAACTTCACGACAGCACTGTCGACCAATTCATCGACCCGCTCGTTCACTCCGATATTTGCTCACTCGAATTCCACCGTGGCCGGCGGTTTGGGCGTCACGTCATAGTAGACGCGCCACACGCGCGGGCATGAGGCCAGGATTTCCTTGGCCATTGCATCGAGCCTGTCCCAGGAAATGTCGCTCACGGTCGCAGTCATGAAGTCGCGCGTCCTTATGGCCCGGATGGCCACGCAGTAGGGCTCCTTTTTCTGCTGGGACGCGACCTTCACGAGCACGCGGCACACGCCCTCGTTCTTTATCACGATGTCGAGCTGCTTTTTGCTGAGCTCTTCGACAGGGTGGCGCCGGCCGAGCTTCAGGCCGACCAACTTTCCGTAGAAGCGTAAATCGCCCTTCACGCCGGTTGCCTTCGAGTCGTAGAGGAATGCCGAGCACTTGTCGTCGAAAAGCTCGCTCGCCTGCTCCGCGATGTTCATGGCGTCCTTGCCCCGCGAATCGAAGATGGCGGCGAAATATTGCTGGGCGTCGGCGTTGGTGACGTGCTTCTCGACCACTGCAACCGAATGCCTGAGGTCCTTCACCTTGTCCTCGCGCACCTCGCCCACGCACCGCACCATCAGGCCCGGGCCGGGGAAGGGCTGGCGCTCGCAGACTTCCTGCGGCAGGCCGAGTTCCTTGCCCAGGAGCCGCACCTGGTCCTTGTAGAGCTGGCTGAGCGGCTCGATGAGCCTGAACCCGAACTTCGTCTTGGTGTCTATGCCAATCTGCTCGAGCACGTTATGCTGGGACTTTATGCCGCCCTCGGTCTCAATCCAGTCGGGCGCTATCGTGCCCTGCACGAGATAATCGCAGTTGAACTTCTTGGTCTCGCGGCCGAAGACGGTGTAAAACGTGTTCCGGAAGGCCTTGCGCTTCTCCTCGGCGTCCGAGAGCCCTTTCAGAGCCGAGAAGAATTCCTTGCTGACATCGCGCACGTCCAGCTCGATGCCCGCCTGCTTCATCCACTTCCTGACCTGCTCGGGCTCGTTCTCGCGCATGAAGCCGGTGTCTAGAAGAAGCGCCCTGAGCTGCTTGCCCACGGCCTTGTTCATCAGGGCTGCCGCGACGCTGGAGTCAACCCCGCCCGAGAGCGCCACGAGCGCCTGGTTGTCGCCCACCTGCGCGCGTAGCTTCGGCAGTGAGGCCTCGATGAATTTGGCCGCGTCGAACATGGTTGGTTTTAGGCGCTAGAGTTTTAAATTGGATGCTGACCGCCATCCAGGCCGGCCCGGCAAAGGCCTATTCAAACGGGCTCCGCAGGCGGGCAATGCGAGCCCGGTCCACGACGTATTGGCGGATCTGGACACTTATCGAGTCCAGCAGCTCTTCCTTGGCCGCAAGGAACTTCGCATATTCGTCAAGGTAAGTTCCCGCTTCCTCCATCAGCAAACCGTGCAGATTCAAAACGCGGTCGCAGTAGCTGGTCACGGACTCTGCAAGATTCGGCTGCGAATTGAGTGACGGCCCCTTGAAAAAGCCATTCATGCTTTTCATGAGCCGCCCGATCTCGCCCTCCAGCTCTTGCATCACGGCATCGGCATCATGAAGCCAGTGCACGCGTTTGGACAGCGCCCGTGCTTTGCGCGTAATCACGGGGTGTTTCTTTATCATGCCCCTGACAGTCTCCATGTCTTTTTCCAGGTGTTTGCTGTGCATCAACCGCAGCTCGCCCAGCACCTCGCCAAGGCTGATGCGGACCTTGGACAGGTTTGTTGAAAGCTCGGCGAAAGGATGCTCGCCGTCAGGAAGCTCATGGAGGCAGTCGGTTGAGGACCTGACCAATTTTGTGAACACGGTCACGTGCGCCCTCAGCTCTGCACGGGGCGCCGCCGCAGCATCCCTTGCAGACTCGAAGCTCTCTTGGCCCCGGGCATTGCGCATCGCGAACTCGGCATCCGCCATTTTTTCGGCTATGTAGGTCAGCGCGTCGTAAACCTTCCGAACTTTCTCAGCATGTTTCGCCTCACTCGCGGCCTTTGCCGCCCGAGCCGCCTGCAAGTGCACCTGCATTTCCGAAACCACCGTCCTTTGGCCTCCGAAGCTGTCAGAGCGCCCGTCCGCTTTCTGGGAGCCGTTTCCATTGACGGAACGCCCGGCGGTAATGGCCAGCAGCGGCCCGGTTTCGTTCGCGTGCGCCAGGGCCACATTGGAAGGCCGTTCATCACCGACCTGTCCCGCAGCGGCGCAGCTAGCGTTTGCCGTAGATGGCGGACGAATCGTAAGGCCTCCGCTCTGTGAAGGAACGTTGCCTCTAGGAGCAATCATTGACATTAAATTATGCAGATTCTGTTATTTAAACCCCTTACATGACGCCTGCGGGCTGTGAATTGCTGTGCAGGAGAGCGTCGTAAACTTCGCCCAGCGTGTTGACGCGCTGCACGTCACGGGTCAGGAAAGCCCCGTAGTCGCCGAAGACGGCCAGGGCTTTCCGGGCCACTTCCGCATATTGTTCGGCCAGCAGAGGCGCCTGCTCCGCCAGGGCGGATGATGCCGACAGCTTGAGCGAGTCGGCCGAAGCCTTCAATTCGGCGCCTTGCGCAATCACTTCCCGCAGCCCGCGCGAGAGGTTGGAAGCGTCTGAAATTGCGCTCTTTGCCCTGAAGTAAGTGTCATCCATTTTATCAAGCACGGCCTTCGCCTTTGGCTCGTCAAGCGAAAACGAGTTCTTGCAGAGGTCGAAGAAAGCGCGAGGATTTCCCATTATGGAATCCCGTCCGCTTCCCGCGGTCATGTCCGTGAACTTCAGGCTGGCTTCGATGTCCTCGGCCCGGTACAAGAGCTCGGCAACCCGCTTGTCCCTGAGGAGTTCCGGAAGAGCTGATGCTGGAAGGAGGAAACGCCTGAACGCGTCGTCAAGCTCCTGCTGGCAGGCCTCGACGCGCAGTTTTGCGCCAAGGAGCCCGGAGTTGCGGGCATCAAGCTCCGTCTTTCTTTTCTCCACGGCCGCCTCGAGCGGCGCGAGTTCTCCGATGCGCCGGTCGTAATAGGAAGTGAAGATTTCGGGGAGCTTTGCCATGGCTTCCATGAGGAGGTCGGTTTGCCGTTTCACTTCGCGCAGCTCCTGCCTCTTGGACGCCACTTCTTTTCTGATGGCAGCCAGCTCTTCGTAAAGCACGGAAACGGATTCGTCGAGTTCCTTGTCCCGCGCCTTCGCGGCCTTTTGGCTCTCGTGCTTCCGGCTGCCCTTTTGGGAGCGCAAGTGCCTCATCTTGTCGAGTTTTTCTTTCGCGGAGCACGTCAGTTCAGACAGTTCATGCTCCAGCTGCGCCTGCTTTTTCTGCGCCAAGCCCATTTCGGCGCGCAGCTGCCCGCCAACTTCTTTCTCGCTGGTAAGCGTTCCCAAAAGTTCGGTAAGGGACTTCTCGTCGCGCTTCAGCCTCACCCTGCCTATTTCCACCGCGGTCTCGTGCTCATCCACTGCTTGCCTGGCGGCCTGCACCTGCCTGGCCGCATCGACAACCGCAGCGCAAAGCCCGTCCATCGAAACGCCGTCGACCGCGCCCA
>CABMJK010000040.1 GCA_902386535.1 Candidatus Burarchaeum australiense | reverse complement strand
TGACTGCGGGGTCGAAAAATGAAAATCTACGACGTTAGCATGCTGGTGCAGGAGGGCATGGCGGTTTACCAGGGCAACCCCTCTCCGCGCATAGAGTTCGTCAAGCGGATGCCGGAACGGGGGGCCAATGAGTCTTTGCTTACGCTGGGTGCGCATACGGGAACCCACATGGATGCCGGCCTGCACTGCCGCCCCGGCGGCTGGATGGCGCACGAGCTGGACCTGAGGCGCGTGGTGGGCAAATGCAGGGTGCTCGATTTGACTTCCGTTCCTTTCGGATGCGGCATTGGCGAGAGGGAGCTGAAGAAATTCAAAATCAGGAAGGGCGAGATAATCGTGCTCAAGACGCGGAATTCTGCGCGCGGCTTCTCGGGGTTTAAGCCCGATTTCGTGCACGTGGATTTGGAGGGTGCGGAATATTTGGTACGGAGAGGAATTGCCGCAATAGCGATAGACTCCCTCGGCATCCAGAAGTTCCACTCGGGCAACATGAAGGTGCATGACGCGCTTCTGCGGAAGAAAATACCCGTGTTCGAGGGCCTGAACCTGAAGGGCGTGCCCGCGGGCAGATACTTCTTCGTGGGCCTGCCGCTGAAGCTGAAGGCAGAGGGTGCGCCGGCTCGCGTCGTCTTAATAAAAGGTATTTATTAACTGCCTTCGATGACTGACGTAGTAAGGCGGGAGTGAGGCCATGGTGAAAGACTCTAGAGTGCACAGTCTTGGATTCATCGGCCTTGGCAGGATGGGCACGAGAATAGTCGAAAGGCTGCTCGAGAAGAAATTCGGGGTAGTGGCCTGCAACCGCTCGCCCGAGCCGCTGGCCGAGGTTTCGAAAAAGGGCGCGATTGTTGCTTCTAGCTATTCTGATGTGGCGAAAAGGCTGGCCGCGCCCCGCATGATTTGGATCATGGTTTCGGCAGGCAAGCCGGTTGACGAGGTCATTGACGCGCTCCTGCCCGCGCTCGCGAAGGGCGACATTGTCATCGACGGCGGGAACTCGTTCTACAAGGATTCGGTGAGAAGGGCGGCAAGGCTGAAGGAAAAGGGCATTTACTATTTGGACTGCGGAACGAGCGGCGGGCTCGAGGGCGCGAGGAACGGCGCGTGCCTCACGATAGGCGGCGAGAAGGAGGCCTATGAAAGGGCGAAGCCCCTGTTCGAGGCGATTGCCGCTAAAGATGCATACTTATACGTGGGGCCGGCGGGCTCGGGCCATTTCGTGAAGATGGTGCACAATGCCATGGAATACGGGATGCTCGAGGCCTATGGCGAGGGGTTCGAGATGCTGAAGCGCTCGCCTGACTATAAATTGAAGTTGGCGCCGATTGCGAGAAACTGGAGGAACGGCAGCGTCATCCGCTCGTGGCTGCTTGACCTGTGCTCCCGCGCGCTCGACAAGGACGAGGAGATGCGCGAATGGAGCGGCGAGATTGGCGGCGGCGAAACGGGCACGTGGGCCGCAGGGTATGCAAAAGGCGCGGGCGTCGAAATACCGGTCATTGAGTCATCGCTAAAGGTCCGCAACAGGAAGGGCGATGCCGACAGGTTCGCTGGCAAGATTGTGGGCGCGATAAGGCGCGAGTTCGGCGGGCACGAGATGAAAAAGAAGTGATGGAGCGGGCGGGAAATGGCGCGAGATGAAGAGGAAGGAAAGCAAGTGACAGTAATTGCAACGTGATAAAATGGCCAAACAGGAAACCGCGGCTTCACAGCTCGTCGACCACGACAAGCAGGGCATGATGTTCGCCGTGGGCATGAAGAGGGCCGAGCCGGGCGTGCACGGCTTCATGCTGCCGCTGCCGAAGATAACGAGCCCCTCGCAAGTCCTCATCCGGGTGCAGGCAGTCGGCCTGGACGGAACCGATTTCTCCATGGTCAGCCACGACAAGAAGGACATTGCCGATGGCAGGGAGGAAATAGTCATTGGCCACGAGATGATGGGCGTTGTCGAGGAAGTCGGAAGCGGCGTGATAAGCCTGCGGCCCGGCGACCCGGTGACGATGACCGTGAGGCGGGGCTGCGGCCTTTGCTGGCCGTGCAAGCAGGGCAAGAGCGACTATTGCCTCACTGGCCAGTACAAGGAACGCGGGCTGCACAAGCTCGATGGCTTCCTCACGAAATACACCGTGGAGGAGGAGGCGCACGTCGTCAAGCTTTCCCCGGGCACCGAGAAATACGGCATATTGGTAGAGCCCCTGAGCATTGCGGAGAAGGCGCTCGAGCAGGTAAGGCGCGTGCAGTCCAGGATTCCGCCCGCCTGCGGCCATGCGTCCCACAAATGGACACGGGACCACTGGGGCGAGTGCAAGACTGCCCTAGTCATCGGCGCGGGCACGCTGGGCTGCCTCACGGCCGCGCTGCTGCGCATGAACGGAGTGACTACTTTTGCCACATCGAGGACGCCCGAGGACTCGTTCAAGGTCAGGATGCTCCGGAAGCTCGGCTGCGACTACATGCGCGTCGACGAGATCGGGGCCGGCATCGAGAAGGTCGTCGAGCAGTGCCAGCGCGACAGGCATCTGGACATCATAATTGAGGCCGCGGGCGCATCGGAACTGGCGCTGAGCATCATACCGTACATGTCGAGGAGCAGCGTCTACGTGCTCACGGGCATACCGCGGGGCGAGCAGCTCGCGACCATGGACACCAACAAGCTGCTGAGGCACATCGTGCGCTACAACCAGGCCATAGTCGGGAGCGTGAACTCGAACCGCACGCACTTCGAGATGGCCATCGACGACATCCAGGGCATAAACAACAAGTTCAACAACATCCTGGACGAGTTCATCACGAACCGGTTCAAGCTCAGCGAGTACAAGCAGGCTTTCTCCTTCGAGAGCAAGGATTCGATCAAGATAGCGATTGGGATTGACTGAAACTGCTTATTTCTTTTCATCCTTGAAACGGGCCGAGATGTGGGTGCCGTCGCAGAAAGGCTTGTTGGTCGAGTAGCCGCAACGGCACAGGGTGCAGCGGTTTCTGGTCTCGTATTTCCGTCCACTATCAGACTCGAGCGGTATGCCGCCCTTCAGCCAGATGGGGCCGCTGACTTTTTGCACGGGGTCTTCCACGATGCTGACGGCCTGTTTCAGCTTGGGCTCGATGGACTTCCCGGTCTTTTTGTCCCGGGCCACGAGGCGCCCTGAGGGGCAGTTGCAGGCCTCCTGGATCGCGAGTTTCCTTGACCTTGGATTGCCCGAGTCTAGCGTAAGCTTCCAAACGCCGCCGGCTCCGTAGCAAAAGTCGGCACCTGCACAGAAGACCTTGGCATCGGCCAGGAAAAGGCCGGGCCCGTCCAGCCTTCCCGCCTGCTCGAGGAATTTTTTCTTGCTCGCAGTCTCGGTTCCATTGAAGCCGAGTTCCGCGTGCGAGTGGTCGCAAAAGGGCTTGTTCTTCGACTTGCCGCAGCGGCAGAGGACATACGTTTCCTGGCGCGGGTAGTTAGCCCCCTTCTTCCATTTTACCGGGATGCCGTCACTGCCAGCCGCAATTATTTCCCTGACCAGGGGCAGGTTTCCCGAGACCACGTAGGGCCCGTTTTTCGTAATTACGACTTTGGCGGCCTTGAAGGCGGCCTTGGAGACCTTGGAGTTTTTCTTTTTGGCCATGGGCGCTTACCTCAACGTCTCGCAGCTTCGCGGGTCGAATGGGTAGAACAACTGCCTACTTTTTCTCCTCCTTCGCGTCAAACCTTTCCATCAGCGCCTTTACCAGGAAGGGCAGCACCGCAGTAGCTTCAACGAGTATTTCGGAGTATTTGCCGTCGGGCACGAACTTGCCCCAGCTCATGCCCTCGGAATAGGTGCAGCCCGAAAGGCCGCCCCAGCTCACGGGCTCGGGGCAGATGCGCACGCCGTAGCGGTAGCGCGGCAGCTTCTTGTTCGGGTCGCTTATCTCGTACTTGAGCTCGAGGAACGGCCCTATCTGCTGCGCCCAGTTTCGCGGAACGCCACCGCCTATGGTGAATATGCCCATCTTTTTCTGGTTTTGCACGCGCTTGGCGAAATCCAGCACGTCACCCAGCGCATCGTGGCCTATGTTGACTATCGGCCTCTTGCTGAATCGCGAAGGCGAGCGCAGAGAGAGCAGGTCGAGCCCGAGCTCGGAATCGTTTATGGCCGGAATGTAGATGGGCACCTTCTTCTCGTAGGCGCTCTTCAGGATTGACGGGCCCTTCACGTTCTCGTGCAGGTATTTGCCTATAATCTCGCACAGCTCCCAGCTGCCGAAGTTCTTTCCATCGTATTCCTGCCTGCCGAAAATCTTGTCCACGAGCACCGAGGCGTCGGCGAAATTCTTCTCGAGCTCGAGCGTGTCGTAGACGCGGTCGTAGCCCAGCTCGAAGAGCTTCTTGTCGTCCATGTCCCACTCGTACTTGAAGTGCGTCATGCCGCTGGACTCTATGAAGCCGTGCGCAATGAGCGCGCCGGTCGAGACTATGGCATCCACCCAGCCGCGCTCGATCATCTCGGAGAAAATCAGGCCCATCTTGGCCATGGTGAGCGCGCCACTTAGCGTCATCACGGTGTAGCAGTCCTTGTCCGCGAACATCTCCTCGAGGACGTCTGCAGCCTCGCCTATTTTCCGCGCCTCGAAGGAGCTGCTCTTCATCTGCACGATTATGTCATTGGTAGTTTTGCATTGCCGGAGGTCAACGGCCTTTACGGGCTTGAGATGGTCCTCATGACCGTCGTGGAAGCCCGAGCGCTCGCGTATTTTCTCCATGGGCGTAGATTGGAAGCGAATATATTATATAGTTTAATTCGGGAACGGCCGAAAGAAATGCGAAGCTCCTTATGTCTGCGGGCTGCCAAGCTCTTTTATTAGTTCAGGTGCACAAGCATGGGCATGATGGACGAGAAGATTACGCTTGACAAGAAGAGCTTTGAGGCGCTGGCGGCCGACACGCGGGTGAAGGTGCTGAAGTCGCTGGCCGAGCGCAGGAAGACGCTCAGCGAGCTGGCGGCCCAGCTCGGCCTTTCGCCCTCGACGGTGAAGGAGCATATGCAGGTGCTCGGGGCCGCGGGCCTCGTGGACCTGAAAGACGAAGGCAGGAAATGGAAGTATTACGAACTCACGCGCAAGGGCAAGAGCATCGTGCAGCCGCAGGAGCTCAAGATATGGGTCGTGCTGAGCCTGACCATAGTCGCCATCGCGGCCGCGTTCTTCCTTTTCACGACCTATTTGCCGGGCCAGGCGCAGCACTTTGGCATGGGCGATGGCTCGAATTTCGCGAAGCCGGCCAGCGCGCCGTCCGTGCCAGGAGCCGAAGCCGGCACCAGCGGAATCGTAGTGGAAGGAGCGCCGCGTTTGGGCGTGGGCGGGGGGGAAGGAATCGTGCCTTCCGCGCCGCCGGCACCAGCCCCGATGGCACCGAACGTCGCAGCGGACAACGGCATGTTTACTCCCAGCGTGAAAGGCTGCGCCGGAAGCGCCGAAGCGGCGACCAAGGACGCAGGTTCATCGGGCACCGGCACGGAAAAGACCGCCGAACTATCGGTTGCGGGCAACACGCTCGCATACTCTCGCGCGCTAAATAATGCCTGCTGCCTGCAAGCCGTGCTGAATGAGAGGACCGAAGGGAACGCCATAACGATTACTGAGGAATGGAGCGGCGAGCCCTGCGATTGCACGTGCTTCTCCGAGATAAGCGCCGTGCTAGCGAACCTGCCTGCGGGCAACTATGCCGTGAGCGTTTACGAGAACGGCTCGCTTGTGGGCAACGGCGGCGAGCCGAGGCTGGTAATCAGCAAGGAAGTGCAGGTAGGCTAGGGGAGCCGGTGGGCCCGGGAAGCCAGACCCGTTGGGGCGCGCGAAGGCAAATGCCGGTGCCCGAGACTGCCCTCAGAACTTGACCGTCTCTTCTTCTATTCATAGCCGTATTTCTTGATGAACCAGTGCTTCAGCAGCTGCACTGAAACCAGGTAGAGCACCACTATGCACGCGATCAGGGCGAGATAGATGGGCGGAGGCTGCACGAAACCGAAAGGTATTGCGAGCGGCGAGAACACTATGAACAGCCCGGCCAGCAGGATGATGATGGAAGTCAGGACAAGATACTTGCTCGGCCTGCTTTCTATGAACGGAATCTTTGACGTGCGTATGATGTGGATCACCAGCGTTTGCGTGAAAAGGGATTCGAGGAACCAGACGGTATTGAAGAGCGGCTGGGCCGCTTCGAAATAGAGGAGGACGCCGAAGGTCACGAAGTCAAAGACCGAGCTTATGGGCCCGAAGAAAACCATCACCTTCTTTATGTACTCGATGTTCCACGGTGCTGGCTTCACGAGGTATTCCTGGTCCACGTGGTCGGTCGGTATGGCGAGCTGCGACATGTCGTAGAGGAAGTTGTTCAAAAGTATCTGGATGGGCCTCATGGGCAGGAAAGGAAGGAAAATGCTCGCGCCGGTGAGGCTGAACATGTTGCCGAAGTTCGAGCTCGAGCCCATTTTTATGTACTTCAGGATGTTGGCATAGGTTTTCCTGCCTTCGATTACGCCCTCGGTCAGGACATACAGGCTTTTCTTAAGCAGGATGATGTCCGCCGTTTCCTTCGCGATGTCGACCGCGTTGTTGACCGTGATGCCGACGTCAGCGCTTTTCAGTGCCGGCGCGTCGTTTATGCCGTCTCCAAGGTAGCCCACGGTGCGGCCTTTCTTTTTTAGCGCGAGGATTACCCGCTCCTTCTGCAGGGGCGTTAGCCGCGCGAAAACGGCGGTTTTCTCGGCCACGGGGCCGAGCTCCTCGTCGCTCATCTTGTCCAGCATTTCGCCAGTGACTACGCCACCGCTGACGTCAAGACCCACCTCGCCACAGATTTTTTTCGTGACGAGCTCGTTGTCCCCGGTGAGGACCTTGAGCTGAATGCCCAGGTTTTTTAGCGCTTCAATGACGTGCTTTGCCGTGGGCTTGGGAGGGTCGAGGAAAATCATGAAGCCCTTCAAAATCAAATCGGATTCGTCTTTCTTTGAGTAGGGCGCCTTCCGGACCCTGGAGTCCTTGTAGGCCAGCGCCAGAACGCGGAAGCCGTCTTTCTCGTATTTTTCGGAGAAGGACAGGAGCTGCTCGGATATTTTTTCGTGGATGTCGTAAACTTTCCCGTCAATCTCGTATCTGGTGCAGCGCCTCACGATTTCCTCGGGCGCGCCCTTGGAGATGAACATGTGCTTGCCCTCGCCCTCGACCACGACGGACATTATCTTCCGGTTGAAGTCAAAGGGAATCTCGTCGATTTTCCTGTAGCTGTGGAAGGTATGCTTCTCGTGCTTCAGAATCGCCTTGTCGAGCAGGTTCTTGAGCCCGGTTTGGAAGTAACTGTTGATGTAGGCGTACTTGAGCACGTCCTCGCTTTCCTTCCCGTTCAGGTCGAAATGCCGCTCCAGTATGACTTCCCCGAGGGTGAGCGTGCCAGTCTTGTCGGTGCACAGGATATCCATGGCCCCGAAGTTCTGGATGGCGCTCAGCTTCTTCACTATGACTTTCTTCTTGGACATGGCCAGGGCGCCGTTGGAAAGGTTGACTGTGATTATCATGGGGAGCATTTCGGGAGTCAGGCCCACGGCGACAGCGAGGGAAAACAGGAGCGCTTCCAGCATGTTGCCCTTCAGAACCACGTTGATTACGAATATGGCGGACACGAGGATGAGCATGAACCGGATCATCAGGAACACGAAGTTGTTGATGCCGACGTCGAAGTTCGTGTCTCCATGCTGGTGCGACACGTGCACGGCCAGCTCTCCGAACTGGGTGGCCGAACCGGTTTTGATTACAACGCCCAGGGCCGTGCCGCTCACCACGTTGGAACCCAGGAACGCTATGTTCGTCATGCCGGTTATCGTGTTGTCCTTGAACGGAACCGGCGTCGCGGTTTTTTCAACCGGGAAGGACTCGCCGGTAAGGGCCGCCTGGTTTATGAACAGGTCCTTTTCGTTCACGATTCGCACGTCTGCGGGAATTAGGTCCCCTGCGGAAAGGTAGACGATGTCGCCGGGCACCAGCAGGCGCATGTTTACTTCCTGCAGCTTTCCGCTTCGCAGCACGGTGGCGGTGGTGGAAACCATCTCGGTGAGCTTCTTGGCTTCCTGGTTGGCCTTGTATTCCTGGATGAAGGATAGCAGCACGCTGAACAGGGCCATGCCGAAAACGAGGATGGCACTTATGTACTGGCCCGTGAGGAAGGACACGGTCGCCACAAGGAGAAGGACCAAGACTAGGGGATTCTTGAATTTTGCAAGCAGCTGAAAAATCGCTGGCGGCTCTTTTTCACTTGCTGGCGCATTGAAGCCGTACTGCACATGGCGGCGCCGCACCTGCTCGTGGGAAAGCCCGTTCATGGAAGTGTCAAGCCGCTGGAGAACGGCTTCGGCGGGCAAAGCGGAAAAATCGGCCTCGGATCCCATATAAGTCTAGTCTCAGCGGACCATTTAAAAGATTATGTGGGTGCGGGAGGAAGCTCAACGCCGGCGCGGCTCCCCCTTGCAAACCGTCAGGCTCAAGCTTTTTATACGAAGTCACAGATAGCACGGCATGCTCAAACGCCAACTAGGACTTTGGCAGACCGTGATGCTCGGTATTGGCATGATGATAGGCGCGGGCATATTCTCGCTCGTGGGCGTGGCGGGCGTGGAGGCGGGCAGCGCGCTGTGGCTCGCTTTCGCCATAGCTGCAGTCGTGGCAATCATGACCGC
>CABMJK010000039.1 GCA_902386535.1 Candidatus Burarchaeum australiense | reverse complement strand
GGCCTTATTCCGTCAGCCATGGATTCACACCGTGAACTTTCGAACAACCTGCAAATCTACATTCTTCCGTGCGACTCGCCCCGGGTCACGCCGCTCGCAATCATATTGGCAAGCCGCAGGGGCCCGAGGCCGTAGGCTTCGACAATTTCCTCTGCCTGCGCCAGACCTGTGCCTGCTATTTGCAGGTAGACTTTATATTTGTGACCGCATTCCCGCGCCCGGCCCGCACGCCGGACGATTGCCAGCCTTTGCTTCCAGTCCGCGAAATGTTTTTTTATGGCGCGCCCTGCCGCAAGCCTGTCCGGCCTCTTCCGCGTAATCGCTATCACCGGCATGCCCAGCTCGTCGCTCAGCTTCCGGATGTTCACAACGTTGAAGCCGCCCATCATGATGCTGTTCAGCAGCACGCACCTGAGCTGCGGCGCGAAGCGCGACGAGCGCACCATTTCCGCAATCCTGTCGGTGGCATCAGTGCCGTCAACCGTCACGCGGGAGGTCAGTATGCCTTCCACCTCGCCGCGCCTGCAAACGACCCCCACGAGCATGCATTCGCGCTGCCCATGAGTAAAAGAAGAGTCATCGATTCCGATTACGCGGAAGTTTTTCACTCAGACATTCCTCTTCATCGGCCCAAGGAATTCCTTCGTGTCCTTCTGCAGCGCCTTTACCGCTTCGGCGAGCACGTCGCGCGCGCTCCTGCCCTTGGTCTTGAGAACCAGCTTCGGGAATGCTGCTGTCGGGTGCTCCCTCGTGACCGAGACGAACTCCACGCCCTTCTCCTCGAGAATCTTCTCGCGCAGAGCGTTCGGGAAGGAGTGGTCCTCGCCGTGCAGTATGAGCTCGATGTGATTCTTCTCGTCCTTCAGGAATTCAAGTTTCATCTCAATCCCTCCAAACCCGGCTAATCTATCTCGGCCGTTTTTCTTTTCTCAACGCGGTCGCAGACTCCGCAGTAGAAGTCCGGCCCGCGCCTTTCCATTTTCGTCCTGCAATTCGTGCAGAACGCGATTATCACTCCAAGGCCCTTCTCCTTTATCGTGAGGCCCACGTCCTCCCTCTTTATCTCCTCGACCCGTGCCTTCAAAATGTCGCCTATCTTCACCTCGTCGTGCACGTTCTTCACGAAGCCGCTGCGCACGTGCGAGGCGTGGAGCACCGCATAGCCCGGCAGAGTGACCTGGCGGCCGTCCTTCGTCCTGTCCAGGCCGAGGTTGACGAGCGCCACGGGCTCGAAAACCGCCTCCACCCTGCCCACCACGATGTCGCCGGGCTTTACCATCACGGGTATGCCCTGGGCGCGCACGGTCACGACCTTGTTCTTCACTTCGGCCTCGCCCACGGCGCTGGCAACTATGTCGCTGCCCTCGAGCACCGCGTTCGCTCCCGGCATGACTTCCTCTTCCGTTCCGAGCAACTGGCCTGGTACCACTTTCATCATTTCACCTGAGTAGAATGGAGTAATTGGAGACGTGCAGTTTTAAAAGCGTTATTCGCATCCGGGCGATACGGTGCCCGTCCTCCCCCTCATCCTCGTAAACCATTTCCCTATTTAAATCCCTAATTTCACATATCCCTCCATGCTCAAGCGCAAGGTGCTCGTGCTCTGCATAGACCGGGACAGCGACCTGTCCGAGAAGGTCAAGATCAGCGGGCCTGTCATCGGCAGGAAGGCCAACCTCGAGGCGGCCACCAAGCTGGCGCTCGCGGACCCCGAGGAGCCGGACGCCAATACGATTTTCGAGGCGATCAGGACCTACGACGAGCTCTCCAAGGAGGAGGAGGTCGAGGTGGTCACGCTCACGGGCAGCCCGAAGCTCGGCTACCAGGCGGACAAGGAAATCAGCGGCCAGCTTGAGCGCGTGCTGAGCCAGTTCAAGGCCGACAGTTGCGTGTTCGTGAGCGACGGCGCGAGCGACGAGGAAGTGCTGCCCATCATCCAGTCCCGCGTGAAGATAGACTCGAAGAAGAACGTGGTGATGAAGCAGGCGCAGGAGCTGGAGAAAACCTATTTCGTGCTTCTGGAAAAGCTGCGCGAGCCCTATTACGCCCAACTGGTCTTCGGCATTCCCGCGCTCCTGCTGCTCGCGCTCGTGATTGGCGATTACCTGGGTGTGGGCTGGAAGCTGCTCGCCGCCCTGCTCGGAATTTACCTGCTCATCAAGGGCTTTGGCATAGACTACCGGCTCACGGGTCTGCTGGACCTCCACATCTCGGTCGAGAAAATTTCGCTCATAGCCTACCTGGCCGCCCTGCCCTTCTTCGTAATCTCGCTCTGGCTCGGCGTGCAGGCCTATTCCAGCGCAGCCCATGCGGGCACCGACGTGGTGAAAACCTCGGCGCTGGTCATACGCAGCCTGCTCATACTGCTGCCCTGGGCGGCCGTGCTCGTGGTTCTCGGCAGGATAGTGGACCTGCTGCAGGAGGGCAGGAAGTTCGAGGTCGCGCGCCAGGGAATGTACCTCATCATGATAATGATCCTCTGGCTGCTATTCTCCTCGGCCGCGGACTGGGTGCTGGCCGATGCCACCTTCTCCGAATTCGTGATAAGCATAGTGGCGAGCATCGCCATGGCGTTCGTCTCGATATGGGCGCTCAAGCTAATCCGCATGAGCGTAGTCAGCTCGATGAAGCTCGAGAACAAGGAGGTGCTGAGCGAGATTGGCGCCTACATAGGCAAAATTATTGGCGTGGACAGGCGCAAGGGCATGCTCGTTATCCAGACCGCGCTGGGCCAGCGCCTCACGCTCGCGCTCGACAACATCGTGAACGTGGGCGAGAAGGTAATCGTGCGCTACTAATTCTGGGCGCCAGGCACGGGTTAAGTTAATTTAAATTTGCACGCCTAAAGGGAGGAAGGTATCGGGAACCAGGGGTTCCTGATTGGGCCTGTAGCTCAGTCCGGTCAGAGCGGCGGTCTTATATGACGCGCTTTGATATAATCTCAAAGCGGCTGTGAGCACCCGGTTCCCGTCTGGGAGAGCCGTAGGTCAGGAGTTCAAAGAAGGGGGCACGCTCCGCGCCCCCTTTCTAAACCCCGATGCAAACGGGGCCGAACAAATCTCCTCAGGCCCATCTTATTTTTCAGCCCCTAGCTTCTCCCTTACTTTCCGCAGGAAATCATCGGCAGTTTCTATCGCGTGCCTGGCCTCGTATTCCGAGATGGCGCCGACCTTCTCGTAAACTGCCTTGTGGCGCTTTTTCCGCATATCATCAAACAGTTCGACTTTTTCCTTGAACTTTGTGCCGAGCTTCACGTCTGCATAGTCTACTGCTATCTTGTGGTGGTTTTCCCCAACCGGCGCGTAACCGTCCGCAAACATCAGCGCCCTGGCGGACTGCAGCATGGCATTGTACGCAACGGAAAACGCCCAGTCAAAATCTTCAGCCAGCATCTTCTTTGCGACCCTCACGTCGCGCCCGGCGGCCTTCAGGCATTCCTGCGCCTGCAGCCTGTCCGGCTGCACTTTTTTCACGCGGTCCTCAGCCAGTAAATCGCTTAAGTTCATCCTCGTCGCCCACCAGCATTATTTTCTTCCCTTTCATTACATTCGCTATAAACCCCTCACGCCTCCTTTTTAAGAACTCGGTTTCAGGAAATACAACCTGGTTTATCTCCCGGCCTATTTGCCTCTCCACGGTCCTTATTTTCGGCCCCAGCTCCTCCGGCGAGATGCCTCCCACAACCATCACGTCAATGTCGCTGCCGGCCCGCTCCTCACCGCTCGCGAACGAACCGTAGATGAATGCAAATCGCACCTTTTCCGCGCCTTCCAGCCCTTGCTTCAGCACAGTTCCGATCCCCTCGGTTTTCATTATTATGTGCTTGAGCTCCTCGTAGATGGGACAGCGCCTGTCCGTGCGGTAGTAAAGTAGGTTCGCAGTCCTCTCCTTCGCAACCAGGCCGAGCCGCTCCAGCTTGTCCAGCTCGCGCCTTACTGCGTTCGTCTGCTCGCCCGTCTTCCGCGCCATCTCCCGCACGTAGAACTTCCTGTCCGGATTGGTGAGAAAGAGGACCAGCAGCTTTCTCTTGACCTTTGACGTGACGAGTTCTTCGAGCATGAGTAAATAATATACTCAACTGTTTAAATAGTTTACTCATCGCCTCTGCTTAACAAATCACTCAGGCCCATTCATTTTTCTTCTCAGACAGAACATTGCCCAAGACAGATCCGGCTGCGCCCGTAAGTGCCCAGAAAATAAGACCTATTGCAGCCGGCAGGATTGATGCGCCTAGGTATGCAATAACATAACTCATGCGCCCTGGCGCCCCGTACAGCAGATACAATGACGCTTCGGCAATCATGAACACAAGGGCTACAGCCAGCCATATTCCAAAGCCAGCCACGCCTGCAATTGCACCGTAGATGGCGCTCTTTTGCCAACTCAGCCCATACTTTGCCCTTGCTTTCCAGCCGATTGAAAGCAGTATGTATGCTATGATCAGAATCGAGACTCCGGACATGATATATGTGAAAATCCCCAGCGTTTCAGTGAATGCAAAGAGATTGACAGCCTCATTCAGTTGATGTTGAGCCGGTCCAGTCAAATCGTAGAGCAGGCGTATCACAGAATACGCGAAAACCCAGGCAAACCACGCAAGAAGCGGGAACGTCAGCAAACTGGATACAACATTCTTTTTCTTAGCTTCCTTCTTCGGCATGCTTGCTGTACGAATCAGCCATTAATAATCTTTTATTCCCTCATAATTCCATGCGAAGCCAGCGAACCCAGCCCCAACTCGGCATCAAGCAAATCGCGCTCGAGCGCATCGAGCTCCTGCTGGCGAGGGCGCAGACCGAGTTGGCGGGCAATCCCGAGAGGGCTAGAAGGTACGTGCAGCTCGCGAAAAGGCTCGCCACAAGATACCGCGCGAGACCGTCGAAAGGGTTAAAAAGAAGCTATTGTAAAAAGTGCAACACGCCTTGGGTTCCGGGCCGCAGTGTCAAGGTGCGGCTCGATCCGCATTCTCGATGCGTGGTTTACAAATGCAGTTGCGGTGCTGAAAGGCGTTTTCGGTATAAAAGGTGAGTAAATGGTCACAGTGTACGATGTGGAAGCGCGGAAGGTCGTCGAGCGGGCAGCCGAGAAGCTGAAGGATTTCGAGGCCATCAAGGCGCCCGCGTGGATGACTTTTGTGAAGAGCGGCGCCGGCAGGCAGAGAGCGCCGGCGCAGAAGAACTTCTGGCAGCTCAGGTGCGCCTCGATGCTGCGCAAGCTTTACGTTGACGGCAACAAGGGCGTGAGCAGGCTCAGGACTGCCTACGGCTCGAAGAAGAGGACGGGCGTCAGCAGGAGGCACTTCTCAAAGGCCGGCGGCTCGATAATAAGGAAGGGCCTGCAGCAGCTCGAGAAGGCGGGCCTGGTCACCAAGGTCAAGAAGGAGGGCCGCGTGCTCACGGCGAAGGGCCGGGCATTCATGGATTCCGTTGCAAAGGATGTGAAGGGCGGAGCAGTTTAGGAAGGGAGGGTTAACGTGAGGGAACCTACGGTTCCCTGCGTAGGGTGAATTTGGTGGAAGAAGGCGAAGACGAATCCGGCGCCCGGCGCGAGAAGCTGATAAGGAAGAAGCTGGCCGAGATGCAGAAGATGCAGGAGGCCGAATCCCAGCTGCGTTCGGTCCTGCGGGCCGCGATGGAGCCGGCCGCGTACGAGCGGCTGATGAACGTGCGCCTCTCCGCGTCCGACCTCTATATGCAGGTCGCGCGCGTGATTGTCACGCTCTACAGTAACAAGCAGCTCGGCGCGAAGGTCTCGGATGAGCAGCTCGTCGGGCTGCTCGAGAAGCTGACCGAGAAGAAGGGTGGAAGCCTGGAAATACGGCGGAAATAGGCGGGTCGCGCGGCCGATGAGGGCGCTGGAAATACGGCGGAAGTAATGTTCGTTTGGCGGATGGAAAAATCGGATGTGAAATTATGAGCAGGAACAAGAGTTCGTTGATGAAATCGCGGCTCGGCAAGGCCGCAAAATCCAACAGGCGCGTGCCGCTGTTCGTGATGGCGAAGACCGCCCGGCGCGTGACGCAGAACCTGAAGCGCAGGCACTGGAGGACGAGGAAGCTCAAGCTCAAGGAAAGGAATTTCAACATGCATGAGCGCTACGACGTGGCTTTGAAGGGCAGGGCGAATACTAGGAGCAAGTAGGTTGACGAAAGGTGAATTGAATGGCAAACATTGAACGGGTTTATACGATTCCGCTGGGCTGCATATTTTCCATGCCCCACGTGAGGCGCTCGAAATACGCAATACGTGAGATAAAGGCTTTTGGGAAAAGGCACATGAAAAGCAACGACGTGCGCATAGGCACCAGCCTGAACGAGTTCATTTCCTCGCAGGCCTGCATGAGCCCGCCCCGGAGCGTGAAGGTCACCGCCATCAAGGACGAGGACGGCGTTGTCAGGCTAAATCTATTCGGCTCAAGGCCGGACGATGCGAAGCTCGGAGCCAAGGGCAAGGCCGCTGCGCCTGCGAAGGCGGCGGAGAAGAAGGAGGAGCCCAAGGCCGAGGCCCCGGTTTCCAAGAAAGTGCTCAGCGACGCCGAGCAGAAGGCCGCAAAGGAAGCCGTCAAGGCCGAAATGAAGAAGTGAGCGGATTGCGCCTGTAGCGCTTGCGGGCCGGTTCGAAGAAGCGGGCGGTCCCGGGCGCGAGCGCGAAGGCCGAGACTAATAAACTTTATAGTGATTTTTGTGGGCCGCGCTAAGACGAGTGATTACGGTAATCAGTTCATAGGCATCTACGGCGTGTGCGGAGAGCACAAGCTGCTTCTGGGAACACCCTGCTCGTCCAAGCTCGAGAATGCCTGCCGCGAGGCGCTGGACGTCGAGGTCCACCGCATGACCGTCGACGGATCGGGCCTGCTGGGCATCTTCTGCGCCATGAACTCGAACGGCATAATAGTGCCCGAGCAGGCTTCAACCTCGGAGAAGGCCGCGTTCAAGAAACTCGGGCTGAACGTGCACGTGCTGAAGGGCAGGCTGAGCGCGTGCGGCAACAACCTGGTCATAAACGACAAGGGCGGGGTGGCGAACCCCGAGGTTCCCGCGGCCGAGCTGAAGAAGATTGGCGAGTGCCTCGGCATCGAGCTGGTGTCGACGCGCATCGCCGGCTATCCGACCGTGGGCGCCGCGTGCATGGCCACCAACAAGGGTTTCCTGGCCCACACGAAGACGAGCGCGGCCGAGCTCGAGATGCTCGAAGGCGCGCTGAAGGTCAAGGGCGCGATAGGCTCGCTGAACGTCGGCATGCCTTTCGTGCGGCTCTGCGCGCTGGTCAACAGCAAGGGCTATGTGGTGGGCGAGAGCACGACCGGGTTCGAGATGGGCAGGCTTGAAGAGGCCCTGGATTTCATAGGCTGAAAGAAGACCTGTTTTTGGAGTGGGAGCATGGAATACGCGTCCTTTGACGATTTCAAGAAGCTGGACCTGCGAATCGCGCTGGTCGAGGCCGCGGAGCGCGTGGAGGGCACGGCGAAGCTGCTCAAGCTCTCGCTCAGGCTGGGCGAGGAGAAGCGGCAGATAGTCGCGGGCATAGGCGACCAGTACGCGCCCGAGTCCCTGCCGGGAAAGCGCATAATCATGGTTTATAATCTTCAGCCCCGTAATGTGAAGGGAATCGAGTCGCAGGGTATGATGCTGGCTGGCATGGACAAGGACGGCCGGCTGGCGCTCGTCGTGCCTGACCGCGAGATTTCGGATGGCACGCAGGTGCAGTAGTTCAGAGAGAAAAGAAATGATGATTTTGGCGGGTGATGTGAATGGCAAAATTCACGGTAAAGGGTGTCATGAGGCTGGGCAAGGGCGCGCGATTGGAAATGAGACCTTTTGCGCGCGAGTTCGATGCGCCGAGCGAGTCCAGGGCGCGCGAGCTGGCCTACTCCTTCTTCGGCAGCAAGAGCGGGCTCAACCGCCGGGCGCTCGTGATCGAGTCGATCGCAAAGGCATGAGTAGATATAAAAAACATCCACCCCAAAAACAGTTCAGGTGATGTTCATGGCCGCTAAGCAGGAGGGCGCATTGGCGCAGGCATATCAGGAAGAGCTAGCCAGGCTGGCCTACGAAGCGCAGGGCTACAACGACCAGTCGCGCGCCCTGCAGCAGCAGCTTGCGGCGCTCCAGGCGGCCGTGGCCGACCTGCGCAGTGCGATTGAAACTCTCGGCAGCCTGGAGAAGGCATCCCAGGGCGTGATGGTGCCCATAGGCGCCGGCGCCATGATGAAGGCCAAGCTCATAAACGAGGGCAAGGTTATGATTGACATAGGTGCGGGTTTCATGGCCGAGAAGGACCTCAAGGAGGGCGTTGAAATCCTGCAGGACAGGCTGAAGCGCACCGAAGAGGCGGGCGACAGGACGCAGACGGCGATAGCGCAGATAGCCGAGCACCTGTCGGAAATAGACTCGCGCGCCAAGACCATAATCGACAAGGGCAAGGTGGCGCAAGAAGGCGACTGAGTGGGTAGTGGGGAGGCGACGGCGAGCCGCAATCTCAGGCGCTTGTGCGCATTTCTACTTTACCGGTGAGTTCCGATGTTCGGAATCCTCAAGAACAAGCTGAAGTCGTTTGTCGACAAGCTTACCGGCCGGGAGGAGGCGAAGCTCGAGGGCAAGCCCGAAGCTGAGGGAAAGCTCGAGGAGCCGAAGGAAGCCCTGAAGGCGGAGCCAATTGAAGAGCCGAAGCAGGAATTGATGAAGGAGGCTGAGGAAGTTCCTGCCCCCGAGCCGAAGAAAGTCGAAAAGCCTTTGCCGAAACCTGTTGAGCCGAGAAAAGCCGAGCCAAAGCAGGTTGCGTCAAAGCCTGTCGCACAGATTCCGAAGCACGTTCCAAAAGCCGAAACAAAAAAGTCCGAGACCGTTGTGCTTCCGAAGCCGCGGGCTCCGGAGCCCGAACAGACCCGGGAAAATGTTTCTGCGGCGCCCACTGCCCCTGCCAGGTTGGCGCCTGCGAGGCCGGCACCTGCGGCGCTAGCGAGGTCGGCGCCCGCACAGGCCGCCCCACTGGGCAAGCCCGGGCTTGCCGAGCCGAAGAAGGAGTCGAAGCTCGACGTGCGGCTCAGCATCGAAAGCAAGATGCGCTCGCTCTTCAGCTCCAACATAACCATCAAGGAAAAGGACGTGGATGACCTGCTGGAGCAGCTCGAGCTCGACATGCTCGAGGCCGACGTGGCCTATGAGGTCGCGCAGGCGCTCAAGGACGAGATAAAGCGGCAGCTCGTGGGCAGGAAAATCGGGAAGGATGGCATGAAGGAAGCCATAGGCAAGAGCATCGAGGCCGCTCTCCTGTCGGTGATGGAGAGCGAAAAGCCCGACGTCCCGCGCCTGGCGCGCGGCAAGGGCGAGAAGCCTTTCATCATTTTGTTCCTAGGGCCGAACGGGGCCGGCAAGACGACCACGATAGCGAAGTTCGTGAACCTGATGCGCGAGAAGGGCATGACGAGCGTGATTGCATTGGCCGACACCTTCAGGGCGGCATCGCAGGAGCAGGGCATGCAGTGGGCCGACAGGCTGGGCGTGAAGGCCATCGGCGGCGCCTACGGCTCGGATGCGGCGGCAGTCGCCTTCAATGCGCGCGAGCACGCGAGGAGCAAGGGAATAGATGTGGTGCTCATCGACAGCGCGGGCAGGCAGGAGACGAGCAAGAACCTCATGCAGGAGCTGGCGAAAATTGTGCGCGTGGTTAAGCCGGACTTCAAAATCTACGTCGGCGAGGCCATTGCGGGAAACGCGGTCGTGGAGCAGGTGCGCGAGTTCGACAAGTATGTGGGCGTGGATGCGGTCGTGCTCACCAAGGCGGACGTGGATGCAAAGGGCGGCACTGCGATTTCTATTTACAAGGCCACCGGAAAGCCCATCCTATACTTGGGCATCGGGCAAAGGGAAAGCGATTTGCGGGAGTTCGATGCCAACTGGGTCGTGGGCAATGTGATGGGCGAGCCGCGGGCTGGCTAGACTTCCAGTGAATTATTGCCAGCCCTTTCTGCTTATGAATGAGTTCATGTCTGCTTGGCTGTCGAAGAAATAGGCGGTTGCGGTTCCCGTATTGAAATGCTTGTCATAGCCTGCCTCATAGGCTGCCTGCCCTTCGCCAGTGTAAACGTCTATCTTTCCGCTGCCTGAAGTGAACGCTCCTCCGCTGTCCTCGCCATGGCCGCTCGCCAGCACCCGCCCGTCCCGCACCAGGACGATCCATTTTTCCTGCCATTCATGCGGCACCGCGAGCGTGTGGTTTGCCCGCGGCCGGTCCTCGGTCCACTGCGTTATGGGTGCATTGGCGCGCGAGAAATCATGCGGCTCGGGTCCCGTATAGCGCCAGTAAGTCCCATTTCTGTCCATGTAGGCGCCGTTGCGCCTTCCTTCTTCCAGTATGTCCACTGCTCCGCTCGCGAACCTGCTGTCGCTCTCATGCGGTATGTAGTAGAATGTTATGTTCACGGTCCGGCCCCTGCTCCCCTGATCGGTGCTTGGTGCTTGCGAAGTCTCACGGGGGCTTTCCGCGGGCCTTTGCCGGGGCGGCATCTGGTGCGGAGTTTCAGGCGCTGTCGTTGTCTGGGGCGCTTCCCACAGTTCGTCCATTATGGGCCTGGTCCATCCCATATTGTTGAGGCTCGAGTCCCTGATGTCAAGCGTGCCTTCCATTATTTTCTGATTGAACCAGCTTCCGATCTCGATTGTGGAAACCGCCTCCGTGATTTGGGTCCCGTCCGCCCGGTAAAGCTTATTTCCGCGCTGTTTTGCAACTCCCGAATCCACGATCCTGTCATTCTCCCAGTGGCGGAAAAGCACCAGCCTGTCGTCAGGCAGCAGTTCCTTTGTCCACTTGAGCGTGACATAGTCTGCCCGCACCTTGGCGCCCGGCGCATCGTCGTCTATCCATGACAGGCGGGGGTTGTAGGCGTCCACCGACTGGTCGACCGAGTAGAGGTCAGACCAATTGTAGCATTTCGCATAGGTGCCTGGCGCGAGCGAAAGCGGGTTCTTGTCCATGTCAAGAAACTGGCTGCCGTCCTGAATCGCGAACTGATGGGTGATGCCGTTCTCGCCGTAGATGCGCAGGAGAATCCAAATCTGGCCTTCTGCCAACTGCGGCGGGGCGCCCGAACCCGTGAGGCTGAATACGCTTCGCGCGTTGTCCGGCCTTTCCAGAAGAGCTGCATTCGTCATGTGCCGCATATGGTGATGAAGGAATATAAAAAGGTAGCGAGAAAGAGGGGCTCATGGATTCATCGCTTACGGGCTTCTACAAGCTCCCCCTGGCCGAGCGGCGCAAGAAGATAGCCGAGTTCGCGGGGCTGGCCGCGGAGGAGGTCTCGCTTCTCGAGAAGTTTGGCGCCCTTGACGAGCCCATCGCCGAGAGGATGATTGAGAATGTAATCGGCACTTTCCCGCTGCCGCTCGGCATCGCGACCAACTTCAAAATCAACGGCCGTGACGTGCTCATGCCGATGGCCATCGAGGAGCCGAGCGTCGTGGCCGCGGCCTCCAACGGCGCGAAGGTGGCGCGCGAGGCGGGCGGGTTCGAGGCCAGCGCCGACGATCCCATGATGATAGGCCAGATCCAGCTGGTGGGCGTTAAGGATTTCGCGAAGGCCAAGGCGGCGATAGCTGCGGCGAAGAAGGCGCTCATCGAGCAGGCGAACTCATATGATTCGATGCTCATCAAGGTGGGTGGCGGGTGCAAGGAAATAGAGGTGCGCGAGCTCAAGTCCGTGCGCGGCAAGATGCTGGTCGTGCACCTGCACGTTAACTGCGGGGATGCCATGGGTGCGAACGCCGTGAACACCATGTGCGAGCGCCTGGCGCCCGAGTTCGAGAAGCTCACGAGCGGAAGCGTGAGGCTCCGCATCCTGACAAACCTCGCGGTGAAGCGGCTCGCGCGCGCGAAAGCAATATTTCCGAAGGCAGTTCTGGGCGAGGAGCTGATAGAGTGCATACTCGATGCCTGGGCGCTCGCGGACTGCGACCCCTACCGCGCGGCCACGCACAACAAGGGCATCATGAATGGCATAGACGCGGTCGTGGTTGCGACCGGGAATGACTGGCGCGCGGTCGAGGCTGGCGCGCATTCCTATGCTGCCTTCAGCGGCACTTACAAACCTCTCACGCGCTACAGCAAAAACGCGGCCGGCGATTTGGTGGGCGAGATTGAGTTGCCCCTTGCGCTCGGGCTGGTCGGAGGCGCGACGAAAACCCATCCCGTGGCAAAGGCGTGCGTCAAGATTCTCGGCGTGAAAAGCGCCCGCGAGCTGTGCGGCATCGTGGCAGCCGTCGGCTTGGCGCAGAACTTCGCCGCCCTGCGCGCGCTTGCGGGCGAGGGCATCCAGCGCGGCCACATGGGTCTGCACGCGCGCAACATCGCGGTGATGGCGGGCGCCAAGGGCGCGCAGATTGACGAGCTTGCCGCGCGCATGGCGAAGGAGAAGAACGTGAGCGTCACGAGGGCGAAAGAATTATTGGGTGAGAAGTAGCGGCGAGCGTGACCCGGGCCAAGGAGCTTCTTGAAGGCAAGACGTAGTTCCAGCAGTCATTCATATTTTATTCCAATCAGAATATCCTGCAAACATTTATATTCCCGCGAGCCCACAGTAAATCGATTCCCATGAGAAACATCACCATAGAAAACCTGAATGTCCCCCTGATAGAGGAAAAGCCGTTTGAGCACGTTGAGCGGAAGGGCGTCGGCCACCCCGACACGCTGATTGACGGCATAATGGAGCACGCAAGCCGCGCGCTCTGCAAAGAGTATCTGCATGTCTACGGAAAGATAATGCACCACAACGTGGACAAGGGCCTGGTCGTGGGCGGCGGCACCGAAGTCAAGTTCGGCGGCGGCCGGTTCACGCGCCCCATCGACATCATCCTGTGCGGAAGGGCGTGCGATGACGTAGAGGGGAAGAAAATCGACGCCGCGGGCATAGCCGAGGAGGCCGCGCTCAAGTACCTGAAGGAAAACATGCGCTTCCTCGATTCGTCCAACACCCGCATCGAAAAAAGAATCTCGCCGGGCTCGAAGGACCTCGTCGACGTTTTCCTGCGAGGGCCCAGGATACCCTTCGCCAACGACACCAGCTTCGGCGTCGGGTTTGCGCCCCTCAGCGAGACCGAGCGCATAGTCTACGAGGCCGAGCAGATGCTGAATTCGAAGGAATACAAGAAGAAGCAGCCGGCCGTGGGCGAGGATATAAAGGTGATGGGCCTCCGCTCCGGCAACCACATCACCCTTACGGTTGCCATCGCGTTCGTGTCAAGATTCGTGAACAGCCTTGACGAGTATGTGAAAATTAAGGAGCAGGTGACCAAGGACGTGCTTGCGACCGCGAAGAAGTTCACCGAGCGCCAGGTGACTGTGCAAATCAACACCGGCGATGACGTGAAGAAGGGCAGCGTCTACCTGACCGTGAGCGGCACGAGCGCCGAGATGGGGGACGACGGCGAGGTCGGCCGCGGGAATCGCGTGAATGGTTTGATCACGCCGGGCCGGCCCATGACCATGGAGGCTGCGTGCGGGAAGAATCCAGTCAACCACGTGGGCAAAATCTACAGCGTGCTCGCGTTCGAGATTGCCGAGGACATCGTGAACCTTTACCCGGACATCGAGGCCTGCAACGTTTCGCTTCTCTCAGCAATAGGCAAGCCCATCGACCAGCCGCAGAGCGCAGGCATTCAGCTCTTCCTGAGCGACGGCAAGGAAGCCCAGCTGCCAGAAATGCAGGGCAAGGTGCGCGGGGTCGTGGATGAATGGCTGGCAAACGTGACTAAGATAACAGAGTTGATAGTCGAGGGCAAGGTGGGGGTGTATTAGTCGCCTTTGATGGGCTCGCGCTTGCCAGACTGCTCCCCTACTTCACCCACTGCCCGAGCCCGCTCTGCACGCCCTTCTCGCCCGCTTTCTTCACGATGGAATCAGCCACGCCGGAAACGCGCTCCTCCATGAAGTCGTGCTCCTTGCACAGGAATTCCAAAATCTTTTTCCTGTCAGGCTCGCCAAACTCAACCGCGGCATTCGCGTCAACCGGCGGATGCAGGAAGAAGTCCTCGACTTCGGCGGGCTCGACCTCGAACTCGCCCTTGCTGGCCTCCACTGCCTCGGTCAAGCTGCCCGCCTCCTTGACTATTTTCAGCGCCTTCTTGGGCCCGATGCCCTTCACTCCCTCGTTGAAGTCCGTGCCTATGAGTATGCCTATCCAGATGAGCTGCTTCCTTTCAATGCCCAGCGCGGCCAGCGTGTCTTTCAGTATTATGAGCTCGGGCTCCACTTCGACATAAACGTCCTTGCCGGGCAGCTTGCGCCTCCCGCTTATCGTGAGGTTGCGCGCGAGCTCGGGTGCGCCAAAGAGGAGCGCGTCATAGTCCTGGGATGAGCATATGTCGACCTTGCGCTCCTGCGTCATCCAGGCTGCCTGCGCCTCGCCCTCGCTGGGCGCCTGCACGAAGGGCACGCCCATGGCCTGCAAAAGCTCCTTGCTTTCCGTGACCATCGTGCCCGTAAGCCTTGAGCTTGCCTGCGCGTATTTCCTCGCGCCCTCCAAATCCCCGGCCTCCCGCGCCTTCTGCCATTTCTCGTTCGCCTCCAGTCTCACCTCTGCCCGCTCGCCCAGCACGCGCCTTTTCAGCGCCGGCGGCTTGCCGTCAAAGATGTAGACCGGCTTCACGCCCGCCTCGAGCAGCCGCGCGGTGCGGTAGAAGATGCCTGAAAGATGGCTCGTCACCCTGCCCTTGCTGTCCATGAGCGGCGTGCCGTCCCGCTGCCTTATTATCGAGAGAAACTGGTAGAGGGCGTTGTAGGCGTCTATGGCCACGCGCCTGCCGGAAAGCGCGGAAATCTCGAGCCTTTCCTTCACTACAATGTCGCCGAGCTGAACGCCCACAAAATCGCCTGTGCAATGACTTTTCTCGTTCTTTTCCTCGCCCGCAAACTATTCTTCCTCGCTCTTTTTCTTTTTCACAAAAACAATGTCACCCAGCGTCAGGTCCTTCCTCTTGTCCATCGGCGCCGAGCCATAGGACTCGCCCGCATCCTGCCCTAGCAGCTTGATGCCAAGCGCCTTCTCGAGCTTGCGCGCGAGCACTTCGCCGGGCTGGGCGTTCCCGTGCTCCACCCTTTCCAGGAAGGATTCCTTCTCGCTTACCATTTCTGCAAGCACCTTGCGCTCGATGTGCATGTGCTGCCTCGCTGCCACTATGCGCTCGGAGAAATCAGTTGCAATCTCGAGTTCCTGCGGCCCGCGCCTCACCTGCGGAGCCATTGCCGCGCCGCCCATCCGCCCTGCGCCGGCTGCCTGTGCGCGCTTCGGCGGCTCGTATGCCGGCCGCTCCAGGATCTTTCCGCCTTTGGCGCACTCGGCGCAGGTCCTCATCCTCGCGCCCTCCAGCTGCACCACGTAGCCCGCGCCCTCGCGCCCGCAAATCTCGCAATCAGCCATGATGCGCTTAGGCCTCCAAAACTTTAAATACATGGGCGCGTTCCGCGCAATTTCAGAAGCTTTATTATAGTTGGGCAAGAAAGGTGCGGTATGGCGTCTAGACTTGCTAGGGCAAAGGCTGCGGCAGCAAAAAAAAGTTCCGCGCTCGCGGCCGGGGAAAAACGCCCTTCGCGTGCAGCTGCGAAAAAAAGTTCCGCGCAGCCCTCATCAGCAATTGCCAATCAGACTCTGCGCCACGTGCTCTCGCTCGTGATAGTGGTGGCGGCAGCGGCGCTCTTCTTCTGGCTTCTGGACTACGACGTGAACGGCGTGCTCAAGTTCATAGCCATCATCGGCCTGCTCGGCCTGAGCGGCGAGGCCCTGCGGCGCCTGCTCGGCATTGAAGGCGAGTGGGGCCTCATGCTCCTGCGCACCGAGTACGGCCTCAAGAAGCTCGAGACGCTCGCAAAGGCGTGGCCCGGGTTCTGGAAAGCCTTCTGCGAGTTCGGCCTTGTCTTCGGCTTCGGCCTCCTCTCGCTAGTGATGTTCAAAGGCATCTCCAAGCGCACGTGCCTGGTCTCGCTGGCAATCCTGCTGCTTTCATCGCTCCTCGTGATGCCGCTAGTCCTGCCTGTCGCCTATTCGGTAATCTCGAACCTCCCGATGGGCTCGGTCAGCACGCGCGGGGGTTCGGGCAATGAACTGCTTCAGTATGGCGTCCTGGGCCTTCTGCTGGTCGGCGGCGTGACCATGGCGGGCATTCTCGGCCTGGTGGCCAATGCAGTCGCCATCCTGCTTGCAATGGCGCAATTCCTTCTCCATGGAGGCACGGCATTGGCGGCCGCGGCCCCGGGCGCTGCGCCCATCATTCCCGGCAAGAACATCCCCTTGCTCGAAGGCATACTTGCACTCGTGATCATCCTCGTGGTGCATGAGGGGGCGCACGGCATACTCGCGCGCCTGCACAACATAAAACTCAAGTCCGCCGGCGTGGTCCTCTTCGGCATCCTGCCGGTCGGCGCTTTCGTCGACCCGGACGAGAAGCAGCTCGACAATGCGGCCCCGAACAAGCAGCGCGACGTCCTGGTCGCGGGCTCGACATCCAACTTCGTCACCATGTTCGCCGCCTTCGGCCTGCTCTGCCTCTTCCTGCTCGCGGTCTCGCCACTCGAGGACCGCGCAGTCCTCGTGAGCGCCTATGTCAATGATACGCCCGTGATTGCGCCCGTGCCGCTCCTTTCGGTCAACGACTTGCACGTCGACGGGCCCGACTCCGTGGTGACCGGCCTTTCCAATCTGACTGGAGGGGACACCATTAGCTTCGGAGTGATGAACGGCTCGCGGGCGCTCGTGAGCCTTGACAGCAACGGCTCCATCAGCCTCCTGCGCATGGCGCCCGAAAACTGCGAAAGCACCGCGTGCATGCAGACGGTTTACGAAACGAAGGCGGGAGACAACTCTTTCGTGAGCATGCAGTTCACGAACGCGGACGGCGGCTCCTTCGTCTTCCTGGGCACGCGTCTGGGCACGCTAATCTACACCAACACCTTTGCTCCGGGTTGGGGCTGGCTGAACTTCGTGTACAACGTGCTCGCTCTCACCTTCGTGCTGAACTTCCTGATAGGCTCTGTGAACCTCTTCCCGCTGCCTGTCTTCGACGGCCAGAAGCTCATGGCCATTGCCGTGCCGGACAAGTTCTGGCTGAAGCTCATAACCTATGCCATAGCGCTTGCATTCATAATCAATCTGCTGCCGTGGCTGTGGAGGTAGTCAAATGCGCGAGAATCTGCAAGCAGAACTGAAGCGCGAACTGCACTCGATAAAGCAGCGCAATGCACGCGTCGAGGCCGACAAGGCCTGGGAGACTAGCGCCGCAAGGAGGGGCCTGATCACGCTAATGACCTACGTCCTCGCAGTAATCCTTTTCGTAATCATTGCCGCCCCGAACCCCTGGCTCACGGCGCTCGTGCCCGCTGCCGCCTACGCGCTCTCGACGCTCACGTTGCCTTTCGTGAAAGACTGGTGGCTGGGAAACTTCTACAAGTGATGATGAGCCGAGCAACCGTTTATCTGGTTCCAGCACCAACAAGCGCGTATTCCGGCTCCTTCTCCTCTGCGGCCGGCGGCTGCACGGTTTCTCCATTAGTCGGTCCAAGCATACCCAGGCCATTCATTCTTTGCAGGACTGCTTCAGGTCCGCCCCAGACGTCCATAATGTACCTGTAAATGGTGGCGATTCCGTTATTTTTGAAATACGTATACGAGGGGATTCGTCCGTCTTCCGTAATGTGCGGCAGCAGCGCCTCGGTGAAAAGGCCGAAATCATTGCGCATGTTCGGCCGGCCTTTGTTCGACAAATGCGCAATGCAATCTTCGACATGGGGGATCAAGCCGCGCTCTGCCAACTTCCGCATAACCGCTTCCTTCCCGCCCCAGTTGTTCAAGATGCTATAGTATAGGTCTTCAAGGCCATTTCCTTTGAAATGGGCCGTAGGCGGCATAATTCCGTCTTTCACGTGTGGCAGGAGCGCCCGCGCAAACACGTCAAAATCATCATGAATCGTCGGCTCCTCCGTCCTCAATCTAAGCCCTGCAAGTGCGGCGAGACTTGAATACGTGTGGTCCGGAAAATACCCCGAGTCCAATGAATGTTTGACTGGCCTTGCAGCCACTGAGCTGCTGTCCGGGGCATAGACGCCATCGGCATTATCTCGCAGATAGTTTAGGTTGTTTTCCAGGTCTTTCCAATAGTCCGGCGGCCTCCGCGTCTCACTCGTAGCTTCTTTTCCAGCGCAATTCCCGATTTCGCGCATGCGCTCCACTACGTCGAGATTGACTTCAAATATCGGCACGGCGTCGATTTCGAGCGCAGTCAGCGCATCGCCCAAAGGTCCTGCCAGGTATTGGCTGAACGTGTTTCGCACATAGTTCGGATTCATACCGAAGGTTTCCGCAACCTCTTCGAGCGAGATGAAATCCGGGAGAAGACCGTCAATTTTAGCAAGCATCAGTTCTCTGGTTTGCGCGCTGACCCCTTTCGCCGAAACGTATTTTTCAACGACTTGCCTGACGATTTCCAGCACCGCGCTAATTATCGCGTATTCATCCGGTTTAAGCCCAGGTCCGGCGCAGAACTGCATCCGTGCGTCATCGTCTTCGCCTTGCGATTGCCGGTTCACAGGCGCGTCCAGGGAAGCATTGAAAAATAAGCGGTCTATCTCGAAAAGCCGTTTGATAGTTTCCACCGTTACTTCCATCTCAGCGGCAAGTTCGGCTTCCGTGGGCTTGCCGCAGTTTCTGATTAAACGCAGTTCTGCATCACTTAACTGTCTTTCACCCAAGCTCCTTTCTTCTACGAGGCGCGCCACCCGCGCTTCATTCTGTTGCGTAAGTTTTTCTATCGCTTTTTTAAGTTGCCCCAGTTCGCTTACGGTGTCTTCTGCTATGTGTATGGTGCCTTGCTCATCCTTGATTCCGTCCCGAATCGCGTTACGTATGCATGTCCTCAGGTAGAACTCGAAATACCCTTTTTTTTCAGGCACATATTTTTCGATTGCCTTCAACACGCCCAGTTGGCCCCACACAAAGAAATCGTCCGCGTCCAGGGTGCTGCCGAATTTCTCAAGTCGCAAACCTTGAGTTTGGTTTGCAATTTCACGTAGTAAATGATCATATGCCCACAACAGCTTCTTCTCCAGGTCTTCCTTTTCCTCCAGCCATCCTTTTTTCTTTCTTGAACATACCCTGTAATACCTCTCCAAAAGAAATTCTTGATTTTTTTTCGCCGCCTCCTTACCGAGTAACTCTTCACTGCCTTCAATGTGCGCCTGTTTTCCCCAGTAGTCTTCACTCAGTGCCCTTAGGTGCGCCACACGTGCCTCGTGTTTTTTCAACGCCTCCTCCGACCATCCTGTCCTTTTTTCCGCCTTCGGCTCGGCGTTGGCGAAGTCTGCCGGGTCGCGAGGTCTGGCAACCGCTCCGTTAGGCCAAGGATAGAACCGGTTCCCTATGGGGGTTATCTTTGCGTGCTTTAACACGCACCAAATTCTGGCTTTCCGGCTTTTTAAAATATACTATATATTTTGCCCGGAACCTATATTTCCCCATAGCTCCGCGCCGGAGGACTAAACTCCCTCGAGCTCGAAGCTGAACTTCTCCTTCTCCACAGGGTGCTTGCCCACGATGTAGGGTGCCTTTATGCCCGTGAAGATGGCGAAGGCCTCCAGCTTGTTATCAAAAGTGGGGTCGAGCCGCGCGCCCCAAATCACGTTGGCGTTCGGGTCCACCTCGGCGGTTATCTCCTCGCCGGCCTGGTTCGCCTCGCCCAGGGTCATGTCCGCGGAGCCGGTGATGTGCAGGAGAACTCCCGTCGAGCCCCTGTAATCGACGTCAAGAAGCCTGTGGTGCAGCGTGTTGCTCACCAGGTCCCGCCCCCTCTGCGAGCCCTTGGACTCACCCACCGCAATCATCGAGACCCCGCCGTTGCTCATGACAGTCTTCACGTCCGAAAAGTCGAGGTTGATGAGCGATGGGGTGGTGATGGTCTCGGCAATGCCGCGCACCGCACGGGCCGTGATCTCGTCCGCGATGTTGAATGCCTGCTCGATTGGCAGGTTGGGCACGAACTCCACGAGCCTGTTGTTGTCTATGACCACTATGGTGTCCACGAACCTTCGGAGGTTTTCAATGCCCTCCTCGGCCCGCTTGAGCCTTGCGCGCTCGAGAAGGAAGGGATAGGTGACTATGGCTATGACGATTGCGCCCTGCTTGCGCGCCACGTCCGCGATTACCGGGGCAGCGCCCGTGCCCGTGCCGCCGCCCATGCCCGCAGCGAGAAACATCAAATCCGTGCCCTCGAGCACGGCCTCTATCTCGCCGCGCGAAAGCTCCGCGGCCTTGAGCGCGACCTCGGGATAGCCGCCCGCGCCCAGGCCGTGCGTCACGCTGTCGCCCAGGACGTATTTCTTGGTCTTGTCGCTTATCACGTTCAGGTGCTTCCTGTCAGTGTTAAAAGCCAGCAGCTCCGCGCCCTTCACGCCCACATGCGCAAGCCGGTTTACCGTGTTGCAGCCCGCTCCTCCGACTCCCGAAACTACTATCCTTGGAAGATAAGTGTCATCATTTTCAGCCATGTTCGCACCCGTCGTGTAGTTCGAGCATCAAGTATATAAAACCCAAACAACCCTAATTCTTCGCAGTGGGATAGGTCGGGGAGCTAGGGGTACCTTGCACCGCAAATCCTCTTAGGCGGGACCGAATGGCCGGGCAAGGTTCGCCCTTTGCCGCGGGACCCGTGCCGAAGCGTCGAAGCCCTGCCTCCAGAGATGGGCTCTTATGTGAACCGGGCCAGGCCGAAAGGAGCAACCCTAAATATTTGCGTCCATGCTTTGGGGTAACGGGGTGGAGCCTAGGCGCGGATAATCTTACGGGGAAGGACGCATCGAACTCGGCAATCCCATTGCACTTTAGAAAAACAAAAAGGGAGATAATAAGAACCGTAGGTTCTTATGCCGAGGACGCCCAACCTGGTCGGGCAGCAGATTGCTAATCTGCCGGGCGAAAGCCCTTGAGGGTTCAAAAAGGCCCTTTTCTTAGAAAGAAAAGCGCCTGCGGAAAAGAAATGAAAATCCCTCTCTCGGCGCTTTTTTCACCGCCCCTGAGCCCCCGGGCTCGACCGCGCAGGCCGCAATCTGCCTGCAAACCTTCATAAACCCGGGCTCGAAAAGAGAATCGAGTGCCATGGAATCCCGGAAACTGGTAGTCGCCGCGCTCTTCCTTAGCCTGGTCTTTTACGGCTGTTGCAGTTTAACCGAGCCCGTCCTTAATCAGGCGCTGGGTTACAAGCCGCTCCCCGAAGAAAAGAAGGCCTGGTTCTTTTCCGAGGACAACTTCCGGCAGCTCAACGTGCCGTTTGGCGAAAAGAGCGAGCTGACCTATGACGAAAAACCCACCGCGAATCCCGGTGCAAATTGGACTGAAGACTCGCAGCAATTTTACGTTTATGAGGCCGGCAAGTATCCGGACTCCTTCTCGTTTCACATCCAAACCCAGGTCACCGAATGCGTGGGCGTTAACTGCAGCAGATATTTGCTAGCAGGATTGGCCATCAACCGCCTGTTCGACTACTCCTCAACGTCTGAGCAGATGGACGTCAAAATTTTCGGAGAGCCCCAGTACTTCTACAAAACCGATCGGACAAAATTCGATAAAAATGAATTAAAAAAAGAGATTCCGTCTGCGAGCGATTCTGCGATCCAAGACGCAACGGATTACATCAACTATCACTTCGGCACCCTTACCCGGAATAATGTCACCGTGGTGATTGACATAGAGAAGCGGGGCAATTTGAAAGACAGGTTTTCGGACGAGCAGGCAAAAGCATATGTCGAAAGCTACATGGCTTATTTGACGGGCAAAGGGGTCATAGGGGGCGGTTGAGCGCCACCGAGCCATAAAATACGCTTAAAAGGCTTACCCGTCAAATTAGGGCGAAGGTGAGCTAATGAAGCAGCTGACAATTTTAACCGAGAATAGGGTTGGCGCTCTCGCTGATATCTGCACCGAGCTGGGCAATGTAGGCGTGAACATAAAGTCCATCAACGCGCAGGGGCAGGGCGACTACGGGGTAATACGGCTGGTGACCGAGGACGAGGCCACGGCCAAGAAGGTGCTCGAAAAGGCGGGCTTCCGTCTGACAGTAAGCGACATCCTGGTAGTGAGCGTCCCGGACAGGCCCGGCGAGCTGGCGAAAATCGCGAGAAAGCTTTCCAACTCGGGCGTGGACGTCGAGTGCGTCTACGTGCTGGGCAAGGAGGGCGACAAGTTGCAATTCGCAATAAAGCCGAGCAGCATCGAGCATGCCGCGAGGGCATTGAGGTAATCCGATGGGTTCTAGACCGCGCAAATGGAAGAAGGCCGGCCGCATGCGCTGGAAGTGGGTAAAGAAGAGAAGGAAGCGCCTGAAGCGAATGGTGAAGCGCCGCATCGGCGAGTTGTAGGTCAAGCGCAACTTGTCGGACGGCGCCTAGCCCCTAGGCCAACGCTCCGCGAACCACATACCTTCCGCGTTTTTCTATTTCCTCCAGCCGTGCAAGCGTAGCATTTGCCGCGCCCCTGCCCCGCGCGCCCTTGTAGGCACGCAGGAAGCCCGTGTAAGCCTCCGTAGGCAGGGATTTCTTCATGAGCAGCACATCGGTGGCCAGCTCCTCGTCCTGGCGCGTGAACTCCCCCAGGCCGAAGTCTATGACCGAGACTGCGCGGCCGTCGACCATGATGTTGGCAGGTGTGAAATCCCCATGGCTTATGCCCGCGGCGTGCAGCGAGGCCAGGAGACGGCCTGCGGCAGGGCTGATTGCAGCCATGTCGCGTCCAGAGAGCTTCCTCATCAGCCTGCCAGGCAGCCTGCTCATCGCTATTTCGTACTTGCCCACCGAGAGCACGAGCGGGCATCGCGCGCCCGCCTCTTTTGCAGCGTGCAGCAGCCTTGCCTCTTTTTTCGTCCTAGCGAGCCTCAGCGACTCGTCGAGCGCCTTCACACGGTAGGCCTTGGGCTTGCGTATCTTGAAAACTGCAGGAAGGCCCGCAATGCTGCCCGCGAATACGTCGGCTTCCGCGCCCTTTGCGATTAGTCGTTGTGGGTTCAAATTACCGCCTCGTCGAGCCTCCACTTGGCGTTCACGTCCGTCCTGCGCCAGTCCATCGCGTGCCGCCGCGCGAGCAGCCCCGTGTAGGCTATCATCGCGCCATTGTCGGCGTTGAATTCCGCCGGCGAGGTGGCAAAGCGAGCGCCGTGCTCCCTTGCCATGAGCTTGAGCATCTCGCACAGCCTCTTGTTTTGTGCGACCCCGCCGCAGGCCAGCACCTCCTTCTTCCTGGTGAGCGTGAGCGCCCTTTCCGTGGCTTCGGTGAGCATCGAGAATGCGGTCTCCTGCAGCGAGAAGCACACGTCTTTCCTGTCGTGGCCGCCGAGCTGCTTGGTCGCGTCCGTGAGCAGGCCGCTGAATGTCATGTTCATGCCCTTCACTGTGTAGGGCATCGGCAGGTATTTCCCTCCGAGCGCGAGCTTCTCGACAACCGAACCGTGCGCGAACTCCCCGTCCAGCGAGCGCGCGAAGACGTCTATGAGGTTGCCCACGCCGATGTCGAGCGTCTCGCCCATCGCATGATAGCCGCGAGTGCGGTTTTTCTGCTCGCGAGTGACTATCTGCGTGTTGCCTCCGCTCACGTAAAGCACGAGCGGGTCCTTCATCTTGCAATAGAGCGCGCCAATCTCCACGTGCGCAGAGCAGTGGTTGACGGGCACCAGTTTCACTCCGAGCCGGGAGGCCAGCGCCATCGCGCCCGCAAGCCCGACCTTCAGGCAGGGCCCGAGCCCCGGCCCGCGCGCATAGGCCACCAGGTCGATTTCCTTTGGCTCAACGCGCGCCTTTGCGATTGCCCTGCGCAGGACCTCGCCGAAAACCTCGGCGTGGTGGTCTGCGGCCATGCGCGGGTGTATGCCCCCCTTCTTCGGCCTATACATGTCCTTCTCGTTGGCCAGCATCCGCTTGCCGTCAAAAATCCCCACGCCCAGCGTGTGCGCCGTTGATTCGATTCCTATGCACAGCATGAGTTCACCATCGGATATCGGCTTAGCCGCGCCCGCCGCAAGCCCTCGCGGCTCACAGCGCGAAACGCGTGAGATATACGGCGGTAGCATTTATTATCGCATGCGACACCATGGGCGAGATGAGCGAGCGGCGCGAGAGGAAGACCCAGGCGAATATCAGGCCCACGATGAACACGTTCAGGATTTCCATTACCGAGCCGTAGGTCACGTGCGAGATCGCGAAGATTATGCTCGAACCCAGGATGCCGATGCGCGGGGCGAGCAGGCCGCGGAAGAAAAGCTCCTCGGTGATCGGGCTTATGAATACCGCCAGTAGCAGCACGCTCAGCGGCACGCCCTCGATCACCTGCACGACCTTTTCCGAGTCCGCTATGCCCAGGCGCGAGTAGATGGCGAACATGAGCAGCAGGCAGCCGTAGATGGCCAGGGTCAGGAACACGCCGTAAAGCGCCTCGCCGACGAATCTTTTCCTCGTTATCCCGAGCTCCCTCAAGGTTCCCGTGAAGTCTTTTCCCGTGCGCGCATAATAGTAGAAGAGCGAAGAGGCGAAGCCCACCGAGAGCACCGCTGTGGCCGTGTAGGCATCCGCGCGCGAGGCGACCACGTAAACAAGGGCGAGCGCTCCTGCGCCGGCAAGCACCTGCCACGCGCCCTCCTCCTTCTGCGCGAACGCCAGCAGCGCGAGGCCCACAATGGCGATTTCCCCCGCCCTCGCGTAGGCCGGAAGTTCAAGTTGGGGCAATGCCTTGAGGCCCAGCACAATGGTGAAAAAAAGCAGCGAGGAAAGCAGGAGGCAGGCCCAGAAGCGCCGATAGGTCGACAAAACCTCGCCCTTAAGCTTTGTTCTTGTGCTCCATGTAGCCGCACTTGCCGCACGAGAGCCTGTCAGGGTGCTCGGCAAGCCTGCTGCTGGACCCGCACTTCGGGCAGGTCCTGAGCTTCTTGTAAGCCTTGAACTTCTTTTTCTTGTCTGGCTTCTTCTCTGCGTGCTTTTCCGGTTTTTCCTTTTTTTCGTCTGCCATGATCATCACACCTCGTCATTCAACAAGCTTCAACGAGCCCTGCCCAGTCTACTTCTTCTCGGCCGGTGCCTCTTTCTTCTCGGGCGCTTTCGCAGCTGGCGCAGCGCCGGCCTCCTTCTTCTTGCCCTTGGTGCCGTTCTCGCGCGCCAGTATGTACTCGCGCTCCATCTTCTTGCCTTCCTCGGTCTTGTAGACCCGCGCCTCGCCCCGCGCTTCCTGCACGCCGAACGGCTGCGCTATGTTGCCCACGACCACGAGCTTCGGGTCGACGCCCAGCTTGGCGCGCACGAGCTCCCGCACCTTGTTCCTGTCGGGCGTGGGGCCCATGAACTTGACCAAAAATTTCACTTCCCGCCTTCCCAGAAGCAGGTTCTCCTTGTCCTCAATAATCTCAATGTCCACAAAACCACCTAGTGTATGCGCATGAGCAGCTTCCTGCCCATGGCCAAAATATAATCGACTTCCTTGCCCGCAGCTGCATCCGCCTTCATCTCCTCGGGCACCGGCATCTCAAAGGTCTCGAAAGTCTCGGAGTCCATTATCTGCGCCGTGTTCTCCACCATCGAGACTATCTGCCCGTTCTTCCTCTCGATGACGGGTATCTCGCAGTCGGCGTCGCTGGGCTTCATGAGCGTCTTCTTGCTGCCCGTGAAAATGCTTATGGCGGACACGCGCATCTTCGCAGCCCCGTGCTTTCCCGGCGCGCTGCTCTCAACGCCCACCACGCGGCACGGCTCGTCGTCAATTATGACGTACTTGCCCACCTTGAGGTCCTTCATTGAACCGAAGTTTTTTTCGCCGCTCATGCAATCCCTCTCAAGTTTGATTCTGCCCGGCTCTGCATTTGAGACCTGCCCTTATTCCATAGTAAAATATATTAAGCGTTTCAGCGCGCCCGGGCGCGTCGCCCCCGCTGCCGGCACCAGCCGCATTAATATTTCCGACCCGCCATAGTCTGACCGTGATTTGCCATGTTTGACGCGCACTGCCACCTCGAGGGCTTCGAGCGGCCGCAGGAGATGCTCGGGCATTGCAAAAGCAGGCTGAACGGGCTCATCACGTGCGGCTCGGACCTGCCCACGAGCAAGAGGAACATCGGGCTGGCAGAGGCCAACAAGGATTACGTCTGGTGCGCCGCGGGCCTCGCGCCCCAGATTGCCATGGGCACGAGTGAAACCGTCATACAGCACACGATCGACTACGTGCGCGGTCAGGCCGGCAAGCTGGCGGCAGTGGGTGAGATAGGGCTGGACTACAAGTGGGCCAAGGATGAGGAGGGCCGGGCGCGGCAGGTGCGGGCCTTCGAGGCCCAGCTTGCCCTTGCGCACGAACTGAACCTGCCCGTTGTGATACATTTGCGCGAGGCCGAGGAAAAGGGGTTCGAGCTGCTGGCGAAAAGCGGGTGCGAGCGCGTGATGCTGCACTGCTTCTCTGGCTCGGCCGAGCTGGCGAAGCGGGCCGCCGATGCGGGCTGGTTCGTCTCCGTGCCGCCGCTCAGGTCGCGGAGCCGGACGGAAGCAGTTAAAAGCGTGGAGCCCGAATACCTTCTTGCGGAAAGCGATGCGCCTGCCATAGGCAAGGACTTGCTCGCTTGCTTTGCCGGCGCGGAAATTATCGCGGAAGCGCGCGGCATGAAGCGCGAAGATGTTGAGGGGCTGGTGGAAAAGAATTGCCGGCGCCTGTTCCGCCTGTAAGCCCGTAATTCAGTTGCCTGCGTGGTGTTCGAATGCCTTCGGTGATGGAAAAAATAAGGGCGATAATGAAGAAGGAGCGCGAGCATTCGAAGAACATTGCTCTTCTAGTGGACGGGCCTAACGTCATACGCAAGGACATAAACGTCGACCTGGAGGACGTGAAGCGCAAGCTATCCAAGTACGGCAAGCTCAAGGTCTGCAAAATGTATCTCGACCAGTACGCGAGCGACAAGCTCATCGAGGCCATGACCAACCAGGGCTACGAGCCGGTGATAACCACGGGCGACGTGGACGTTACCATGGCCGTGGATGCGATGCAGCAGGTCTACAACCCGGCCATCCAGATTCTTGCCCTCATGACGCGGGACACGGACTTCAGGCCCGTGCTCGTGAAGGCAAAGGAACTCGGCAAGGAGACGATCGTGATTGGCGCGCAGCCCGGCTTCTCGGCTGCCCTGCGGAATACTGCGGACATCGTTATCATGGCTGAAGGCAGATAAAAATAGTCTAGTATTCGCTGCCAACAACCCTGCTCGGATCCAGCGCCGCACCATTTTTGGTAATCTTGAATTCTATTCTCGCATAGCCGTGCACTATGTCCGGCCCGCCCACCTGGCCCAGAACGGTGCGGCCTCCTGTAACATGCCCGTTGACTGAGACTGTCCTTATGCTCACCGGGCTCAGATGGCCTATGAAATATTCCCGACAGTCATCGCCTCTAATCCTGACATAGCCGCTGAAAATGCCTATTGAAATGTCGGTCACAGTCCCGTCAACCGGCGCGATCACGCTCGTGCCCTCTACCGCCGGCAGGCTCAGGAGCTGTCCACTCCTGAATTTCTCAATCGGTTCTATCGGAAGTTGCCCGCCCGCGCCCATGATGGGCCAGCTCACTTTCCTTGCCTGCTGCTGGACCGGCTCTTCCGGTTGCTGTGCCGACGCACCGGGCGCGGAAGTTTCAGGCGCAGGTTGCTCGTCGCCTGCCGTGGCCTGCCCCGGCGCCTCTTCGAGTTTCTCCACTTCGCCAGGCCCCCTGCTCCCAACGCCTTCCACGTCCCGTGGTTCCGGAGCGATCGTGCGGCCGCCCCCGAAGCCATAGCCCTCCTCCCGATCGAGCCCCATTATCACGCGGGTAAAATGCCTCGTGTGTTGCCCGAAAACCCCGTCCTCCAAAAGCAGTTTTCCCTCGCCTTCCCGGTGATATGCGTCGTTGATGTATTTTTGCCAGGCAGTCACGGCCTCCTTCGTCTGCTGGTCGAAAACGCCCGTGACCTCGAGCCTGTGGCCGGACGCGTCACTAATCCCCAACGAGTTCAACAAGGTCTGTAAATCCTTCACGTCCTGCACTTGCGCGGAGCCGAGCCTCAGCGTGGACTCCGGAATTTTCAGTTCGCCCCGCACGACTGCGTGGGAGGCCTCGCCAATGGCGAGCGTGTGGTCTGACATGCGCGTAAACATCCTGTCGCTGCTAGGCGCTCCGGAAGTTGGCATGTGCCTGGCCGCAGTTCCGGTCCCTTCCTGCCTGACCGGCACGCTTCCAAGGTTGGCGTTGGTCGAGCCTGCCTGCCCGAGCCTTCCATGAATCGCGTATTGCACCAGCGTCTGCCCGCCCATCTGCCTGAGGTCTGCGTTGAGAAATTCGCTGCCCAGGCCCTCGAGCCGCCGGTCCTTCTCGAACGACCACGCGTAAACCTGCCTGCCGCCGGCCGGATTGAGGTCTGCCTCGGTCACCCAGCCGCGCTCGCGGCCCGTTGCCTGGTCTGTCCTGAAATCGTAAATCCGGTTGCCGAGCTTGAAGCCCAGGAACCTGTCCTGCAGCTGTCCGTTCTCGAAAACATCCACGACTACTATGCGCGCAAGAGTGGGATTCATTCCAATGTACTGGTCGTACATGGCCCTGGCCTGCTCAAGATGAGCGGCTGCTGTTTCGCCTCTTGGCGCAAATGCCTGCGGCATGGTTTCCCTCGTTACCCTCGCCTTACTGCATTGCTTTCCGCGCCAGGACTATTTAAACCCGCCCGTCACTTTTCGAGCAATGGCACGCCGTTAAACTCGGTTCCATCGACAATGAGGTCGACCGGCATTGCTGCCCTTATCTCTCCAGCATGCCTGATCGAAACCTTGGAATTGATGGTCGCCTTCACGTTGGCCGGCGCAATCGCGAGTTCGTTGCCAAATGCTGAAAGCTGGAACGAAGAAGAGTTGTCGGCGAGCATGACTTCAAAATAGTTGTACTGCTGGGGGTTGATGTAGCCGCTCGACTTGTCTCCGGGCGCCACGGCCGTGCCCTGCGAGTCCTGGATGTCGAGCATCACGAACGTGCCCCCGTCAGTCCAGTTCCACGCCCCTTCGGCCTGGCACGCGCCGCACTCCTTGTCAAGCCTTGCAGTGATGAAATACGCATCAGCCTCGCCCACGAGCGAGACGCTGCCCTTGCTCCAGCTGCCGTATTCATAGCTGAAGTCTGGCGCCGAGAATCGGATTGCAGGACTGGTTCCAAGCACGCTGATATTTGCATTCGTTGCATTCGCGTATTCGCCCTCGATGAATTGCACGTAGCTGGTGACGGCATCTTCCGGTGCCGCGAGGCGCGAGGGCAGCGAGTCGCCGAACGAAAGCGTCGCATGCGTAGCATTGCGCGAGGCGCCAACCGAAACATTCATGAGCGTGAAAAAGTCCTGTGCCACGTCATCAGCTATGTCTGCGCTTTTCGAAACCCCGCGGAAGGACGGCTCGCCCGTCTTCCATTTGAGCGCATCGGCCGCCATGAAGACCAGCAGCGAGGCTATGAGCACGAACAGCAGGGTGAATGCAAAACCTTTTTTCATGGCCTTCAACTCCCAGTTCTCGGGCACGCGCTTGCCTTTGCCAAATTGATTTCAAGCGCCCCGCCAGCGCCCACTTTTACGAGGCTTCTGTAAGCAACTGTTTCGGTGCCCTGGCCGCAGCCGCACGCGTAGGCGGAATCTACGACGAAACCAGCCGCGTCCCTTACAACAATCGAGCCGCACTTGTTGGCCTGCAGGAACATCTGCCTCACTTGCGCGTCATTCAGCCCTGCCCCCGCCTTCCCATCCAACACTGCCAGCACGTCGTGCGCGAAGTGGTCTTCGGCAGGCTGCCCGGCCGGCAGCGCGCTTATCAGCAGGAATGCGGTTGACAGGAGCACGACTAGGAAAGCTGCCGCAGTGACCGCGTCCACCGTGAATATTATTCCGCGCATTCTTCCATCCCTCGCATTTCCATCATCCGCCACATTCCCCGCCCTTCACTCTTTCCTATTTCTTCCAAACCATCATCACCGCAGTCACAGGCGAGCCGTCGAGCTCGACCAGCCGCCTGCTCGCGAACACGTTCCCCGTTGGCTCCTGGCCCGTGGCATAAAGTGCCGAGCCGTCAAGCCCGCGCACCTCGAACCGGAAATCATATGCGGCGCCCTCGCGCAAAAGCCCGAGCCTCTCGCGCAAAGACACGCGGCCGCCTTCCGCGTCGGCCAGCCCATCGAGTTCCGCAAACGCCTCCACCTTTTCCTTGTCGAGCACGCCGCGTCTCTCTGCAAGGCCGAGCGAATGCGCCTCATAGGCTGCGCCTGCTCCGGTGCCTGCAGCAGTGCCGGCAGCCGCGCCCGCAGCCCAGTCAGCGGGCGAGCCCGGCGTGAGCACGAGCTGCGCCAATGCCCCATCCGCCACCAGCGCGCCCTCGTCATACGCTGCCCCGCTCGCGGCCGTAATCGTGTTCGAGGCAAGCAGCACGACGCCCAGCAGTGCCACTGCTACGGTAGTCGCGAGCATCAGGTCATAGCTTATGACCTGCCCTTTCCTTGCGCCCTCGCCCACCATCTTCTTCATTTTCATCTCCATGTCAGGCCTGCCTCACGACTATTTTTTCCCCGTCTTTTTTCACAATCAGATTCTTGCCGCCAGCCCCGCCCGGGCCCACGCTGAAATCAACGTTGTCCGTGAACGTGGGCGAAGAGGCCTCGCTCCTGCCACCTCCGTAATTACTCCACGCGGCCCGCACGCTCCTGCCCTGGAACGAGACTTCGAGCCCCGACGCATCGGCCAGGCTCACGCGTGCCTCGCTCCCGTCAATGCCCTGCCCGACCGCGTTCATGGCGCCGGCAAGCCGGCCGGCCACTGCCTGCGCATGCCTCAGCTGGGAGTCGCCGGAATTCACGTTCAGCATGTTGGTGTAGACTGAGAAAAGCGCGAGTATGATGGCGACTGCGAAAAAGGACATTATGAGCAGCTCGACGCTCGCCTGCGCCCGCAGGGGGCACGGCGCTCCGCTTTCTCCTGCCTGCGCCCTTTGCCTACGCGAGGACATCTGCCATCACCCCGACGTTGAACTGTTCCCCGTTGCTGGCATCAAGCACGAGCTCGCCTGCATAGGTGCCTGCAGTCTCACCGCTCGCAAACTTCACGCTGACCGTGCGCGCCTCGCCAGGCTGCAGCGAAAGCGAGGTTTGGTCCAGCGCTGCGCTGACGGCCTGATTTGGCCAGTCGAGGGAAAGCGAGAGCGTGAGCGGCTCATTACCCGTGTTGATTATCGTGAGTTTTGCTTCAGACTCGCCGGTCTTCCCTAGATATGCATAGAGCAGCGTCGGCTCAATAGACAGTGAGGTCTCCCCAATTATTACAAATCCCTGCGCAGCCTTCACGCGCACCTGGTGATCGCCCGGCGTGTCGGGCAGCGAGCCCTGCATCGGCGCCCCGGCCCGGGCGTTGATGTCCGTCGGGCCCCGGGCGTTCAGCAGCTGCACGCCGAGCAGGTGGCCGTCCACAAAGCTCCTGCCCTGCACCACAGAGGCCGGCAGGCTGAGCTTCACCAGCCTTTGGCTGCCAACGCCTTCGGCATAGACTTCGTCGGCCGCTGCCGCAATGCCGCTTACTCCCGCGCCCGTCATCTCGTTGTCCGCAAAGGTGCGCGTGTCGCCAAGCCGCAATCCGGCGGCGTTGAGTATGAGCCCGAAAACAAGGAGGAGCGAGGCCAGTATGATTATAATCTCGACGCTTGCCTGCGCCCGCAGGGGGCACTTCAATCCGCCCTCGTTCGTCCGCGCCCTCGTTCTCATGCGGAAATCTTTCAGGCGCGGTTTAAATAGCTATCCCGCTCCACCGCCCCACCTTGTCTCTCCAGCCCCTCCGGCCCGCGTCTAGCTTTTTATTTTTTCGGCCTTATTGGTAACGTATGGCTTCTGCTCACCGGATCGAGGTCCAGTATAAACAAGACCCCCGGGTGAAATCCCGCACTGACAGGCTGCGCTCCCTGGGCTTTTCATCCGCGGAGGAAGTCCTGCTAGTGGACGTTTACACGATTTCAACGGAATCTCGCGACTTCAATGCGGGCGAACTCGGGAAAATAGCCGCCCAGCTAATCAACCCGGTTGTCCAGGATTTCAAGATAGACGCGGCGACAAGGGGCGATTTCGATTTTGCCATCGAGGTCGGCTTCCTGCCCGGCGTGACCGACAATGCCGGAAATACCGCGAAGCAGACCATCGAGGACTTTTTCAAGGTGCGCTTCAGGCAGGACGAGGCGGTCCACACCTCCCAGCTTTTCCTGGTCAAGGGAAAATTATCCGCTGCATCTGTGAAAAAACTTGCAACCACGCTCGCGAACCCGCTGGTCAACCGCGTGCACGTGAAAACCCGGCAGGAATATGGCGAGAAGGGTATGGGTGTGGTCGTGCCGCGCGTCCAGCTGAACGACATGCCCGTGGCCGAACCCGTGGACCTTGACATTGGCGACGCGGAGCTCGCGAAACTGGGGAAGGAAGGGATAGTGGATGCCAAGACCGGCGCGCGGCGCGGGCCGCTTGCGCTGGATTTGGGTCAGCTCAAGGCGATACGCACCCACTTCGGCAAAAAAGGTAGGAAGCCGACGGACGTGGAGCTCGAGTCGCTGGCGCAGACCTGGAGCGAGCACTGCAAGCATACGATATTCGCGTCTGCCATGGATGACGACGTTCCGCAAGGGCTCTACAAGACTTACATTCAGGGAGCCACGAACCGCATAAGGAAGGAAAGGGGAAAGGACGACATCTGCGTGAGCGTGTTCACCGACAACTCGGGCGCCATCAAGTTCGATGATTCCAATCTTGTCACGCACAAGGTCGAGACGCACAACTCGCCGTCGGCCCTCGACCCCTTCGGAGGCGCGCTCACGGGTATAGTCGGGGTCAACCGCGACACCATCGGCTTCGGGCTCGGCGCAAAGCCGTGCATCAACTACTACGGCTACTGCGTTGCAGACCCGGAAACCTCGCCGGAATTGTACCGCGGAAAGGGCAAGTCAAACCCGATTCTCCCGCCCAGACAGATTCTCGACGGCGTGGTGCGGGGCGTTGCCGTCGGAGGGAACTGCTCCGGCATCCCGACCCCGCAGGGCTGGTGCTATTTCGATGCCCGCTATGCAGGCAAGCCCCTGATTTTCGTGGGCACCGTGGGCGTGATGCCGCGCGAGGAAAACGGCCCTCTTTCCGCAGGCAGCGGAAAGGGGCCCCTCCCTCTTTCTCCCACAGGAGAAAGGGGCGCCATTCTGCAGCAGCAGAATGTGCGTTCTGTGAAACGGAAAGTGGGCAGGAAACTTTACGAAAAGAAGGCGCAGCCCGGCGACCTCATAGTCATGGCGGGCGGCCGCGTTGGCAAAGACGGAATCCATGGTGCCACTTTTTCATCCGAGGCCCTGGACTCCGGCAGCCCTATGACTGCGGTCCAAATCGGAGACCCCATCACGCAGAAGAAGCTGAGCGATGCCATAGTAAAAGAGGCGCGCGGCCTCGAGCTTTACACCAGCATAACTGACAACGGCGCGGGCGGGATTTCCTGCTCTGTGGCGGAAATGGCAAAGGAGTCGGGCGGCTGCCACGTCCAATTGGAGAAAGTCCCGCTGAAATATCCCGGCATGGCACCCTGGGAAATATGGGTTTCGGAATCCCAGGAGCGCATGACGCTCGCAGTGCCGCCGGCCAAGCTCGCCGCCCTCCTGGAGCTGCTGCAAAGAAGGGATGTGGAAGCCACGGTGATCGGAAAGTTCACCGATTCAGGCAAGTGCGTGGTCGAATGGAACGGCGAAACCGTGATGGACGTCGAGTTGGAATTCCTGCATAACGGGCTGCCGAAAAAGCACCTTAAAACCGCCTACTCGCAGAAAAATTATCCGGAGCCAAGGCAGGCCTGCCCGTCCGACCTCGGCCCAACCTTGCTGGACATGATGCGCAGGAAGAACCTGTGCTCGAAGGAATACATTTCCACGCAGTATGACTATGTTGTGCAGGGCGGTCACGTGCTCGGGCCCCTGCAGGGCAAGGGCGAAGTGCAGGCAATGGCTTCGCTGACCAAGGTGGTGCCCGATTCCAAGAAAGGCGTGGGCCTTTCGCAGGGCCTCTATCCTCTCTATTCTGAAATAGACCCCTATGGCATGGCGGCTGCAGCCATCGACACGGCAATACGCGGCCTCATCGCCATCGGCGTGCCGCTGGACAGGCTCGCGCTTTTGGACAACTTCTGCTGGTGCTCCTCGAACGAGCCCGAGAGGCTCGGGCAGCTGAAGCGCGCAGCCAAGGCTTGCTATGATTATGCGACCGCATTCGGCACGCCCTTCATCTCCGGCAAGGACAGCATGTTCAATGATTTCTCAGGCTTTGACGCGGACAACAGGCCCGTGAAGATGTCGGTGCCTCCCACGCTGCTCATTTCCTCAATCGGCATACACGCGGACGTTACAAAGGCAGTGTCCATGGATGCGAAATGCGCGGGCGATTTGGTTTATGTCGTCGGCGAAACTCTCGAGGAGCTGGGCGGCTCGGAATATTTTGCCTATTTGGGCAGTCCGGGCAACAATGTTCCGAAACTCGATGCAAATGCGGCAAAGGCAAGATATGAGAAATTGAGCTCGGCCATCGAGCAGGAACTGGTCGCCTCCGCGTTTCCTGTGAGCCACGGAGGACTGGGCATTGCGCTGGCCAAAGTCTCCATCGCAGGCCGGCTAGGCATGAAGCTTGCAATCCCGCAGGTCATGCGGCCGGACTTTTATCTCTTCTCCGAGTCCCAGGGAAGGTTTGTCGTCACCGTCTGCCCGGAAAACAGGCAAAAGTTAGAGAAGATTCTGGGCGAGGCCGCGCACCTGCTGGGCACGGTCGGCGGTTCCAACTTCACGATAACCGCGGCCAAAAAAATCGTCGACCTTCCAATGGCGCAGCTCGAGGAAGCCTACAAATCGACGTTCAAGGGGTATTGAGATGGGCATTTCAAAACAAAACCGCGCAACTCAACTTGCCGAGAAGGCCATCATCATGAGTGGCTACGGCATCAACTCCGAGATGGAAACGCGGGAGGCTCTGAAGCGGGCGGGCATGGCCTCGGACATCGTGCACATAAACGACTTGATAGACAAGAGAAAACTGCTGTCCGATTATCGCCTGGTCATCTTCCCTGGCGGCTTTGCCTATGGGGATGACACTGGCGCGGGAAATGCGTATGCCAACCGGGTGCGCAACAATCTTTGGGATGAACTGGGCGAGTTCCTGGATGGCGACAATCTGGTGCTCGGAATATGCAATGGCTTCCAGATACTTGCCAACCTCGGCCTCCTGCCCGCGTTCGGCAGGAAATACGAGAGGAACATCGCGCTGATGCCGAACAGGACTGGCGTGCTGGAATGCAGGTACGTCACGCTGAAGCCGGCGGCAGAAAATCTGTGGACCCGGGGCATCGAGCGCATCCGCTGCCCGATTGCGCACGGGGAAGGGAATTTCTATTGCACGGACGAAGTGCTGCGAAAACTCAAGGAAAAGAAAATGATCTGCTTCCAGTATGCCAGGGAGGATTTGAGTGCGGCCAATGGCGAGTTTCCCTACAACCCGAACGGCGCCCTGGCTGACATAGCCGGCATAACTTCCGAAGACGGCAAGGTGCTGGGACTAATGCCCCACCCGGAAAGGGCGATGGAATCCACGGGCCTGTACGACTGGCCGCTGCAAAAAGAGCTGCTGAAGCGCGCGGGCAAGGCGCTGCCTTCGGAATCCATGAACCTGCGGCTGTTCAGGAACATCGTTGGGCATTTCAGGGAGAAGCGGTAAGGCGCAACATCAGATTAAAAGGTTTGCAGTTGAGGTATTGATATGAATTGGCGTAACGGATGTTCAAGCTGTCCGATGAGTTCTCGCAATTACGAGAAACGGGAAGCTTGCGGCGTGGTGGCTGCCTACTCCTACAAGCACAAGCCTGTGGCAAACGCCATATATCTCGCCCTTCTGGCCCAGCAGCACAGGGGTCAGGATGGCGCGGGCATTGCGGTGGTCGAAGGGGATTCAATCGAGCTCCAGAAAGGCATGGGCTTGGTGACGGATGCAATAACCCGGGAGTTCGTGGCAGGTCTGAACGGCTGGCTCGGAGTGGGCTCGGTGCGCTATCCTACCACGGGCACGCCCAGCGCCAAGGACGCCCAGCCCTTCATCGTGAGCGACATCCGGGGCGGCATGGCGAACTCGCACAACGGCAACCTCGTGAATTACCACCAGATGCGCGCGCTGGTGCAGAAGGAAGGCAGGGCGCTCAGCTCCAAGTGCGACTGCGAGATAATCGTGGACGTTTTCGCCGAGGCGCTCAGGAAAAACAAGGGCGACTTCTTCAAGGCCGCCGAATACTGCATGAAGACTTTTGACGGCGCCTACTGCGAAGGCCTGGTGACGGGCAAGGGAGAGCTCTTCGCCTTCCGCGACCCGCACGGCATAAAGCCCCTTTGCTACGGCTGGAACGACGAGCTTTTCATGGTGGCGAGCGAAAGCGTGTGCCTGGACATAAACAAGATTCCGATGAAGGGCTTTGTCGCGCCCGGCTCGGCCCTCCTGCTGAAGGACGGCAAGCTCACACTGAAGCAGCTGGTGAATGCGCGGTTCGCGACCTGCATGTTCGAGTACGTATACTTCTCGCGCCCCGACTCCAACCTGGACGCGGGCAACGTTTACCAGATCAGGCTGAAACTCGGAGAGCTCCTGGCCCGCGACGCGCCTGCCAAGGCCGACGTGGTGGTGCCCATGCCCGACACGGCGCGGCCCGCGGCCGAGGGCTATGCGCGGAAATCCGGCATACCTTTCCTGGAGGGCCTGATAAAGAACCGCTACGTGGGCCGCACGTTCATAATGCCGCAGCAGCGCGACCGCGAGGCCGCGGTGCGGGTGAAGTTCAACCCCCTCAGGTCCCTGCTCAAGGGCAAGCGCGTCGTCCTGATAGACGACAGCATAGTGCGCGGGACCACGACCTCCATCATCGTGCGCCTGCTGAAGGAAGGCGGGGCCAAGGAGGTGCACGTGCGCATAACCTGCCCACCCATCGTCGGCCCGTGCTTCTACGGCATCGACATGTCCACGCACAAGGAGCTTATAGGCGCAAACCACAGCGTGGAGGAAATACGCAAGATGCTGGGCGCGGACTCGCTGGCCTACCAGACCATAGGCGCGATGAACGAGGCCATCGGCCTGAAGGCGGACCAAATGTGCAACGGCTGCCTGCACGAGGACTATCCGACCCCGCTCGCGAAAAAGGTGAATGCGATTCTCAAGGGCGGAAGCTCGGAGAAAAGGTACTGGGAAGAAGCGACGATGGTCCACTAAATTCAGGCAGCTGATTTAGGATGATTCCATGGTTCGGGTCTTGTTAGTCGGAAGCGGCGGGCGCGAGCACGCCATGGCCGACGCGCTTGCGCGTGCGGACGGCTGCGAGCTTTACTCCTTCATGAGCGCCCGCAATCCCGGCATAATGAGGTTGAGCGAGGAATGGGCGGTGGGCGATATTTGTGATGCCGTTTCGGTTGCCAAATGGGCCCAGACGCGAAAGGTCGAGGTTGCAGTAATCGGACCGGATGCGGCATTTGAGAAAGGGGTTGTCGATGAGCTCGAAAAAAACGAGGTGCTGGTCTGCGGGCCTTCGCGCGCCGCTGCGCGCATCGAGTGGGACAAGTCCTTCGCGCGCGAGCTCATGCGAAAGAACAAGATTGCCGGCTGCCCGAAGTTCCTCGCGACAGGCGATGCGCGCGAGGCGGCCGATTTCATTGACGAGCTGGGCGGCGCAGTGGCGATAAAGCCCGCGGGCCTCACGGGAGGCAAGGGTGTGAAGGTCACGGGCAAGCAGCTGAGGGATGGCGAGGAGGCCAAGCGGTATGCCGCTGAAGTTATCTCGGCCAACATCGGGAAATTGGGAAGCGTTGTCGTAGAAGAAAAATTGGAGGGCGAGGAGTTCACGCTGCAGGCCTTTGTCGACGGCCGCGGGCTCGCGGGCATGCCGCTCGTGCAGGACCACAAGCTGGCATTGGAAGGCGATAAAGGCGCAAATACGGGCGGCATGGGGAGCTATTCCGACGCAAACCACCTCCTGCCCTTCCTCTCGGAGCGCGAGCGCGACGAGGCGCTCGACATAATGCGTTCAACAGTTTCCGCGCTCGCAAAGGCGGGCGCGCCCTACCGCGGAATTTTGTACGGCCAGTTCATGGCCACTGCCCGCGGGGTCAAGGTGATAGAGTTCAACTCGCGCTTCGGCGACCCCGAGGCCATGAACGTGCTGCCCCTGCTCGAGGGCGATTTCGCCGGGATTGCCGCGGGCATAGGCGAGGGCAGGCTCGCGCGCGGCGAGATGCGGTTCGCTCAGAAGGCGAGCGTCTGCAAATATCTCGTGCCCGAAGGCTATCCGGAAAAGCCGCTGAAGGGCGAGCCCATCGAGGTGAACGAGGACGCCATAGGCCGCAATGGCGGGTGCAGGATTTTCTACGCGAGCGTGGACGAGCGCGAGGGAAAGCTCCTGATGCTGGGCTCGCGCACGGTGGCGCTGGTCGGGCAGGGCGACAACATCGAGGAGGCCGAGCGTCGGACCGAGCGCGCGTGCTCACATGTGACCGGCAAGCTATTCCACAGGCGCGACATCGGGACCGCGGAACTTATAAAAAAGAGAATCGCGCATATGGATGCGCTGCGGCGCAAGGACGGCGGGTGAACCAAATGGCTTTCGATTATTCCAAGGCAGGCGTTGACGTGCGCAAGGTGAAGGGCATGCACGCGGAGATAGACGCGCTGCTGCGCTCCACCCATTGCGGAGACGTTCTGCCCATCTACGGCCATTACGCGGGCCTCCTGCGGCGGGGCGACCAGATACTCGCGATGCACGCCGACGGCGTGGGCACGAAGGTTCTCGTTGCGCAGAAGCTGCGCAAGTTTGACACGGTTGGCATTGACTGCATAGCGATGAACGTGAATGACATAATCTGCGTGGGCGCGCGGCCCGTTGCGCTTGTAGATTATCTTGCGCTCGAAAAGGAGGACGCGAAGCTCACGCGCGAGCTCATGAAGGGGCTCGTGGAAGGCGCAAAGGAGGCCGATGTTTCCGTCGTGGGCGGCGAGACCGCCATCATGCGCGACGTCATAAAGGGCGAGAAGGGCTGCACTGGCTTTGACCTGGCCGCAACCTGCCTGGGCGTGGTGGAAAGCGGGAAGCCGATAACTGGCGAGGCCATGAAGCCCGGCGACGCGGTCATCGGGCTTGAGAGCAGCGGCATTCATTCCAACGCGCTGACTCTTGCGCGCAAGGTGCTCAAGGAGAAGAAATGGCTGCAGGAGCTGCTCGTGCCAACGCGCATTTACGTGCGGCCCGTGCTCGAGATGGTGAACTCGCTCGAGGTGCACGGACTGGCGCACATAACCGGAGGCGCATTCTCCAAGCTGAACCGCATCGCCGAGCGGGCCGGGGTCGGCATCGAGCTGGACGACATGCCCGAGCCCCAGGCAATTTTCAGGGCCTTATGGCGCGCGGCAAAAATAAGCGAGCGCGAGATGTACCGCACGTTCAACATGGGCGTCGGCATGTGCGTGGTCCTGCCCGAGAAGGACGCGGATGCCTGCATCTCGATTGCGAAGAGGCATGAAATAAGGGCGTGGAGAATCGGCAAGGTCACGAGTAGGCACGGAATCTTCTTGGAAAAGACAAGGCTGGATTAGGCCTACCTGTGCACGCCGCTAACCACGACTGCCTCATGTTCGCTCGTCATTCCTGAAGTAATATATTTCAAACCGCTTTCGGTTATCTTAAGCAAAGCCTGCCCGCCTTCGCGGCGCTCGATTTCCACATAGCCGTCTTTTATGAGCCCCTGCAAAATTTTAGATACTTCCCCCAATCTCTCTTGCAAAAGGCTGCGGGCTGCCGGGCTTCCATCCATTTCCTCCAAGATGCTGCGGCCAAGCTCGTTGACCAAGACTGCGGAAGCGCTCGTAGTACCGAATTGTATGTCGAATAGCATTCTTTGTCCGCTCGTGCGCTTCATTCCGTCCATCAGCTCAAAATCGTTGCGTTTTCTCTGCCTGGCGGCTGGTTGCGTCTGATTCCCACTCGCAATCCTAAGCGCCAAGTCTCCTCCCGGTCTATCAATCGTCATCACTAATTCCCCCAACTTCGCCACCATGCCTCCCAGCCTTAGGCGGCGCAGACGACATAATTACCCCTTGAAAAGTATTTATGTCTTTTTCAGGGTTCCCTCAACCAGCTCCTTACCTGCTCGCCAAGGCGGCCCAGCGCATACCGGAAGCCCCGGTGCGTGCGGTCCTGGATTTCCACGAGTTCCTCTAGGAAGAAGGCGCCGGCCAGGATGAAGGCATAGACCAGGACGCCCGCGCTCGCGGAGGAAACAATCGGATAGGTCTCGCCCTCCACGTTCAACTGTATGTCGAAGTTCGTCAAGTCCACGTGCTGCATGCTCACGGGATAGAAGTAAACCACGCTGTAGGACGTGAAGAAGTCCAGGATGGGATGCGAGACCAGCACGAGGAAGAACAGTATGCTCATCTGCTTCCAGAACACCCCGTATTTTTCGTACTTGAACGCGAGGGCGATGAGTATGAGCGGGAAGAAGAACGTGACGAATATGTTGTGCAGCGTGCCGCGGGCGACGAGGCCGAGGAAGTGGTCCACGTCCGGCAGCGTGGCCACGAAGGCGAAGATGAGCGGCGCGAGGTGGTGGTGCCTCACGTGCACGCGCGCGGCATAGAGTGCCATCAGCGTGAAAAGGAAGTGGAATAGGACGTCCATGCCCTCAGATGGGCGGAGGGGGTAATTAAATTTAAATATTTGATGTCCAATATATGACCTCGGAGCATCGCCGGAGTTTAAACTTATATAAAGGCTGGCGGCGAAATGCTTTCGCGGAAATTGGAATTCAAAAGAGGACGATAACATGGCTGAGACAAATGGCATTGAACTCAAGGTAGTCGAGGCGTTGCAGAATGACGTGGGGCGCAGCATCGTGCGCATAGATTCCCGGGCCTACAAGGTCCTTGGGGTCACGAGCGGCGACATTGTCGAGTTGAAAGGAAAAAGGATTACGGCGGCCGTAGTGTGGCAGGCGCACCCGCAGGACGAGGGGCTGAACGTAATCAGGATGGATGGTTATCTTAGGCAGAATGCGGGCGTGGCCATAGGCGACAAGATTTACGTGCGCAAGGCGCAACTCAAGGAGGCCAAGAAGGTCATTCTCGCGCCCAACCAGCCCATGCGTTTCTCGCCGGACTTCGGCTCTTTCATAAAGAACAAGCTCAAGGGCAGGGCGCTCACGCGCGGCGACACGCTCTACGTCGGCCTTTTCGGCACTTCCTTCCCGCTGGTTGCGGCTGTCGTGCAGCCCCAGGGCATTGCGCTCGTGAGCGAGGGCACCGAGGTCGAGGTCAAGGAGGAGCCCATCAAGGACATGGGCAAAGTGACGTCTAGCATTTCCTACGAGGACATCGGCGGACTGAAGGAGGAGGTGCAGAAGATTCGCGAGATGGTCGAGCTGCCCATGCGGCACCCCGAGCTTTTCGAAAGACTGGGCATCGAGGCGCCCAAAGGCGTGCTTATTTACGGCTCGCCCGGCACGGGCAAGACCCTGCTGGCGCGCGCGGTTGCGAGCGAGAGCGAGGCGAATTTTATTCATATTGCGGGACCCGAGCTCGTGAGCAAGTTCGTGGGCGAGAGCGAGGAGAAGCTGAGGCAGGTGTTCAAGGATGCCGAGGAGAACGCGCCCACAATAATATTCATGGACGAGCTGGACGCGATTGCGCCCAAGCGCGAGGAGGTAACGGGCGAGGTCGAGCGCAGGATGGTGAGCCAGCTCCTGACTTTGATGGACGGACTGAAGGCGCGCGGGCATGTGATCGTCATAGGCGCGACCAACAGGCCGAATGCCATTGACCCCGCACTCCGCAGACCGGGCCGCTTTGACCGCGAGATTGAAATCGGCATACCTGACAGGAACGCGCGCAAGGAAATCCTGCAGATACACACGCGCAACATGCCCATAGCCGAGGACGTCTCGCTCGACGAGCTGGCAAGCATCACCCACGGATACACCGGCGCTGACCTTTCCTCGCTCACGAAAGAGGGTGCCATGCGCGTTCTGAGGCGCATCTTGCCCAAGATTGACCTGGAGCAGGAATTCATACCGCCCAAGATTCTCGAAAGCCTCCAGGTGACGCGCGAGGACTTCATGTCCGCGCTGCGCGACATCCACCCCAGCGCCCTGCGCGAGGTGTTCGTCGAGATACCGAACGTGAAGTGGGGCGACGTGGGCGGGCTCGAGCACGTGAAGAAGGAGCTGGCCGAGGCCGTGGACCTGCCGCTCAAGAAGCCCGAAGTGTTCCGCAAGATGGGCATAAGGCCTGTGAAGGGAATATTGCTCGTGGGACTGCCCGGCACCGGCAAGACGCTGGTCGCGAAGGCTGTGGCCACCGAGAGCCAGGTGAATTTCATCTCGATAAAGGGACCCGAAGTTTTCAGCAAATGGGTGGGCGAGAGCGAGAAGATGGTACGCGAGATTTTCCGGAAGGCGAGGATGGCCTCGCCCTGCATAATCTTCATCGACGAGATTGACGCCATAGCGAGCGCGCGCTCGGGCGGCGAGTCCGATTCCCACGTGGGCGAGCGGGTCGTGAACACGCTGCTGACCGAAATGGACGGCCTGCTGAACCTGAAGAATGTGGTCGTGCTGGGCGCGACCAACAGGCCTGAGCTCGTCGACCCCGCGCTCCTGCGGCCCGGCAGGTTCGACCGCGTGCTGCAAATACCCGTGCCCGACGAGAAGACGCGGCTCGAGATTTTCAAGGTGCACACGAAGAAGATGCCGCTTGACAAGGACGTTGACGTGAAGGTGCTCGCAGCCATGACTGAAGGCTATACGGGCGCAGACATCGAGGCAATCTGCCGCGAGGCGGGCATGGAAGCCATACGGTCCGAGGCGTCGAAGGTCAGCAAGGCCAACTTCGACCATGCCTACAAGACCATCAGGCCCACGGTCACCAAGGAAAGGCTTGAAGGCATGAGGAAATTCGCCGAGACCGTGAATACGATGTACGGCTGAGCCCAGAGGTCCGGCCGCATAATTCACACTGATTGTCGAGACTTCGCCTCACCACTCGCACTGATGGTCGGGTCTTGTCCGTATCCCCCGCACCAGCGACCGCTCAAACCTTTAAAAATCTAAAAAGGCATATTACCAGGCATGTCTCAACACGCGGAACCCCCAAACCCTGAAACGTATACCCAGGATTTTGCAGAAAAGATTGAGCGTCTCGTAGGAATCACGGAAAGCGGCCCAAATCCTGCGGCGCGCTGCAATGCAGCCCAAAGCCTCGAAAAACTTTCAACATCAAAACTACCTCCCGTAAGGACTGTTGCGAGGTTAGAAATATCCAAAAGGATACCCCGCCTTGGCTTATTGCTGAAAACCGACGACCACGAAACGGCAAACGAGCAACTTCGCATGGCCATCGTGACTATTTTTGGAAATCTGGCCGACAAGCGCGCCCTGCCCTACCTGCTCGAGGCAACGCCCTCTCAAATGCTGGACGACCACATCGCCAATGCCTTGCTCCAGCTAGTCAAAGCTTCAGAAACTTCGCATTGCGTCCTATCCCTGCCAGAATTAACGGCCATAAAGGCGCGTCTGTCCGAGCTCCCGGCATTATCCGAAACTGCGCGTCAGGCCGCTATTGTCGGGGTTGAAACCCGCATAAGCAATTTCGAAGTCCGGTTTAACTCCTGTCTTGAGCAGCTAGATTACGATCATCCCGGCATGGTGCCCGGCATCGTGCTCGCAGTGAACTGGCTCGGGGAAAACGGCGGCTCTCGCGCAGTGGAGGACCTGGTTTTGAGGTTGGACAACACCACCTATCCCGACGTCCCGCACGCGGTGCGCGTTGCCATGGCTGGCGCTCTTGAAACCCTCGCCGGTTCGGCGGATCCTGCCGTGAAAGCGAAGCTGAATTCCCACCAGCTTTATCTGGGCGCAACGCTGGGCATTGAGAAAGATGTTTCCATTGCCGGCTCCCTGGCGCGCGTGCTGGGAAAAGCAGGGGATGAGTTCGCGTTGGCTCCTCTTTTCAAGGCACGGCGTCATCCCATAGTCGACAAGTGCGTTGCTGATGCCCTCGGACAGCTTGCGAAAAACTGCGAAGACCTTTCACGCAAACAACTCCTGGCCGTTGCCCAGTACCTGCGGCTTCTGGAGAAGCAGAATGCAAGACTCCAGAAATACGACCTTACCTTCGGTGACCCCGGAACGCGTTATACTCGCAAAGACCTGGATTATGCGCTCAGTTATGTTCGCCAAGCGCTCAGGGCAGTCAACGCCCGCTTAAACGAGGTTGGTCAGCGGTCTGGCGTGCAGGCCGTTCCTGCCGCGCAAGCGCAATCCCGCACACCTGCGGTGCGCGCCGTGCAGTAGCTCGTCAAAGTCATCAGGATGCCCCAGGTTTGATTATGGTCAAAAACAGCACCCCATATCTGGATGACAAGGCACGGGCGGAACTAATCGAAATAATAATCAATCGCGGCGACAACTCTCCGGGAGACTGGAAGGAACTCTGCGCCTTGGCGGTAGATGAGCTTGGGTACAAGGGCGGCCCGGGCGCCGTGCTGCCCCTGGTTGAAATTCTGGAAACACATCCGCTTCCTTCCGTGCGTAAAGGCGCGGCAGACGCGATTTGGGATTGTCAAGCATTTCACGGCGATGATCCTTCCATCCGAACTGCATTGGAGGCCGCAATGCCGCGCGCGGGCGCGGTACTGACTGCAGAACCACCGCTAGACCAGTCGATAGCGCAAACGCTGGTATGTGTGCTCGGTTCGATGGCGAATTCAAGCACCGCGGCCGACATCGTGAATTACCTGGTCAAGGCACCCATCGGATTATGTGTGGACGATGCAGTTGCAAGAGCATTCGTCAAAATTACCGAAGTGCTTGCCTTGCCGGCGCAGGACAAAGTGCTTGACAAGATGTGGGACCACTTGGATGTGCTTCAAGTCGGGTTCAAGACCCGCCATGTTTTGGAACGCGCAACCCTGCCCTTTTGCTCAGAGTTCATTTTAGATGAACTGCCAAAAAATATTCGCGCTGCTCAGGGAGCGATCGTTCAGCGGTCTCAGCAATTCCGGGCCGCTGCCAGCCCAACGCCGGGCAACCGCGCAACCGGCGCCGGGAATCGCACCCCTCCCCCAAGAGCAACCGTTTGATGATGTGATTTTCCCATGCGCATCGCCTCGCTCTTCTCCGGCGGCAAGGACTCGACCTACGCCCTCTTCTGCGCGCTCCAGCAGGGCTACGAGGCGAAGCGCCTAATCACGCTTGAGCCAGAGGCCGACTCGCTGATGTTCCACCATCCGAACATCCCACTGACCGCCCTGCAGGCAAAGGCAATGGGCATTCCGCAAACGCTGAGGCGCACGACGAACGAGCGCGAGTTGCAGGATTTGAAGGAGCTTCTCGCAGGGCTGGAAATAGACGCGGTCGTGAGCGGCGCGGTCGAGAGCGAATACCAGAAGCAGAGAATCGACGTAATCTGCGAGGAGCTCGGGCTGCACAGCTTCGCGCCGCTCTGGCGCAAGGAGCCGATTTCCTATTTGCGCGAGATGGTCGCCAGCGGCCTCGAGATTCTGGTTACCGGCGTGGCGGCCGAGGGAATGGATGCTAGCTGGCTGGGCAGGAAAATAGATGAGAAGGCGATAGTTGAGCTCGAACAGCTGCGGAAGGCGAAAGGCGTCCACCCTATTTTCGAGGGTGGCGAGGGCGAGACTTTTGTCACCTGGGCGCCCTTCTTCAAGCAGCGCATCATCATCGAGCGGGCCGAGAAAAAGTGGAGCGGCGGTTCGGGCGTGCTAGAAATAAAGAAGGCGCGTCTGGCGGAAACTTAATCGGCGCGCCGCCGGCGTTCGGGATGGGTGCTTTCAAGGCTGGCCGAAAAGTAAGGCGTGCGGTCCGGTCCTTAGTTGCCGGCGCTTTCAAGGCTGTTTATTATCGCATCTAGGTCCGGGCCCCACACGTCGCGGGCCGTGATTCTCAGGGTCACTTGGTTGGTAACCGGAATCTGCTCGTTTATGCTTAGCGACTGGCCCGCGCCCGTCTTCGAGAAGTTCAGCGGCGCGACGAAGTCCACCGACACGTTCTGGTCCAGCGGTATTTCGTAAATCGTGCCGCTCGAGGGATTCCTGGCAATGATGGTCGTCTTGAAGGGGATTGTCAGCGTGCCGGTTGCCCTCAGGTTGGGCGGGAATATGTTCGAGAGCGGCAGGTCCTTGTTCAATATGACCTTGCCGTTAAGCGGCACGTTCAGCGAAACCTCCCGCGCCCGGAAATCCTTCAGGCTCGCGGCCACGCCCCGTATCTGCTCCTTCATCATCCCGACCTGGCTGTTTGCGGCGTAGGCGAAGTAAATCGCGATGACCGCGATGATCAGCGCCACGTAGATCAGCTTGTTGGTCCCGGCCTCGACATAGGCCACCTGCTGCTCGCTCTGGGGCGTTGACATGGATGTCAGATGCTTGATGGGCACGCGGCGCTCATGCTCTTCGGTTTTTGCCGGTTCCCGGATTTGCATCCTTGCGACCGTGGGGCGTTTCTCGGCCTGAACTGCTATTGTGGGCCTGATAGGTTGCGCTGCTGACCGTGAAGCTGCTGAGGCCGCCGAAGCTTGGGCGGGAGATTCCAGTTTTCTTGCCGGAGGCGCTTCGGGCCTGCGGGCCGGAATTTCCTCCACCGCGCTCTTCGAGATTATGGGTTTCGCCGGCGCAGCGGGAACTGGTGCGCGGGCGGGTGCTGGCGCTATTTTTTCAATCCGCTGTTCCTCCCTTTTCGGCTGGGGAAGCCGGGGTGCCTCTGGCGCAGGCTGCGCAGCTTTCTCCTCCTTTTTAGCTGCCGGCGGAATGAGCTGCGAAAGAAGCGACTGCGCGGGTTTTTCCTCCTTCTTGAGTGCCGGAGCCGCCTTTGGGAGTTCGGGCTGCGGGTTTTTTTCCCTGGCCTTTGCCTCCTCCAGCTTTTTCCTAAGCCCGCTGGGCACTGATGAAAACTCGTCTTCTTCTGCCATGCGAATCGCACAGCTTATCTCGGCCCGTATTTAAATGTAATCGGTTGTCGGAGCCAAACGGTCCAATCGAACTTCAGGTTCCCTCTCGCCACGAGTTGACGTAGTGCTCCTGCTCCTTGGTGAGCCTGTCAAGCCGCACGCCCCTCGACTCGAGCACGAGCCGCGCAACCATCTCGTCCAGCTGGGGCGGCACATCGTGGACCGCGGGCAGCATGCTGCCGCCCTGCTTGGCTATTCGTTCGGCACTCAGCGCCTGCAGCGAAAACGAGGCATCCATTATCTCCGCCGGATGGCCCTGGCCGCTCGGCCTCGCCAGGTTCACGAGCCTTCCCTCGGAAAGAAGCCGCACCCTCCTGCCGTTCCCAAGCAGATATTCCTCCAGGTTCGGCCCGAGCTTCCTGCTCTTCTTCGCCATTTGCCTGAGGCCCTGCACGTCGACCTCGAGGTCGAAGTGGCCGGCATTGGCCACCATGGCGCCGTCCTTCATCAGCTCGAAATGCCTGCGCGCTATGACGTGCTTGTTGCCGGTAGCCGTAACAAATATGTCCCCCACGCGGGCCGCCTCGTCCATGGTCATGACGTCATAGCCCGAGTAAAGCGCCTCGAGCGCCCGGTGGTAGCCGCTTTCCGTGCCGTTGAGCGGCGCGCCGGCAGCCTCGACCACGATCACGCGCGCACCCATGCCCCGCATGCGCTCGGCAATGCCCCGGCCGCACCAGCCGAAGCCCACGACTACGACGCGTTTTCCCGCTAGCACTACATTGGTAGCGCGCATTATGGCATCCACGGCGCTCTGCCCTGTCCCGAACCTGTTGTCAAAAAGATGCTTCGAATAGGCGTCGTTCACGGCTATCACCGGCACCTTCAGCTTTCCATCGGTTTCCATGGCCCGCAGCCTGCGCACGCCCGTCGTGGTCTCCTCGCACGCGCCCCGCACGTCCTTCAGCAGCTCCTTCCTCTTGTCATGCAGCATTAGTATGAGGTCGCAGCCGTCATCGATGACTATGTTGGGCTTCGAGTCCAGCACCTTGCCCAGGCACCACTCATACTCCTTGGAATTCTCGCCCGCCCACGCGTAAACTTCCATTTGCCCTGCCAGCGCGGCCGCCACCCTGTCGTCGGTGGTGAGCGGGTTGCACGATGCGGCCGCAACCGCGGCTCCGCCTGCCTTCAGGGTCTCGAGCAATATGCCAGTCTTCTTCTCCAGGTGCAGGGCCACGGCTATGCGCATGCCCCTGAACGGCTTCTCCTTCTCGAACCTCTTCCTTATGCTGGCCAGCGCAGGCATGTTCTCGCGGGCCCACGAAAGCTCGTCCTCGCCCTCTGCCTTCAAGCCCAAATCCTTCACTTTGCTCATGCAATCATCTCCGTAAGTCTCTCCGCAAATCTGCCGCCAACTTTCTATCCCATGCTTCCTGCCAGCCCGCCCACTATCTTTATCACGCGTGCCTCGTTCTTTTCCATCATCCCGATCACCTCGGCATGCGACAGCCGGTTCTTGCTCACGCCCGCCGCGTAATTCGTGCCGATGGCAATCGACGAGTAATTAGCGCCAAGCTCGCGCGCAAGAATCGCCTCGTAGGCGCTCGTCATGCTCACCAAGTTCGCGCCCAGCATCCCAAAGGCCCTTATCTCGGCCGGGGTCTCGAAGCGCGGCCCGAACGTGGTCGCCACAATGCCGCCGCTCTTCACGGCAATCTTCGCCTTCCCGCCCGCCCGTGCAATCAGCGCATTCAGCTTCCTGCTGTAGGGCTCGCTCATGTCCTCATGCTTCGCCCCTCCTGCAAAACTTTCATGGAACGTGACCGGGCCGATGTGGAACGCGAGGAAGTCGTCGATGGTCATTATCTCGCCGGGCTTGAACTTCGAGATTATGCCGCACGCGTTTATGCCCACGATGCTCTTCGCGCCCACCTTGTGCAGTGCGTAGAGGTTAGCGCGATGATTTATCCTGTGCGGCGGGACCGTGTGATACTCACCGTGCCTTGCTATGAATGCAATCTTTCCTCCGCCAATGCGGCCCAGGCTGACCTTTCTCCAGCCATAGGGCGTCTCCACGTGCCTCTCCTCGCCCTTCACAATTTTGTAGAAGCCGCTCCCGCCGATTATTCCAAGCACGCACACCACCTCTCGCCGCCTTCTTTCCTGCCCCTTGTTACTAGCCCGCCAACTTTCCCGACCTTTCCTCGCCTCATCTCCGCTTCCTTTCCCCGTCAACCTGCCTTCACCGCGAAACCAAATCAAACGCCGCCTTCTCGCCCGCCTCCATCACTTTCTCCTCGTCAAAGGCAACCACTTTCCTCTCCCGCATCAGAATCTTCCCGTCGACAATCACGTCGGTGACGTTGCCCGCGCTCGCGGCATACACCACGTTCGAGACCGCGCTGTGCATCGGCACGAGGTTCGGGCTCCTCAGGTCAAGCATGATGAGGTCGGCCAGCCTGCCCTCCGCAATCGCTCCCGCCTCCGCGCCCATTGCCCGCGCCCCGTTGCGGGTGGCGAAGTCGAGCACCTGCTGCGCCGGAGCCACCGTGGCGTCCCACCGGGAATTCTTGTGCAGCAGCGCGCAGAGCTTCATGGCCCCGAACATCGAGAGCGAGTTGTTGGAGGCCGCGCCGTCGGTGCCCAGGCAGATGTTCGCCTTTGCCTGCTCGAGCTCCGGAATGGGCATCGCGCCCCCGCCCGCCAGCTTCATGTTGCTCGCGGGCACGTGGGAGGCGCTCACGCCGCGCTTGCCCAGGAGCGCGCACTCCTCGCGCCTCAGCCAGACGCAGTGCGCGGCTATCACTCTCTTGCTCAGGAAGCCGAAAGACTCGAGGTAGTCTGCGGGCCTCTTCGAGTGCTTTGCCAGGCAGTCCACCACTTCCTTCCTGCTTTCGCTCAAATGAATGTGAATCTTCACGTCGTGCTTGTGCGCGAGCTCATTCGTCTTCTCAAGCAGCTCGCGCGAGCAGGTGTATATGGCGTGCGGCCCGAAGGAAGCCATGATCCTGCCTCTGACCTTTCCGTTCCACTCGCGCACGAATGCCTCGCCCGCAGCCAGCTCCTTCTTCCTCCTCTCCGGCTTGTCCATATCGATCATGCCATGGGCGAGGTTGGCGCGCAGGCCGCACTTCTCGACCGCGGCCGCAGTCTCGCCCATCATGAAATACATGTCCACAAAAGAGGTAGTGCCGCCCCTTATCATCTCCAGGCAGCCCAGCATGGAGCCCGCGCGCACGTCCGCGGGCTTAAGCTTGGCCTCGCGCGGCCAGATTTTCTTCTCGAGCCAGTCCTCCAGCCTCATGTCGTCCGCATAGCCGCGCAGCAGGGTCATGGCCAGGTGCGTATGGGTGTTCACGAGGCCGGGCATGACTAGCTTGCCCCTGCCATCAAGCACGTGCTCCGCCTTCTCGCGCATGCCCTTGCCTACCTTGGCAATCCGATTAGCCTCGATTAGCACGTCGCAGTCCTTCAGGACCTCGCGCCGCTCATTCTGGGTGAGCACGAGCGCGTTGCGTATGAGAATTCCCACGGGTAGGGCTTCGGAGGGAATATTAAAAAACACACCCGTTTTTCGCCTACTTCTTCGCGCGAATCTCGGTTCTCTTCGGCCTCATGTAGTGGTAGCCGCAGCGCCTGCACTTCTCGACGCCCCGCTTGTTGCGGCCCTTGCACTTCCTGCATATCCAGATGCGCTTCAGAGTAGCGTCTGCCAGTGGAAATTTGCCCATGTCAAAATCACCATTTCGTCTCGTTTGCTGCCTTACTTATGTCGTGAACATTTAAAAAGCTGAAAAGCCATAAAAATCAACTAGTTTTAGGGGGTGGGTTTGATGAGCGGAAACTCTTTACTGAAGTTGCCTGATAGGGGCACAACGGCGGACATTCACAAAGCAAACATTCGAGCAGCGATAAAAAATCAAAAGCGGCACAATGACGAGCATCCGTTGGCAAGGTATCATGCCCTTCAGGAGCGCCTTAAAAGTCTTCCGAGGCAGCCCGAACGCGCCCACGCGTCCCGCATAGAATACTCCCCGTCTGCGCATTCCACAGAATCTGCGCGCCAGGCCCATCTAGACCTCGCCGCCGAAGCCGCCTTTGAGCACGCAGTGGCATATCCAAAACCGGAAAATATTGAGCGTGCCTACGAAGCCGCCCGCGCAGCAGCTGGCCCGGATTTTGCCGACTCTGTAAAACACGAGTTGAAAGATCTTGGGGCATATGTGGCCTACGAAGTCGCGCTTGCAGTCCCATCATTCGCAAACATATCGGAGGCACTGGTGCTTGCCCAGGATGCGCGCGGCAAGTTTGCCGCGCTCGACACAGCAGAAAATCTCGGCGGCCCTGTGCTCGCACTGAAGCTTGCGATAGAGCTGGCATTCGCTTCGCGGTACAGCGGCGCGAGGATAGCGGCCTTTGAAAGAGCGCTCACGGCCTACAACCCGCCGGTGAACTCCGCTTATTTTGTAGACACTGACTCGCCGGGTGCAATGGGCTTCTTCAAAAGCCTGACGCCTTTGCAGAAGTTCGAGGTAATAGCCGCAATGGCGCTGTTGGAACGCGACGACCACCCCACATTTGACAGCTCCTCGCTTCTCCGCAGTGATGGCACGATACTGTATAAGCTTCCTGACAACCAGCTGCCGCTCGCCTACCTTACGCTGGCAAAGCTGTATTGCGCGGTTGGGAACTACAACGCGGCGATGAAGGCGCAAAAGCGCAGCCTCGACGTTTCCATGGATCACAAGCCCGGCACATCCGGCGGCAGCACGTTTTCACTGGACGACGTTTACTTTTCCGGCGGCCGCATGCGCCTGACTTCCGAAGACTTCGCAGAGGCGCTGAAGCCGGTTTACGAAGAGGCGGACAGGGGCCTCAAGGAAGCCGAGAAAGTCAAGGCCAAGTAGCTGGACAGGGCCCGCGCGTTTTTAAATTCCGCCCGCGTAAATGAGGTGAACCTTCTGAAGGGAGGGTTACACGCATTCCGCCCGCGAGGCGGAATGGTGCCCCTTTCTCGGTGCGCCGAGAAAGCGGGACTTAAGGGAACCGTAGGTTCCCTGCGGCCCCAGTAGCTCATCGGTAGAGCGACTGCCTTGTAGCGGCCCTTTTCTTTCCCAAAGAAAAGCGCCGGCGGAAAAGAAACGAGAAAGCAGTAGGTAGCGAGTTCAATTCTCGTCTGGGGCTCTCCGATTGTGTCAAGAAGCACCTAGCTGCGAATCCGAAAAGCGGCGCTTCTTGACCCGCTCAAGACGAGCGTCTGGGGCTTCACTTCGGAATTATTTTTCCTTCCTGATGAGCGCCGACATCGAGCCGAAGCGGAAGCAGAAGTCCTCGACCGCCTTCCTGAAAACGAGCATGCCGAGAAGCCCCATCATGCCGCAGACTGTGAGGAGAAACTTCGCAAGGAATCTTAGGGCCGAAGCATCCATCATCGCATCCGCAGGAGTGTTGATGATCGACTCCCTCATGATCATCGTCAGCAGCACGGAATCCACCGGGACTATCGAGCCGGCTATCAAAAACAGGGAGGAAAGCTCGTAATGCGTGCTGAACGTCTTGTTGTATATCTTGACCGAGACTTCCTTGAAATTGGCCGTGTAGCCGGAAAGGAGCAGGAAGCAGATGCCCAGGATTATCTCGGCGGAAGCCAGGAGCAGCTGGTTGACCGCTTCCAGCAGGGGAAGGCGCACTATGAACGCCAAGTTCGCCAAGCCATACGTGAGTATGAAGCCCACTATGAGGAATTTCGGGAAGCCCCGGCGGCCGAAAATCCGCACGAGACCCGCGATGGGCCTCAGCAGCAGGATGCTGCCGACGAGCAGCAGGAAAAAGGCAATGAAGAAAATCTGAGGCGGCGGGAAGTCTCCTGTAGTCGCGATGTAGTATGAGCCGACCAGCGGCGTAACGAGGAGCAATGGCAGGGCAATCAGGATGCCCGACGAGCCAAGGTTCTTTTTCTCAAACTTCTCGGCCATCAAAACAATGTCCCGGAAAATATAGATGGCTAGCCAGAGAAAAATGGTTGAAAGCACCGACAAGACTACTGCCAGGATGCTCAGCAATGCAGTCATTTTCAAACCGCCATCTATGCTCCTTCTCTTCGTGCCCGGCTGTTTATAACTTTTATGCCCCTGCCTTCCTGCGTGCTTGCCCGCTTTCTGATTTATAAAAATAACCCCCGAATATGGGGCGGGGTGCTTGCATGGGCGAGGAAGTCACATTTGCAGCTAACGTGAAAGGCTGGGTTGCGATAAAGAAGATGGGCGCGGACGCGAACACGAAGCCGGAGGAGGTTGCCGCGATACTGGCGGGCATAACTGCCACAATAGACCGCAAGGGCTTCGAATTCGCGGGCATCAAGACCGAAGTAATAGATGCTTACGCCGACAATCTCACGAAGGGAAAGCGCAAGGGCTACGGAAACCTTTCCGAGATATTCGGCAAGATAAACAACAGTGAGCTGAAGGCAAAGCTCACGGAAGCTGGCGATGCGGCCAAGGTGCCCGTGGCCGAGACCTACTTCATCAGGCGTGTGCTCACGAACCTCGGCTATGCGGCATGGATAGACGCCGAATCGCTGATGGCCGCCTATCCCGACCTGAAGATACCCAAGCCCCGAGGTAATTTCGGGGGAAAGAAGAAACAATAGACGAGCGAGGGCACGGGAATTTAAAGGCGTGCTGGCATAAAGACTGCACCGCAATTTCCGGGGCCGTGGGCCAGTCTGGTATGCTACCAGGTTTGGGACCTGGTGACCTGAGTTCAAATCTCAGCGGCCCCACTGATCCTAATTCTCTATCCCGCGCCAGAGCAGGAGCACCCCGCCGTCCTTGCCAGGCTTGGCGGCCTTCAGCGAGAAGCCGTGCGAAGTGTAAAATCTCACGGCTTTCACGTTGTACTCCTTGACCAGCAGCGAAAGCGAGCCCCTGCCGTTCTCCCGTGCAAACGCGGTGGCGCGCTCGAGGAGCGCCGAGCCGATGCCGCGCCTCTCGTATGCCGGGCTGACCGCGATGCCGCTTATCCTGCCGTCCCGCCCGCGCAGCTTCCCGCCCACGAAGCCCACGACCTGCCCGTCTTCCTCGGCCACCAAGTAGGCCACGCCGCCCGAGGTGCGCCGGCGCACCTCGCCCTCGTCTATGCGCGCAAGCGGGAAGTATTTTTCGCTCAGCCCGGCTATTGCCGGAATGTCCGTAGCCCGCATGCGCCGCACCAGGAAGCCCACGTACAATCCGCGCCCCTTGAAATTTAAATACCTATTCGTCGATAGCCGGGCGGTAGACGAATGTTTTCTGACTGGCTGCCGATAGCCGCGATCGCGCTCTTCATTTCAGCCCTCATCGTTAGCCTGGCCTACATGCTCTCAAAAGGCTTCCACCTGCCCGCGCTCGAGGCCTGGTCAAAGGTCGAATACCGCGAGCTCGTAGTCACGACCGTTCTGATAGCCGGCCTTGCCCTCGGGATGGGGCTCGTCGACATCGGAGTCAACCAGCTGGCGCAGGGGCCGTTGAATCTGCAATTCGGCACGGTGAGCGGAACACCGGCCCCCATAGCCTCGTGCACTCCCGCGCCCACCCCGACTTTCAGCGCCATGTACGATTTCGCCCAATGCTACCTCGCCGGCAGCGCGGATTACATGCTGCTGGTTTACAACAAGCTCCTGGACGCCGACCGCTACGTGGCGAAGATGACGAGCTTCTATTACAACATCGCGATTCCGCTCTTCCTGGTCAGCGCCTCCTTCTCGGGCGCGCCCTATGCGGGTCTCAACGTCCTGAGTTCGCTCATTGCCGCCGGCCTCGACGCGCTGGCTGCCGCAATTTTCATACAGTCTGCCCAGAGCGTGCTCCTCCAGTTCTTCTGGGACAACTCCTTCCGGTGGATTCTGCCTCTCGGCATAGTGCTCCGCACGTTCACCTTCTCGCGGAAGCTCGGCGCGACCCTCATTGCCATTGCCATAGGCACCTACGTCGTTTATCCCATGACCCTCGTATTCGCCGCGGGCGTTTACAGCCAGCCCTCCATAATGCGCGACATAACAATCAATCTGCCGCACGAGCCCCCGGACCTGCAGGACACGATGATATGCAACCAGTTCGTGCAGGAATTCACATGGCTCGGCTCGATAACCTGGTGGTTCATCTGGTATACGCCCAAATGCGTCGGCTTCGCGCATGGCTATTGGGTCTGCATGCTCCAAGAATATCCGAAGGCCCTTTCGCTCTATAGCAAGGTAAACAGCGTATTCCTGGTAAAGTATGCCTCCACGCTGAAGGAGTATGCGGCCGTCAACGTGAACGACATTTACTATGGCCTCGTCGACCGCACAGACCCGAACAAGGGCGCGCTTGCTGCCGTTTCGCACGACGCCATGATAACCGCCGCGCTCGCGGTTTTCAGCATCATCATCACGCTCTCAGCCACCCGCTCTCTCTCCCAGCAGCTGGGCGGGGACTCGCAGTTCTACGGGATCTACAAGCTCATATGAGTGGTAAACGTGAATGAGTGACAAAAACTGAGTGGTAAAAAATGAAATTTGCAATCGCGGCCTTCATTGTCCTGCTTTTCGCCGGCCTAGCGAGCGCGGACAACTTCCTGGTGAGCATCGACGCGGAAGCATCGGCAATCGCCATCCTGCTGATGATTTCCATATTCATAATAGCTCTAGCCTACATGGCCTCGCAGGCGTTCCACAGGCCGCAGTGGGAAACGTGGGCCAAGAACTCGGGCTTCCAGGTCATGGTCTCCCTGGGCCTCATACTCGGCGTGAATCTTATGCTGATTGCCGGCTCGTCCGCCTCGCAGGCGCTCGTGGGCGCCAACATGTTCACCGCATCCACCAATTACCTGAACAACCTTGCCTACGGCCAGGGCTACCCGCTCGTGAACTCGCTGATAGGCGCCAGCATACAGAACCAGCTGGACTCGCTCGACTTCCAGTTCAACTCAAATCCCATCACCGGCGCCGAAGGTTCTGCCAAGAGCGCGGGAAAGAAGACGCTGGCGAACGCGCAGGACGCGCTGATGAACATGCTCATGCCGCTGATTGCAAGCCTCACCGCGCAGAAGGCCCTGCTGGGCGCCATCGAGATGGTCATCATACCGTTTTTCCTGCCCGCTGCCTTCCTGCTCCGCATATTCCCGCAGACGAGGACGATGGCCGATTATCTGATAGCGCTCTCGCTGGGCCTGGTGCTGGTCCTGCCGCTCACCTACGTGATGAACATCGTGATCGTCAACGGCAACCCGCCGCTCGCGCCCGGCGTGGACATGTCTTCAATCGACCGCACATCCACGCCGCCGGACCTGGCGGGCATCATCTCGAAGGACGTGGCAAGCGACCCGAACCTGCCGCTGGCCCAGGCCGCCTCCCTCATCCCGCAGGCGGTTTTCCTGCCCAACCTGGCAATCGTGATAACCGTTAGTTTCATAATGGCTTTCTCAAAGCTCCTGTCCAGGGGCTTCGAGGTGGAGATGCCCAATGCAGAATGAAAACAGGGCCCCGAGAGCCCGTGCATCGTTTGCGGCGACTGCGCTCGTGCTCCTCTTCATCTTCCTAGTGCTGGCCCTCTCCGGGTGCGCGGGCCTTCCCGTCAACGCGCCAGGGCCTTCCGAAAACCAGGTCACCACCTCGTGGCTGCAGGATAACTGGGGCACCACTTCGCTGCTCATAGTGTTCGTGACAATACTCATAATCTCGCTGGTCTACCTGCTGGCCGAGTTCTCGCAGAGCAAGGAGCTGCACGCCTGGGCCGTCACCGAGTTCTTCCAGGCCGGCATGTCCATGCTCATAATCTTCATGCTCATCCTTCTCTTTTCAACCCTCAGCCAGCTTTCGTGCTCGCTGGTCAACCTCTCGAACCCCCTCGCCCCCACTCTCCCCTGCACGAGCGGCGAGCAGCAATTCCTGATGGCCGAGACCTACCTTTCCGACTTGCGCGACATCAGCTTGAAGCTCACGCACGATTCCACCATCCACGCGGTCAAGATGATAGGCAAATCCACCGGCAAGTTCAGCCTCGTGGCAGTTGACCTGCTTCCCGCATTCTTCTCCGGCTTCTCGATGCGCTATGCCGCCGGCGTGGACATCTTCAGCGACCGGGACATGCAGATAGCGGACGAGGCCATGCGGCTGGCCGCCTCGCTGAATGCGCAGCAGCTCTTCCTGCAATACCTGCAGGCGAGCCTGATACCGCTCCTGCTGATAGCCGGAGTCGTGCTGCGCGCCATCTTCTTCACGCGCAAGCTGGGCGGGCTCCTGATTGCGATTGCCATCGCCCTCTTCACGGTCTATCCTCTGACCTACCTTCTCTTCCAATACTCCTTCCCCATCTCACTGAACGTGAAATACAACGAGCCCACAGGAATCGGCATCCAATACTGCGAAGATTATGGCGATCCGCTGATAGACCCGAATTCCAAGATAGACCTCGCCACTTGCTGCCCGCGCAATGACCTCTACGTCGAGGTGCCCGTGGGCGTGGGCCAGAAGTGCGCCGCAGCGTGCACGGCTCCAAATCCTGCCGCGCCGCCTTTCGCGCAAACCGCGTGCAATGACGCGTGCGAAGGCTATTGCAAGGATGCGACCACGCCTCCCAAGGCCCTCTATCCGAGTTATGATTTGTGCTACCGCAGCTGCGCCGCCACCTTCCTGGACATCGCGTTCCCGTGCTCGATGGACGCGGGCTGCAATGCTTTCGCGAAAGCAAACGGAGGGGACGCCGATTCGGCGAAGTACCGGGCGCAGGCCAGGGACTATGCCCAACTCAATAATCTTTTCATAGCCTCGTGCAACGATTACGTGGTTTCGAACCCGCTTTTGGATCCGTACAAAACCGAGTGCTCGACCTGCCCCTCGAACGCCAACGCCGACTGCCGCATAACTTACAGGAAAGCCGGCATAAGCCCGCCCAGCTACCCGAACTATTTCGACGAGGTGCTGCCCGGCCTTCCGAATGCGTGCTGGGAGGACCCGTCCGTGGCCGAGGCCTGCAAGCTGTGCGCGGGCTATGACGCGGCTGCGGGCGACCTCGTTACCAGTGCGGCCGATGCTGCGCGCCTCACGATTCTCCCGGACCCGGAAGTGCAGAAAAAGTGCACTGACCAGACTTCCCTTACATCGGGCGCGGTGCCGGCCCTGGACTCCAACAACTATGTCGTGACGGGAGATGTAATTGGGCTGGCCCAGCTGATAGTCGCGGGCCTCATCCTGCCGATCTTCAACTTCATAATAACGATAACGTTCATCAAGGTCTTCTCGCCCCTTCTGGGCGGGGACATCGAGATTGAGGGACTGATGAGGCTGATATGATGCGCGAGGCTGATGCGAGACACGAGGATGATATGAGATGAAAATCGGAAAACTCTGGGCATTCGGCTTGCTTGCATTTTTGGCAGCCTCGCTCCTGCTTCTCAGCGGCTGCCTCGGCCTCGCCCAGAAAGACGCTTCGGGCAATTGCATAGGCTCGTGCCCGTTCGGTATGAGGCAGCCGGCCAGCAACGAGTGCGCCTGCGTGCCCGACGACTGGAACAGCTGGGAGGCCATATCGGTCCTCCTGGTCCTAATCCTGATCTTCGTGATGGCCCTGCTCTACATCATCGCAACCTCGATGGAAATGCCCTACCTGCAGGTGATGCTGAGGGACGAATTCGTGCAGGCCATAATCTCCTTCGTCTTCGTCTTCCTGCTCGCATCCTTCCTGTGGACTGCCCACAACTACCTGCTGCCAGGCCTGGCCTCGACCTTCAAGTTCGCCCCGGACGACCTGCCTGCAGTCTCTTAAGTCAACCCGGCCCTGCCCAACCTTGCCACAGTGCGCACCAACCTGCTGACCACGGGCTCGATAGATTCCTTCTACTTTGCCGAGGCCTACACGAACGAGATTGCCTACAACCTCTCGGTGTTTACGGGCAGGATGGAGGAAACGGCGATTGGCGTGGGCGCCGTGAGCTCGACAATCACCTACTGCCAGATACTCGGAAGCACGGCTGGCTTTTCCATAGCATCGTGCAAATACCTGGGCGCCACGCAGGGCACGCTCGGAGTTGCGCTTACGGCCCTCTCATCGGCCACGATAGCCATGCAGGCGCAGTGGCTGCTGCTCGAGGCAGCAAAGCAGATTTTCGTGCTTCTCTTCCCGGTCGGGGTGCTGCTGAGGACCATCAAGTTCACGCGCGCCGTGGGCGGGGCAATGATGGCCGTGGCCATAGGGCTCTACATCGTCTATCCCCTGATGGTGATGGCAGACTACTCCATGGTGGCCAAAATGATTTTCGTTCCCACCCTCAAACCGCCAAACCCGCCCGTCCTGCCGCCCTATGCCACCATCTCGATTCCACCAGCCCCCACCTCCTTCAACGGCGTGTGCAGCGGCGACGTCGCATACCGCAATATGCTCACCAACCGGCACCAGTTCATCGAGCCCATGGCATACTGGGTGATAATAGTTTCCATACTCCTGCCGGTGATGAACCTGCTGGTGACGCTCACGTTCATAAGATGGTTCGCTTCGTTCCTTGGAAGCGAGATAGAGGTGTCGCAACTCGCGAGAGTGGTATGATGGCGTCGTGCACGATAGGCCTCACCGGCCTTGCAACCTGGTCTGCGATAATCGGGCTTAGCGCATTCCTCGCCATACTCACGGTCTCGCTGCTCTACATGCTGGGCAAGCTCTTCCGCGTCCCCACCATCACGGCCTGGGCCAAAATCGAAATCTACGAGGCCGCGGCAACGGTCATGTTCGTCGCCGGAGCTGCCTTCATCATAGGAATTGCCTGCGCCGTCGACCTCTCGTTCTTCTACTATTACCTCCATCCTGCGCTGGGCCCTGCGCCCATGCTGCCGCCGGGTTTCACGGGTGCCGGAGATTTCTTCCAGGCAAGCACCACCTACCTCGCGGATTTGCAGCATCTCACCTATGCCAATTACTATCTGCCCGTGCAAACGGTCCTCCAGCACTGGGAGGTGCAGGCATCGGTGAGCAAGTTCTCGTGCCTGACCAGCATCTGCCTCATACTCCCGCAAGGCTGGAGCATCGACCCCGGCACAGGTTATTACTCCAAAATGGGCGCAGGCTATTTCATACTCAACTCGCTGATGGTCGCAATGCTCTCGATTTCCTCCCTGCTTTTCATGCTCCAGTACGCGTCAAGCGGTGCGCTCCTGCTGCTCTTCCCGCTCGGAGCCATCTTCCGCTCCATTCCCTACATGCGGGGCTTTGGCGGCGCGCTCATGGCCCTTGCCCTGGTGCTCTACCTGGGCCTGCCCCTGCTCCTCTTCCTCAACGCGCTCATAGCCTACGGGCCCCTCGTCAACGCGCCGCTTACGCTGCCTCCCAAATGTCTGGCCACGGGCGAAGGTGCCTGCATAGGGCCCATGGCGCTCATGGCGGCAACTGCGGGCTTCGTGACCGTCTTCCTGCCCGCGCTTGACTTCATATTGCTGGCCGCATTCGGCAGAGAGCTCGCAGGCCTTTTCGGCAGCGAGCTTGACCTTATGCGCCTGTCGCAGTTGGTGTAACTATGGCCCCGCCCACGCTTGCAAACGTCTGGGAAAACCCCCTGCAGGGGATAGGCGCCTCAGGACTCCAAGTCTCGATCCTGGTAATCCTCATCATAATCTTCGTGCTGGCCCTGCTCTACATGGTCGCCGTGGCCCTGCGGAACGAGCGCATGCGGCGCTGGCTCGTGGGCGAGCTCATGCAGACATTTGCCTCGGCAATAATGATTCTCGGCCTCATTGCGCTTGCCAGTTTCATCGCATCGGTCTTCACCCAGCTCACGGTGCCTGCAGTCACGGCCCCGTCCGGCTGGGGCATAACCATATCGCCCGCGCCTGCAAGCAACCCGCTCGAGTACGTGCACGACAGGTTCGACATCATCGACCAGCAGCTAGACAAGCTCTATGCGGACGTGGTGAAAATGGACCTGCGCGTCGAGCGCGCCGAGTGGACCTGCTTCATCTTCTTCGGCACCGAGGTGCAGTGCGGCTGGAGCCTCCACCCGCTCACCGAGAGCCTGCATGCGCTTGCCTACAAGCTGGTGCAATACCGTGTTGGCCTGAACACCGCGCTGCTGCTCGTTAATTACATCGACACGTGGTTCATTCCCCTCTTCCTGCCAATCGGCATAGTGCTGCGCGCAATCCCGTTCACGCGGGGCGCCGGAGGCCTGCTAATTGCGCTGGTCCTGGGCTTCTACTTCGTCTTTCCGATAATCTTCCTGCTGACCGACGTGCTCCTGAGCCAGCAGCTTGCCAGGTCTGACACGTCGTTCGCCGACCTCGACCCGAACAAGTGCGTCTATGCCGACCTGGGGGGCACCATGCAGACCTACGCGGGCGATTTGGCCGTGGCCGCGCAGGCCAAGCTCACGGTGCAAACAATCAGCGCCACCCTGGCCACCCTCATACTTGAAATAATACTCACGCCCCTTATTGCGCTGGCAGCCACCGTGTTATTCATAAGGGCCTTCTCGCCGATATTCGGCGCTGAAAGCCAGGAAGTGATGCAAGGCCTGTCGAAAATTTTGTGAGATGATGGGATTAAAAAGCAATTCGAGTATCTTGCATTTGCCGTGCTTGCGCTGACGCTCGCGCTCCTGCTTTCGGGCTGCCTAGTGAAGCCCGATTATCTTTCGACCACCGCGGTTCAACCGACAGTCACGCCAAACGGCTGCGAAGGATGCTCGTGCCTGGTGTGCGAGCGGGCGAGCCAGGACCCGGCGGATACGATTGCGCCAGGCGGCATGAGCCCGACTTTCCTTTCCGAAACAGGTTCTGGCCTCAGGGGCGGGCGGTGCTGGTTCCAGCCCTGCGGCGCGGCGCTCAGCAAGCAGCTGAACGATAATCAGAACCAGTTCCAGAAGCCGTTCATGCTCGGCGTAGGGGTGAAAAGTTGGGATAGCGGCGGCTTCGTGGACGCTATGAAATACTGCCCGATGAGCGACAAATACTGCGCCTTCGCCTCCCCGGGCACGACGGACCGGTGGCAGAACGTTTACCGCTCGTTCGGCGGAGGCGACGGCTGGCTTGCAAGCAAAAAGCTCCTGGAGGAAAACGTGCTCACGAATGGCAATCAGCCCACAATCGACCAATACAGGAACATATTCCTCAATCTTGCGCCCGGCATCCAGCCATCCGATTACCTCTGCCTCTTCACCGGCTCCAAGACCCTTTCCTCCTCGCTCGTGCCGGGTTCAGAGAAGGCTCCCAACTCCCTCTTCTGCGCCTCGGGCAACTGCAACAAGGGCCGCGCATATCAGAGCGCGTGCAGGAAGGACATGAATGGAAACGGGCTGAACTATGCGGAAATCGACAGCAACGGCTTCCCGGTTGACGAGACTGACTGCCAGTGCCGCACCGTGAGATCCTATGACCCGGATGGCGACCTTTTCTTCGACACCTATGGCCTCACGTGGTCCGACCCCGACGAAACGCCGCCTCCGAGTTCCACCATCATCCCAAGCATGCCCGAATGGTGCCACTCGCCCGCTGCGAACAGGGTGTGGGCAGACCTTACGGCGCATCCGAACGCGCTCCTCCTGAGCGATTATGCAAACCCCTCGGACCTGCCCGTTTATGCCAAGTGCTCCGCGCCGGCAAATCCCGTAGAAGCAACCTGCAAGGCCTACCAGGATGTCGGCACCACTCGCTACTGCGTCGAGTGGGAGGTCAACCCCGGAAAAACCGGCGACTGCGCGGTCAACAAGGAAGGCAAGCTCGAGCTCGACGAATACGGTCTGTGCGAAAGCTGCCTGCCCACGATGGACCTGGCGCCTTTCGAAATGTCGGACATGATGAACGCGCCCAACTACCGCACACTGCTCGACATGAACATCCTGCCCGTGCTGAACGTGCAGGGATGGTCGTTCGACCCCTACCTGCAGGATGTGGCCAACGCCGTTTCCAAGAGCGCCTCAACCAGCGACGGCCCAATCTATCCAGTGATTTTTGTCCTGGACAAGTTTAGTTACCAATACTCGACACAAATAAAGAACGCGAATCCGGCCTACGGCGGCTGCAAGCCGATTCAGGACCAGATTGACGATGGTACGGGCACCATGGTCACGATTTTCAAGCAGTCCTGCCTCGTGGCGGTCGAGGATGACGGCAGCTCCCAGCCGATACCGCAAGCCTACTTGGCGGACATCGACATGCTGGTGCGAGAGGTGACGCTCGGCACCGCATCCACTTGCCCAAGCACGGCTGAAGTCACGCAGGCCATAACCGATTCCGTTGCGCGCGCCAAAGCCGTGCAGTCAAACCCCCTATATGCCGGCAAAAAATCCATCGGCTGGCTTCTCTACGCCTACCTTCCAAACCCGGACTGCGCCTATGCCGGCCTTGCCAACCCCGCGTTCACGGGCCTGCCGCCGGACACGAGGATTTTCGAGGCACTGGCAAACGCGGGCTACATAGGCATGATAGTGCCTTCTGTCTCGGGCGCCACGCCTCCCTATGCGACAATCGACACGCTGCTAAAGCCGGACGACATGCTCGACTTCTCGGGAGGCGCGACACGCGACTACAATTTCTTCAAGTTCTGCGGCAACTATTACACTGCCGACAAGAGCCGCTTCTTCATGCGCTCCGAGCCCAAGGCCTGCACGTGCGCGCCCTGCTCATTCTGGGAAACCTGCGATGACACTGCACGCGTGTGCGGCGGCCCCGCAGCCACGGGTGGCACTGGTCTGGAGTGCGTGAGTTCCGCCAACCAGCTGCCCATGAAGCCCGGCACCAGCGGGTTCAAGTGCGCATCCGACTGCATGCCTTTCCCGGACACGGCGGCCTTTGACCCGAATTACGTCTGCAGCGGCACGCCCGCCAGCCTCGCCAAGGACACGGAAAACGGCTGCTACGCGATATGCAATGAGCGGCTCGAGCGGGACGCTTCGACCGGGGACCTGAAAGTCGTGGCCGATCCACGGGGCCTTGTAGCGCCCCAGGCCGGCTATGACGACGCGGATGCGGCCGGCACCACGCGCTTCACGCCCACCAACTGCTACATGAAGGATACCACCGGAAACTTCTATGTCTACTCGCAACTGAAGACTGCCCCGCAGATAAACCGCGCCTACCCGATTTTCGACGCTGCCGGCGGGACCAATGCCTGTGGGCTTGTGCAGAACAACTTCATCGACCTGCTGATAAAGCAGGCTGCGGGCGGAGACATGCCTTCGCTGGTCATAAAAAAAGCATAAACTAAGAACTCTTGCTGGACGCGCTGGGTGCAGGTGCATTGGTGCCCGCACCTCCTGTGCCGCTGCTTCCCACGCTTCCCCCGCCCGGACCCGTCGTTGGAGCGCCAGTGACCGGTCCGAACAGGCTGACGATCTCCGGCAGCGCATTTATCCTGGCATTCAGGCCATCCATCCTGGTCCTGAGGTCTGCGTTCGATATCGTGCCCGTGCGCGCCTGCACCATCAGGTCCCCGTACTCGCCACGTATGTGAACCAGCTCAGAATAGTTTTCGCACGCGGAGTGAAGCGTTGCTTCGTTGCCCGCCTCAGTCGTTCCTTCGGGCAGGGTGTTCACGTTTCCGGTTGCGTAGACATTTCTTGTAAGCACGCCATTCTGTATCGCGGGGATGTCGATGAAACGCTCTGCAAACGCCAATTTGCCGCGCATGCCGTCGAAGCCGGGGTTGTGCAGTTCCGCGATAAGTCCGACCCTTTCCTTAACTTCCTCATCGCTCATGTCGCTTCCGAAGCCGAACCAGTCCCTTGCGGCCTGAATCTGCTCGGGCGTCTGGGGGATGAGCGAGG
>CABMJK010000038.1 GCA_902386535.1 Candidatus Burarchaeum australiense | reverse complement strand
GGCGTCGGCGTTTTGCGTCGGTTTCGTTCGCGGGTGGGGCGTCCCCTCGTCCTCGCGGGGCCGCGCCCCCGCCGGCCCCAAGGTTTCCGGCTGAAACATACCACATGATGGTTAGGACGGATTTTACGTAGCTTAGAGTTTGGCTGCTTCCTGGGCGGCTTATCACTGAAAAACTGCGTGTTATGTCGGTAAATGACTCTGAGTATTCGTAGTAAAGGAAGGGTGCTAGGATTAGAAGAGCCAGGAAAATCGATAGTAGGAGGTGGTAAAATTTCACAGGTGGCCGCATTATGAGCCATGTGAGGAAGAAGACTGGGATGAATGGCAGGCAGTGTAGTTGTACTTGCAATGTGAAGGCTAAACAGGCTATCGCCGTTGGGAAGTAGTGTGATTTCCTGCGTATTGCCCAGGTGAGGAGTAGGTAGAAGAATATGGTTATCAGCGGGATTTCAATGTCTGGAGCCCATATTTTCCGTGAGAAGAAAACTGCCCACGGTGATACCGCGTATAATGCGGCGGAGATATAGCCTACCCTTGGGCTGAAGAAATCGTATCCTATCCTGAAGCACATGTAAACGGAGAATACGTTAAGCAAACCTGCGAAACCGGTGATTAAACGCGGGTCTGACGTGAAAAAAGCAGGTATTGCAAACATGTAATAAGCGTAAGGTCCGACGTGGAATCCTGCGGATGACGGACCCACTAGCGGGCGTTCTGTTCCTGCGACTATTTTTAGGGCGGTGATTGTTGCGTCGGCTTCGTCTCCTTTGAATTCTATCTCGTTTATGTGGGATAGCCTTAAGTAAGTGGCGACAAGCAGTATTGCCAGTAGGACAGCAGCTTCCTGCGCCTTCTGCTTAGTTATCGCCTTCTTTGAAGGCAGAAGCGAGCGTAATTTTGGAGGATTGAATTTCATTTTTCAGGCCAGTTTTTACGGCGTCTGCCTTCCTTATGCGCTTTGTACGGGAGAGTTTCTGCTTGGCATTTCGGCTTAAGCATTATCTTCGACGTACACCGTGATTAAGCCGAAATCGCTGTGAGGAAGAACTTCATACTGAACGTAGCTTTTTGACTTGGGGTATAGGATTAAGTAGTTGATGCTGCTTTTGGTGTCGTTTGCGTGTTGCGTTATGCCGTACCATTGGAACAGGTATTGCATTCCGAAGGGGTACTGCGATGGGTTGTTTAGGCTTTTCATTGTGAAGGGGCGTCCTTGGGAGTACTGTATCATGTAGGATACGGCGTCCATCTGGCTTTTGAGCGTGGGGCCGTAGTCTGCTGTTGCTCCGCCGTTTTCGCTTATGGCTTTTAGTATGTTTGTCATTGTGTGGGCTTGGTAGGCGACCAGTAGGATTATTGCGGTTGCGATTATTTTTTCGCCGTGGTATTTTTTGAAGCGGGTGGCTGCAAAGTCGAGTAGGATTCCTATTAGTAGGAACATTGAGGGGAATATTCCGGAGAGGTAGTGTGGGAATAGGCTTCCTTCGCGAAGTATGAGTGTGATTGGGGGGGCGAGGAACCATAGCAGTATTATGAGCGTCTGAGGTTTCGCTTTGAGTATTGGTGTGAGTGTTCCGCGGGATAATGTGAATGCGGAAATTGCGGCGTATGGTACCGCAAGCAGGAGCAGAAGGGATATTGCGTAGACGACCCATGGGGAGTATCCTGTTTTGTCCCAGATGTCGCCGAGGTTTCCTCTGAGGGAACTTCCCGCAGATACGGACCATGCGAGGGATAAGACGCTTTGGGCGTAGTTGGGGTTGCTGCTTTGGAATGAGCTGTGCGAGCCAGTCATCGCCCGGATGTTTTTGAACGAAAGATTGTACTCGTTGTATAGGTAGGGGGCTACAATCAACAGGGAAACGACTGCTGAAACCAGGATGCTGCGGGCTGAGATTGGGGGCCGTAATGTAGCCCATATTATGAAGAATACGAAGACGAACGGCAGCGGGAAAAAGTGTACTTGGAGTGCGAATACGAGGGATGCTACTGCAATGGGAAAGTAGATTGATTTGCGGCGTACCGCCCACATAAGGAGGAAGTAGAAGAACACTGTGACAAGGGGCGCTTGAAAGTCCGCCCCCCATATTTTTCTGGAAAAAAGCACAGCCCACGGGGAGACCGCGTATAAGGCGGCGGAAATATAGCCTACTCTCGGACTGAAGAAATCGTGCCCAATCCTGAAGCACATGTAAACCGCAAAAATATTCAAAAGACCCAGGAATCCGGTGATTAAACGCGGGTCTGACGTGAAAAAAGCAGGTATCGCAAGTATGTAATAGCTGTAAGGCCCGGCCTGAAAACCCCACAGCATACCGCCCACAAGAGGCAGTTCTGTGCCGTGCACTATGTTAAGTGCTTTGATTGTGCCGCGCGCTTCGTCCGCCTTGAATTCTATTGCATCCAGGTTGGATAAGCGTAGGTAGGCCGCAATAATCAGTATGGCCAGGAGTGCTGCTGCTCCAGCGGTTTTTTGGCGGTTTATTATCATCGCGGATTGTATGTATTATAGAGGCCCCATAAATTAGTGGAGAGTGGAAAAAGAGGTTAGTGTTTCGGTCGTTGTTCCCGTTTATAATGAGGCTGAGAGTGTTGCGGAGCTTTATGGGGGGATAGTGCGGGCTCTTGATAAGGTTTCTTTTGAGGTTATTTTTGTGGATAACGCTTCGTCTGACGGCACAGGCGAACGTATTTCTGCGCTGCTTGGGGATGGTAGGGTGAGCGTCGTCCGATTCCGGAGGAATAGAGGCAAGTCTGCCGCTCTTTCGGAGGGGTTCAGGAAGGCGGCGGGGAAGGTTGTTGTGACGATTGACGGC
>CABMJK010000037.1 GCA_902386535.1 Candidatus Burarchaeum australiense | reverse complement strand
GGCTCGCTAGCTTACACTCTGCGCAACGACTTCAGAATACGCCCAGACCGCAAGAATGGAAAATTCAGCAAGAAGTTGCAGGAGAAGTTCATTGTCAAAATCGGAGAGATAATGAGCGGCAAACTAGGCATAACTTACGGAATGCCTACGTACGGGATGCTATGGGAATCGCTGATAACGAAAAAATATGACTGCGACAATTCCGCCACAATGGCGTTTGACGTTGCGGCGCGAATCGGGATTCCTGTGGGATTCGTGATTGTTCCGGAGCACACCCTGATCTGCACCGAAGACTTCCGTTTTGAAAGCACCACGCAGACATATTCGTCCATTTTTAGTTTAGAGGAGAGCTATCCTTCAGTAACTGCGATCATAACCGTTTTCGACCATGTTGCAGCCGACCAAGTCGCATATTACAATCGCGGACTCGCGAGGTCAGACCTAGGGGACTCCAAGGGGGCAATGGCTGATTACACCGCGGTGATTGGGATTAATCCGAAGTACGTCGAGGCATACTACAACCGAGGAATCGAGAAATACAACATGAACAACCTGCGGGGAGCCATAAGGGATTATAATGTGGTAATTAGGATTAGGCCGGATTACGCGGATGCATATTATAACCGAGGAATAGCACGGTCGGCACTCGGGAATTCCGAGAGGGCGAAAGAAGATTTCGCCATATATAAAAGGCTTAAACGAGCTTCCGCGTCCAAACAGCTCGTTATTGATTAATTCGAATCCTTATATCTGCACCGTCTCGCCCATCTTGGGCGCTTGCGCGTCATAGCCCTTTTCCGCCAGCCCGGCAGCGAACTCCTCGCACTTGTCTCCGTGCATGCAGATTATCTTCTCGGGCGAGGCGGCCTCTATGAACTTCAGCAGGTCGCTCCTGCCCGCGTGCGCCGAGAAATCGTAGTATTTTATGGGCAGGTCTATCTTCACCCACTCTTTCTCCACGTTGATCTTGTGGCTCCGCATGAGGTGCCAGCCGTTGGTGCCCTCGACGCAGTAGCCTGTGAAGATTATCTTCGAGTGCTGGTTGCCGTTCATCCTGAGCAGGTAGTTTATGGCCGGCCCGCCGCTCAGCATGCCTGCGGTCGAGATTATCACGCTGGGCGCGTCCAATGCCGCCCTTCTCTGAGCCGGGCTCTCGACCCATTCGACCGCGCCCAGGGCCTCGCTCAGCGCGTGCGGGTCGCGCACGTATTTCGGATATTGGAGTATGACCTCGCTCGCGCCCTTGGCCATGCCGTCCAGGTAGATGGGCACGTCGAGGCCGAACTGGTAGACCAGCATGGCGAGCTCCTGGCTCCTGCCGACTGCGAAGGCAGGCAGCAGAACGCTGCCGCCGGACTCGAGCGTCCTGAGGATGTCCTCGCGGAACTGCTGCTCAAGATCCTTCCGGTCCGGGTGCTCGCGGTCGCTGTAGGTGCTTTCGGTTATGAGCACGTCCACGTCCTTCACCGGCTGCGCGCCCGTGTGCATGAGCATGTCCTGCATCTTGAAATCCCCAGTATAGACTATGCGCTTGCCCTCGGTCACCAGCTCGCTTATGGCCGCGCCCGGTATGTGGCCGGCATCATGCAGGGTGAGCTTCACGCCGCCGTGCGTGCCAATCTCGAGTTCGCGCTCGTACATGACCGGGAAAAAGTTCTGCACGAGGCGCTTGAACGCGCTGCGCGAGAAAGGCACCTTGCCCTTGGCTATCTTGATGTAGTCTGTGATTAGCATCTCGGAGAGCGCCTGCGTCGGGTAGGTGGCCAGGCAGGGCATGGGAGGCACGCCGTCGTAGAGCGCCGGCGCGAGGCCGCTGTGGTCCAGGTGCGCATGGGACATGATGTAGGCGTCTATCGGCTTCCTCAGCTTGAGCGGGAAATCGGGCTTGCCCTCGGAATCGCCGTTCAGCTTCACGCCGTAGTCCAGGAGCACCCGCTTCTTGCCCGAAAAAAGGACTCCGCTCCGCCCGACCTCCCGTGCACCGCCCAGAAATGTGAGTTCCATCCTATCGCGCTTAAAAAGGCGCGACATCTTTTTAAAGGTTCATTTGAATCTACTCAGAGGGCTGGTTCGCTTGGCTGCAGACATCAGAGAACTGACTTTTGACGATATTTTACTCCTGCAGCGCATAGACGCTGAAACCGTTGTCGAGCGCTTCGGCTCGAAGATAAATGCATCGTTTTTCGAGGCCGCCAACCTGCTAGGCACGCTCAAGCTCAAGGGCTTTGTGGACATCGAGGCCTCGCCCGGCCTGAGCAAGGTGTGGCTCACGGCCTCGGGCAAGAGCGTTCTCGAGACCGCGCAGAGGATGGGTGGCGAGGAGCTCGGCCCGCTCGACGTTTCGGTGCTGCAGACTGTGGCACGGGGCGCCAAGGATGCGAGGGCTGCGGCCAACATGCTGAACATCCGCAGCAGCGACCTGGCGTTCCACCTGAACAAGCTGCTCGTGCAGGGCTTCATTGATGCCACGGTGAAAATGGGCAAGGTTTCGGTCGTGCTTACCGAGAAGGGCTTCACGAAGGTCGGGCCCGCGCTTCCACCTTTGCCGCCCTCGCCCGCGATGCCATCTGGCCCCGGCGGCCAGTTCGTGCCTGCAGGCGGGGCGTCGGGTGTGTTGGTTCCGCGGAAAGGCGGGGGAATGTTCTCGATTTTCGGTTCCCAGCGAAAGCCTGATGCCCGCACGGGGGCAGGGGCTGACCGGGCGCCCACCATAGCCGACGAGCTCGCGCCGAGCGAGGAGCATGAGAGCGGCACTCCGGCCTCGCCCGAGGAGGTCATGAAGCGCATGAAGAAGTCGAAGGCAGTCTACTACGGCGTGCAGTGGATGAACAAGGCGGCGTTCTACCTCGCCATGCTGATAATCGTCGCGATGATAGTGTATTTCGCTTACATGAAAGGTTAGGGTCGGTAAAATGTCGCTTCTGGGCTTTGATGAATCGATTGCGCTCATGAAGCGCTACGGCGTCCGCGTTCCCGAGTTCGAGCTGGCAAAAGGGGCCGATGAGGCAGCGCGGCTCGCGGCAAAGCTCGGCTACCCGGTCGCGCTCAAGGTCGCGTCCGAGAAAATAATCCACAAGTCCGACGTGGGCGGCGTGAAGCTTAACCTGAGGGATGCTGCAGAGGTCAGGAGGGCCTATGGCGACATCGCGCACGCGGTGGGCAAGGCGAACTCCGGCCGCATGCTCGTGCAGAAGATGGCGCCCGGAGGGGTGGAGCTCATCGTGGGCGGGAAGCAGGACGCACAGTTCGGCCCCGTGCTCGCGTTCGGCATTGGCGGCATATTCGTGGAAGTCTTCAAGGACGTGTCGCTGCGCATCTGCCCGATAGACAAGGTAGAGGCCAAGAAGATGATGCACGAGATAAAGGGCTACCCGATACTGAAGGGCATGCGCGGCATGAAGCCCGTGGACGAGGAGGCTCTGGCCGAGCTGCTCGTGAGCGTCTCGAAACTGATGGCGGAGAACGACGTGAAGGAGCTGGACCTGAACCCCGTGATTGCGTACGCGCACGGCTATGTTGCAGTGGATGCGCGAGTGATAAGCTAAAATTGGCCGTGGATGTGAACCGAAGGAACTTGTGATTGCATGCGAGACCTGGAGCCGATATTCGACCCGAAAAGCATCGCCGTGATAGGCGCGTCGCGCGAGCCGGGCAAGATAGGGCACGTCATAGTGAAGAACTTCCTCGACGGCGGGTTCGCGGGCAGCGTCTACCCGATAAATCCGAACGTGGACGAGCTGCTCGGCCTCAAGTGCTACCCGACAGTGATGGACGTGCCGAGCAACATAGATTCCGCGGTCGTGGCGGTGCACGCGAGCCTCGTGCCCGGCGTGCTGAAGGAGTGCGGCGAGAAGGGCATCACGGGCGTGGTGGTCATCAGCGGCGGCTTCAGCGAGGTCGGCAATGTGGCGCTGGAGCAGGAGCTCGTGAAGGTGGCGAACAAGTATTCGCTGAACGTCATCGGGCCGAACTGCCTTGGAGTGCTCAACCCGGCTGCGCGCAACGACAGCATTTTCCTTCCGATTTACAAGATGGGTAGGCCGAAGGTCGGCGGCATAAGCTTCATATCGCAGAGCGGCGCGGTCGGCGGGTGCATCATCGACCTGGCGGCCCGCGCGGGCATAGGCATGGGCAAGTTCGTGTCCTACGGCAACGCGGCGGTGGTGGACGAGGTCGACCTGCTGGGCTACCTGGCCGAGGACGAGAAGACGCGCGTGATTGTCGCCTATCTCGAGGGCGTGAAGCGCGGGCGCGAGTTCCTGAAGACCGCGAAGGAGATTACAAAGCACAAGCCCATAATCGTGCTGAAGGCCGGCAGGAGCAAGGAAGGCGTAAAGGCCGCGCACTCGCACACCGGCTCGCTGGCAGGCTCGCACGAGGTTTACCAGGCGGCGTTCAAGCAGGCGCACGTCATAGAGGCCAACAGGCTCAACGAGCTGTTCGACTTCTCGAAGATGCTCGACTATCCGGTGTGCAGCGGCGGCAGGATTGCGATAATCACGAACGGAGGCGGCACGGGAGTTTTGGCAGTTGATGCGGTGGAGGAGAACGGGCTGGAGCTGGCGAAGTTCAGCCCCGCAACCGAGCGCGAGTTGCGCAAGATACTGCCTGATTACGCGAACGCCGCAAACCCGCTGGATTTGGTGGGCGATGCGGATGCCGCGAGATACGAGAAGGCGCTGGACATCGTGATGAAGGACCCGGGCGTGGATGTGGTTGTCGTCATCGTGCTTTTCCAGACCGTGGGAATAGACTCGCGGGTCGTGAACGTGATTGTGAAGGCGCGGGAGACCGGCAGGAAGCCGATTGCGGTCATTTCGACCGGCGGCGAGTACACCGAGTTCCACAGGCGCATCATGGACAGCTACGGCATCCCGACCTACGGCTCGCCCTCGGATGCGCTGGCGTCAGTGGCCAAGTTCGTGGAATACTGCAAGAAGTAGATGGCGCCAGCAAATCAGGTAATCAATGATAGCGATAGCACATGCAATCGGTTCCTAGATAAGAGCCAGCATCGCAAGTTAAGCAGTGATTGTTACAACTGTAAGACCCTTCGGGGCAGGGTTTGCACGTGTATTGACTGGCCGTAATCGTTCCGGACGGGCATTGTGAGTAGCACTTATCACCGAAGGTATACGGCGCATCGGCATATTGGTTGGAGCAGTCCAAACAACTTGTTATGAAATGGAGCTCCCTGTTTCCCGAACATTCTGCCAAAGTATCTCCGGGATAATTCCCGCCCGCCGGGTCAAAGATTACCCAGATGCCGCCGTCATAGGTAAAGTAGCTTACGCTAACGCCTGAGCCGTAATGAGCAGCGACTGCTTGCGTAAATGAGTCCATATCACGCCCCGATGGACCAAAATGAACTATCGCATACGCATGTTCGCAACTTGGGTCTACGACAACTTTGGCCGTTCCGCCTATTGCCCTGACCATGGATGCTATCAGAACCGCCTGATTCTTGCAATCTCCGGATTTTGTCGCTAAAGTTTGCGATGGATGATATGGAATGCCAGCCAAAGGAACATTTTGGTAAATTATGTTCGTTGTTACCCAGTCATAAATGTCAAAAAGTTGATTGATACTGTAAGAGCCCGGATCTTTTCTAATGGCGTCTGATGCGGCTTCACGAACATTCAAATCGTAAGGATCGATTTTATCGCAAAATGCGCCATAATACGGCTCCGTATTTTCATAACTTGTAAAAGTAAAATTGTTTGGCTTCTGCTTGCAGCGGGGTTGTCCGGAAAGGGGACATTCGAAGTTTTGTCCACTTGAACAGGGCAGGTAGCATTGGCCATTGCACCATGAACTTCCGCTGTTTTCACATCCTTGCTGAGGCGTCAATGCCTTAACACAAGCACCCGATTTGCACGCATAGCCAGAACTGCAACCACAGACATCGCAGTTATTTTCAATCGCCAGGGTGGAAGGATTGCAATAAGGGTATGTTTCGTCGATATTCATGGTCTCGGAGCAAGTTCCCGGGGCAACGGTTTCCTGAGAGTCATCACTCCAGTTGATGGTGCAATGTCCGGGCAAGACTGACGAGGGTTGCTCCGAGGCTGGAGGAAAAGAACCGCAGCAGCCAAATAAAAATAGCACTAGAATAATACTCAGGAATTTGTTCCAGTTTGCCATTCTTTATCCCTTCATCTTCTCAAACGCGTTTTCCGCGCCCTTCGGGTCTGCGAGCAAATCGAAAATCTCTTCCACGTCCTTGAGCTTCGCGCCCTTTTCGGCCAGCCGCTTGACCAGCATGCGCATGCCAAGCTCCTTCACGCTCACCTTCTGCTCGCGCAAATCTCGGATGAGCGCTATCTTCTCGCCCTCCTTGCCCTGCAAGTCCTTCACGACCGTGACGAACGCCTTTTCCGAGAGCTCCTTCTCGAGCTCGACCACGAGGTTCTCGGAGGAGAGGCCGTTGGACAGCGTGCCCGTGAGCTTCAGCCTCACGAGAGGTTTGACATGCCCGCTTGCACTGCCCTTGCATTCGGCCAGCACGGACTTCAGTTCCTCGTCGCACGCCCTCCGCGCCTCGGCCAGCGAGGCCTCGCGCAGCTTTATCTCGCGGTAGAAGAAGGGCCGGCTGGCTATGGGCACAAATTTCTCGCTCTTTTCGATAGTATCATAGAGGTAGAATCCTTTCGCGCCCTGCTCCTCCTTCTTCATCTGCGTGAGAACCGTGCTGCCCGGGATTATGAGCCTGGCCTTGCCCACGTTCATCACGCGGTTTTCGTGCATGTGGCCGCACACGTAGAGGTCGAAGCCCTGGGGCAAATCCTCGAGGCTCAGCGCATCGTCGTCGGGCAAAAGCTCCTTCAGGGACTGGTGGAACATGAAGATGTTGAAGGCGCCCTTCACTGGCTTGTAGCCTATCTTCTCGATGGCCGCCTTGGCCAGGTATTCGGGCACGCCGCCGAGCCCCTGCACCGCCACCCGCTCCCCGTTCAACTCGAGCACGATGGGCTCGCGGTGCGCGTCCACAAGCAGGCCGGCGGCCTCGAGCACCTGCACCGGGTTGGTGAAGTTCTGCGAGCGCCGCTCGTGCGTGCCATGTATCACTATCAGGGGCACGGTGCCTTTCCTGCCCTCGACCTTGGCGCCCCACACCTTCCCCTGCGCGTGATAGAAAAGGTTTATGGCCTGCTCAATGACGTCGAGCGGGGGCGTGCGGCTGTCGAATATGTCGCCAGGCACGAGAAGTGCGTCGGCCTTTTCGCAGGCCGCGTGCAGCGCGGCCTCAGCCTGCCTGAACGTGTCGTCCCCGGCTTTCATGAAGAACGGGGAATAGCCGAGGTGGAAATCAGACAATATTGCGAGCTTCATGCGCCACGACCTCCCGCACCAAGCAACATCTTTAAATAGCGGCATTATAAAGCATTACCGCTGGTCGAAATGCTGGACAAACTCGTGTTCGCGGTCTCGGTGTCGGTCGTAATCATAGTGCTGGTCTACCTGATAACGCGGTGAAGCCATGGCGTTCGCGTTCGACTATAAGATTGCAGCCGTCCTGGCAATGATATTCCTGGTAATCTACAACCTCTCGCTGAAAACATTCTTTGCGCGCGGACAGGACTGGCGTGCCCTCATACCGTTCGTGGCTGCGGGCGTGCTGCTCGCGGTGGCCTATTTCGCGTATACCTACAAGGAGGTCCACATAACCACGGAAACGACGATGCTGGCCCTCGTCATACTCGGCGCGCTCGCGCTCACGACCGCGTTCGGATGGTATTCCATGGCCTATGGGAAGGTCAGCGTCTATGCCGCGATTCTTGCAATCAGCACGCCTCTCACTGCCTTCCTCGCCTACTACTTCATCCCTAACGAGGAGCTCAGCACCCTGCAGTGGGCCGGAGTCGCGCTTGGGCTGGTGAGCATCGTGCTTGTCACGAACGGTTGAATTCCAGAAATGCCCGCGTGCCGCGGCGCTACGACCCGCCCTTCTTCCCCCGGCCCTTTGCGGCCGCGGCCATCATGCGCCTCAGGATAACTACGAGCACCACGACGCCCACGAGCGCCAGCAGATACCAGTAGTCCAGGACCTGCTCCATGAAAGAGCGTATCCTGACTGATAAGGCGAAGTCCGCGGAATCGCTGAACTTGTTGCCTGCGGGGTCCTCGAAATTCACGTTGAGCGAGAGGAGTTGCGCCCCTTCGGAGGCGTCCTTGTCCACGAATACGGTGTACGTGATGTTCTTCGTTTCTCCCGGCGCGAGCGAGTCAAGGTAGCGGACGGTGCCGTCGGTGCTGAACGGGAAGCGCGGCATTATCTGCACCTTGAGGTTCTTGGCCTCCTCGTAGCCCGTGTTAGTGAGGGAAATCTGCACGAGCCGGTTCCCTCCGCTGGGCAACGGCGAATCCGTGGCAGCCTTGGCCTCGAACTCGGCCTTCGACTTTACGACCACCCCGAAATTGAAGGATGCGGTCCCGATGGCCCCGTCTTCGCCAGCATAGGTTAGCTGTGCTGCCAGAGGATACGTCCCGGGCCTTGCGTTTTTCGGAATCTCTATGGCAAGAGTGGCTGACGTGCTGGTCCTGGCCTGAAGTTCGCCCAGCTCCTGGGTCTGGCCGGCCCACTTCACCTCCATCGCGGATGTGCCCGAGTTGAATGTCGCCTGGACGCCTTCAGCCCTACCCGTGCCGTTGTTGGCGAACGCGACCGTAAGAAGCGCGGTGTCGCCGGGATATATGTCAACCGGGTTTGAGGAAGATACCGATGCCGTGAAGGAAGGCGTTCCGGCAACCCGGACGTTCACGATGTAGCTGTCGGATATTTTCGAGAAGAACTGCTCATAGGTGGCGGTGACGCTTATGGGGTAGGTGCCCGGGTCCGCCAGGCTGTCAACCGGGACAAACACGGAGATGGTGCCCTTGCTGTCCGGGTCCTTGTAGCACAGGTCGCCTGCATAAATGGTGTTCGCGCCCGTCACCGAGAGGGGATAAGCAGTCGAAAACTGGACCGTGAGTTGCGAGGCGCAGTTGTCCCATTCAACGCTCTTGAGATGCAGCGTCAGGTTCAGGAGGTCGCCCGGGTGCGCGGGATCTGGGGTCAGGGAATAGCCCTCCAGCACCACCTTCGGGACCGTCGAGGCTTGCGCTAGGCCGCTCAGGAATATCAGCAGCACGAAAAGGACCGATGGCACTATGGCCAGAGCCCTCGGGTTTCTTGTTCCCGCGTTATTTGTTCTCAGGTCTTTTGTTCGCATATTATCCCCCTCTCGTTTTTCATTTGATCTGAATTCCGTTTATCGTATCATCTCGCGCTTGAACAGCAGGACGCTCGCGCCCATCGTCAGGAACCCGAAAACTGTCAGGAACAGGACGTCATTGAAGACATAGCCCACCGTGAAGCCCTTTATCATCACGCCCCTCAGCGCGTCCGCCGCATAGGAGAGCGGAAGGATTTTCGCAACGCCCTGCAGGATTGCCGGCATGGTGTCCACAGGGAAGAATACGCCTGCGAGGAACATCACCGGGAGGGTCACGAGAGCCGAGAGCGCCATGTATTGCTCCTGGCTCTTGGAGACCACGGAGAGAATCATGCCTATGCCGGTAACACCCATGGCATAGAGCGCGATTATCACGAAGATGTCGATGGGGCTGCCCTTGATGGAGACCCCGAACAGGAGCGCTGCTGCGAGCACGATGAGCGCGGAACGCGCGATTTCGAAGAGAAGATAGAACAGCTGAGTGCCCACGAGTATGGTCGTGTTCGAGGTGGGCGTCATGAAGACCCGCACGAGCGAGCCGTCCCGCCGCTCTCCGGCCACGGCCCGGCCGAGGTTGAATGTGGCGCCCTGGAAGATGATGAGCGCGAGTATGCTCGGAATCAGGAAATCTATCCCGTTCCTGCCCGTGCCATAGGGCTCGATGAACGCGAGCGAAACCGGCACCGACAGGGCGGCGCTGGTCGAGGAGATTACGTCGCTCTGCTTGCCGCTGGCCGCATCAATAAGCGCAATGGCGGCAATGGCTCGCTGCCTGCCGGCTTCGGCATTCGCAGAGACCGCCATGGCTTCGGAGAGCTGCCCCTGCGCGTCGGATGCGACCCGGGCCTGGGCACTGAGAAGCACCCTGCTCGCCATGCACTGGTCGAACGCCGTGAATTGCTGGCACTGCTGCTGGTCGTTGCCTAGTGGCATAGGCACGAGGCTTTGCGCCAGCGGCACGGCCCGCTTCAGGTCCATGGCAAAGGCCGCTATGGCCGCATTGTGCGGTTCGTTGACGTTCTCGGCTGCCGGAGCGAGCACTGCCGAGGCCCTTGCGAGGTCGGCCGCCACTTCGCTCTCGGCCGGAATGATGCCGGCCACCCTCTCCCGCGCCACTTCGTCCGACAGGCTCTGCACGAGAATCTGGGCCTGACCCTTTGTCAGGGACGCCACCGTGGGATCGGACTCGTCGACTATCATCGACACCGTGGCCGTATTTCCCTCGCGCACCGACTGCTCGAAACCCTCCGGAATAACGAAAAGCGCCTTCACCTGCCCGGAAACGATGAGCTTCCGGCCCTCGTCCTGGCTGCCCACCTGGTGGCCGCACGAGAAAAGATTGGTGGCGTAAAGCTCGGACTTGAACGAGTTCGACAAGGCCGAGTTGTCATAGTCGACGATGGC
>CABMJK010000036.1 GCA_902386535.1 Candidatus Burarchaeum australiense | reverse complement strand
CTTCGAGGGCAAATCACTCGCAATCATCAGGCCATCTCGCCTGACAATCGCGCTGGCCTCGATGTCTCCGGTCTGGCTCAGCTCAGTCAGCATGTCCTCGAGCTTCACTTTTGTTTCTTCAGGCATGTTTAACACCTATTATCGCGTCCATCAGCGCCTTCACCACGTCAATGCACCCGTTCTTGTTGGTCGCCGACGTGCCAATGACTATGGTCTCCTTTGCCAGGCCCCTTTTCACGAGCTCCTTCTTGATGTCCTCGGGTTTCATCGCCCCGCGCACGTCCTGCTTGTTGGCCGATACCACCGTCGGAATCCCGTATCGCTCCACATACTTTATCATCTCGTACGCGCGCTCGATTTCCGGGTTGGTCGAATCCACCAGCAGTATTATGCCGAAAACGTCCCGGTTGAGGATGTCTATCATGAACGTGAACCTCTCCTGGCCCGGCGTGCCGAAAAGGTCGATGCTCATGCCGCCGTAATCGATGTAGCCATGGTCGAGCGCAATGGTGGTGCCCATGCGGTCCACCGAAACCGCCCGCGTGCTCACCGCGTGTATGAACGTCGACTTGCCCGCATGGAACGGCCCTGTCACGAGTATCTTGGGCACGTAGATGGCCACGCCTTCGAGCCCTATCTTGAACGGCACGGCGACCTTCTGGAACTTGCCCGGCGCCCTTTCCACCGAGAAATAGTTCCTGAGCAGGAGTTTTTCCTCCACGGCGCGGAGCCTAAGCGCGTAATCGAATGCGCCGGAAATCCGGCCAAAGGAATCCGTGCCTTCCTTGGTGGCCCCCCAGTCTGTGAACAAGTAAATTGCGGTCACGCCCTTCTTCTTCATGGCGTCCTTCCATTCCTTCAGGTTGCCCAGCACCTCTTTCTCCCCTTTCCGCTCCATGAGCGAGGAAAGCGAGTCGAAAACCAGCACGGCATTGTCATTCTCCTTCAGGGCCTTGTCCAGCACCGCGCCCATCTCCTTCAGGTCCCAGGGCGTTTTTACGACGTATTTCTGCTCCGAGGCCTGGCCCAGCGTGGCGGAAAAGCAGTCCACGAACTTCACCTTCTTGAAAAGCTCCGAGCGCCAGTTCAGCTGCGCGGTCGCATCGAGCACGCTCTCCGGCGCCTTGTTGTTCACGACATAGATGCCGTCCAACCCCTTCTTCAGCCCTTCCAAAAGCATCTGCTGGGCAAAAGTGGAGCCATCAAGGCCGGGCGTCATGTGGATGAGTGCGCTCGAGCCCTTCTCCAGCCCGCCGCCCATCAACTCGTCCAGCTTCTCGATTCCCGTCGGAACAGTCGCCATCGTAAGCGCTTCTACTCCGAGGTATTTAAATCTTAATCAGGGGCCTTCAGAAGGATGGCGGGACATCAGATATAGCATCGCAGTCCCAGCTCCAGCGGCCAGCGATGCAAAACCGGTTGTAATGGCGTCTCCAATCGCCCCGTAGCCATATTCGCCGATATTCGGAATGGCGATTAGTCGCATAAGCACGGTAGTTCCGATGAAAAGCCCGACACCCGTCCAAAACTCTGCAGTTGTGATTTCGTCCTTCTTGCCCTTGCGGGACTCTTCGCGTTTTTCATCACTTTCTGCCTTCTGCGCCCGTGTCAGCGCCCGCGACGAGGTTCTTGCCCTCGTGGCGGTTGTCGGTTCCTCCCGTCCTTCCCTGGGTCCTGCATTGGCGATTAGCGTTATTCCTGGCCTTCCGCCAGCGTTTTTCCCGCCCCGGTCAACGGGTTTCATGGAATTCATGGCCATCCCCTAGCCTTTCCTTTCCAACTCCACCAAGGCCACGTGATATTCCGTGCCTTCAAGCTCAAAATACTTTGCCGAGGCCCGCTCCTTCCCGCTTTCCTTTCCGAAGCATTCCGACCTGAAAAGTTCCTGGCCGCCATTTTCATCCGAAATCCTCATGCACGCGCCGAGTTCCTCCGCGACCGCCTCCAGCCTTCCGCTTCCGGCCCGCGCGGCGCCGCCCGCCCCCGCCACGAACTCGGCCACATCCTCTGCCTGCATGCTTGCTGCAAGCGCGGAAATGCGGCTTCCGTGCCTTGCCTGGCCCAGGTCAACTGCCAGAAACAAGGCGCCGAGAAGCACGAGCAGCGAGGCTAGCGCTTCGAACGTGAGAAGGAATCCTTTGCTCCGCGAGCCTCGAACGCGAATCATGCGCACACCTCCACGATCCGCGGGTTTTCGCTCGCACTCCCGCCCGCGCTCACGACGCGCCGCATGCAAACGGTTTCTTTCCCTTCCATTTCCGCAATTCCGTCAAGACTGCCCTTTCCTTCTCCCGCGGCCCACGTGCGCACTTTTGCGCCCTCAATCCCGAATCTTGCCGCAGCCTCTGCAAATTCTTCATTGCCTGTTGCGCCAGTTTCCTTCAGCGTCCCGTCCTTCACGGCTCCCGCAGTCCAGTCCGTCAATGCAAGCACCCGCGCCTTCTTTGCCTCAAGCTTCGCATCCGCAATCTCGCCGCCTACCAGCGCCGAGTGCGCATAAACCCACGCCACGATCATGAGTAGCACTGCGAAAGAAGCAATCAACGCATCTGAGGTCATTATCGCTCCCCGCATCTTCACACGTCCATCCGCGTTTCCTCAACTTCCCTTTCGCATCGTCACGCACCCGTTCGGCCCGTTCCTGCAGTTTTATTTTCTCCGGCAAAAACCACGCCTTCCGAGTCCATAATCTCATTCTCGAGCACCGCAGCCGCAGTCAGCCTTTCATTCTTCACCGCATCTCCTGCCTGCATGGTGGCGTCCGAGGCGAGTGCCGCGGCCCCTATGAGCGCGGCAAGCAGCGCCAGAAATGCGGCTATCGCTATCAGCGCCTCGAGACCCACCTGCCCTCTCCGGGCGCGGGCAGTCCCCTCAGTATTCTTCCATCTCGCCCGGCGCAATGTAGCGAACCGATGCCGCTCCCGTTCTCGCGTCATAAACCGAAACCCCGACGTAAATTTCTCCAGTGGCGATTGCCCCGGCCACGTCCTCATCTGCAGGCACGAGCGCGCCGCCCGTTTCGTCATAAAGCAGGCTCAGGGCCGCATTCCCGACGCCAACCTTTCCTCCTCCGACAGCCGGCTGCACGATGATGGCGAATGCACACGCGTTTATTTCCTGCATGCCGTTCTTTCCCACGAGCGAAATTTCCTTTCCCGCATCCCAACACCCGTCGCACTTCCTGGTTTTCCGCCCATCTGCCATCGCGCGGGCCAGCGCATCCGCTCCCGCGGCGGAAAACGGCCCGCACCAAACGTCAACCTCCTTGCCTCCAGTTGCAAACTCATTCTCCGCAAACGCCTCGAAGTCAGCCAGTCTTTTCCCGATCTCCACCTCCGTCTCTTTCACGCTCCTTGCATCGCGTGGCATCCGCTCGGCCGCGGTTCTTCTCATGGCCTCCTTCATGGCAAGCAGCGCAGTCTCTCCTGCGTTCCTGTTGGCCTCGGCCGCAAAGGCGCGGGACAGCATCTGCCCCTCATCAGCATGCACGTCGGCTCGCGATGAAAGGAAAACTAGCAACGGAAGGAGAAGGGTGGCTACGAGCATCGCGCTCACGAATGCCTTCATGGTCCCGCAGATGCGTTGGAAGGCAAACAGCTATAACTTTGCGTAGGCAATGAACGGCCATGCTTTTCGGACCAGCGGGAATACCCATAGCCTCCAATGGCGGCACGCTCGAAGGCGTGCGCACTGTCGCCGAGCTCGGGCTCGGCGCCATGGAGGTGGAGTTCGTGCACGGGGTGCACATGGGCGCGGCCCAGGCAAGCGCAATAGGCGCGGAGGCCAAGCGCCTTCACATCTCGCTCTCATGCCATGCGCCCTACTGGATAAACTGCTGCGCGCTTGAGAAAACCAAGCTGGTGCGCTCGGTGCGCAATCTCGTCGACACTGCGAAAGCCGCCCATCTCCTGGGTGCGCGGATAATCGTCTTCCATCCTGGTTTCTACATGGGCCGACCATCCGCGGTCTGCAAGGTGTTGGTAAGGGAAACGATGAGCAAGGCGCTCGAGCAGATGCACGCGCTTGGCATCAACGACGTGATTCTCGGCATGGAGCTCATGGGCAAGGGCAGCCAGTTCGGAAGCCTCGAGGAAATCATCGAACTGGGTGCCGAGCTGCCCCAAACGGCGCCGGTCGTCGACTTTGCCCACTGCCATGCGCGCGGCAATGGCGTGATAAAGGGCGAAGCCGACTATGCGATGATTTTCAACAAGCTCGAGGCAGCGTCGGGCTCGAAATTCCTTCGTTCCTTCCACTCGCACTTTTCGGAGATAGAATACACGGACAAGGGCGAGCGCCGGCACCTGGAACTGGGAACCACCAACGAGCCGCCACTGCAACCCCTCCTGAAACTTTGCGCCGAGCAGGGCTATGACGGCACGATAATCTGCGAAACGCCCTTGCTGGAGCAGGATGCGATGAAAATGCAGAGGCTCTATCTCTCGCTCAAAAAATAGCCTTCAGGATTTCCGCGGCCGCCTCCTGCTTCGTCCCCCCGAACTTCTTCCGCCTTCCCCTGCCGCTCAAAATAATTGCCTCGTATTTTCCGTTTTCCGCGCCGCCAAAGCCTTTCCCATGAGCGACGATGTTTGCAACGGCAACGTCCGCGCCGCACTCCTTCATCCTCTTCCTGGCCTTTTCCTCGAGCCCCCGCGCCCCGACCTCGGCCTTGAAAATCACCAGCTTCGCCTTCGGATATTTTTTCCTCACGAGGTCCGCAATCTTCGGCGCGGGCGAAAGGGAAATCCTTGCTGCTTTTTTCGAGTCCATCTTTCCTCGCATCCTCTTCACCTCAAAATCCCCCGCGGCGGCCGCGAGCACGTATGCACCGGCCCTTTCGCGCACGACTGCCGCGAGCATCTCCCGCACGCTTTCAACCCCCGCCATTTTGAGATGCGAAGGCGCCTCGACCTCGAGATGCCCGGCGACGAGCACGACTTCGGCCCCGCGCCTCCAGGCCTCACGCGCAATCTCGACGCCCATCCTGCCGCTGCTCGGGTTCGAGATGAACCGCACGTCATCGATGAACTCGCGCGTGGCGCCCGCCGTGACCACGATTTTCTTCCCGTGCAAGACCGCCTCTCCCTTCTTCTCCGCAATCGCACGCACGGCCCAGTCCGCGATTTCGTCAACCTCGGCCACCTTGGCCTTCTCGTCCTCCAGCCGCGGCGGCACGAAAATCACACCCGCCTTCTCCAGCGTTTTCACGTTCTCCCGCAGCACCGGATTATCGTAAAGCCCCTCATGCATTGCCGGAACGACCACAATCGGCACGCCCGAGCCGAGCGCCGTGGCAGCCATCATGGTGACCGCACCCCTGTCATAGCCGTGGGCAATCTCGGAAATGGCGTTCGATGTGGCCGGAGCAATGAGCAACAGGTCGGCCCTCCCGTCCGCCCGCGCCCCCCATTTCCCTGCGGCCGCGCCGCCCCTTTCAGCCGCCTTCCCGCACAGCTCCACGTGCTCTGCCCTGCTCGTTATCCCGGTAATTACCTCGTTGCCCGTGGCCCAGCGCAGCAAATCCGCGCTGATGAACTGCGCAGCCCCGCCGCTCATCACGCAAATGACTTCGGCACCCTGGCGCATCAGCCCGCGCGCAATGTCTGGCGCCCGGTAGGCCGCGATGCTGCCGCAAATCCCGAGCACAATTTTCCTGCCTACCAGCAGGCCGCCTTTGCTTCCAATGATTCGCTTAGAAGGATGCATGAAGTTCTTGCCTCGCAACAGCGCCCTTTCCGCACCTTCCTGCAATCGCGCCCCTCGCAAACGTGCCGGCGCAATCTAATCCTCGAACGTCGCCCGCTTGCCGCCCATTTTAACGCCCATCTCATAGGCCGCTATCAGCAGGATTCCGAGAACCGCCAGAACCACCAGCGCATCCGTGGAGCTGGCCTTTATTTCCACATAGGCGTTGGTTCCCGGACCCGTCACGGGCGCGCCAACGGTTGCGTTTTTTTCCGCGAACAGCGCAGTTTCCATCGCCATGTTCGTCCTGTCCAGCTCGTTGACGAATGCAGCCATCCTGAACGAAGTCGCCAGGTCCGTGTTGTTAGCCGCGGCATAATACTGCACCTGCATCTTGTACAGGTTCGGCCAGAAGCCGTTTGCCTTCTCGCCCACGAGCTCGTCCACCCGTGGCTTCAGCGTCTCCGGCGTCTGGTCCGCAAGTTCCTTGGCAGCCACCGACATGCCGAGCGCATAGGCTGAATCATAGAGCGAGGCGCCGTAATCTCCCGCATCATAGGCTTCAGAGGCCGCCGAAAGGTGCCATTCGGCGTCCGTGTCCTCGCTAGAAACAGCAGCATTGGCCTGGCGCAGCTTCTCCTTCGCCATGTCCTTCAGCAAGGCCTCATTCAGCACCGCGCCGCTTCCCTGGTATGCGAAAAGCCTTCTCGCCAGGTTGCACCACCCTCGCGCGTATTCCAGTTCCCTGAGCCTGAAGACGTTCGCGTCCTCGCCCTCAACCGCCAGGTCCTGCACTTCCTGCAGCTTCGACTTCGCCCAGGTCAGCCTGACCTCGCCTCCGAAAACCTCCTCGAAGTTGTCCCCCCGCAGTGCAGGCTTTCGCGTGCCGTTGATGCAGGCCTGCACTTCCTCGAAAGTCCGGTTCACTTCAGCATTGCTTGTGTCCCGGCCGATGGCGCTCGCATCAACCTGGGTCAGGAAGGCGACGTTCGCTCCGGTGTATGAATAGTTCTTGTCCAGCAACTTGCGCACTGCCGCGAGCTCGCCGTCAAAATATTTGTCAAACTCCCCATTCCCGCGCGTCTTCGCGGTCTCCACGGTCCTGGCGCTGTCGGCAAGCGTTTCCTCCGCAATGCGCCCGAACCTGGCTACCTGCGGGCTGTCAGGAAGCATGTAAGGCGGGAGGGCGTCGGAAACTATCGTGCCGAAATACGTCTGGTTTGTTTGGTTCGGAACCACGCCGCCCAGCGCAATTGCCGCGGCCTCGAATATGTCATGGACTTCGTAGACGCTTATGTTGTAATTTTTCCTCACGCCGCTGAGCAGGAGCCTCTCGTACATCTCAAGCTTTGGCACTAGGAAAATCTTCACGCCGCTCTTGGCCGCGGCTTCGGCCTTCGCACTCACGCTGCCAACAGGTCCCACGGTTCCATCGGGCTCTATGGTGCCCGTCAGGCTCATGTTCGCCTCGAGCGGCGTGTCGCTGAGCGCGGAAAGGGCCATGAGCGTCATGGCCGCCCCTGCGCTCGGGCCGTCCACGGTGTCCGTCTCGCCCTCCATCTCGCCGTTTATCCTGAACAGGAAATCGCAATGGCTCTTGTTGAGGTCAAGGATGCTCGTGGCTACTGATATCGCGATTTTCTCGGAGTTCTGCGTCTGCACGCCCACATAGGGCGTGGTGGGCATGAAAATCTCGCCGTTTCCCGGCTGCGCTGAGACCGACATGTTCAGCATCTGGCCGACCTCGCCGGTGACTGCCGGCACAAGCAGGCTGGCGCCGCCCAGGGGGCAAGGGGACTGCTGCGAACTATCCGCGCCGGCCACCGAAACCTGCGCATCGGCCGCGGAAACCACGGCAGGGGCCATGATGGAAACTCCGAGCAGCGCAACTACCAATATTATTAAGCATGTGGGGCGCATATGCATCCGATTTACCTGCGAGATTTAATAGTTTAGCGGGGCGGGGCATGGAACGCGTCAGCACTGGGTTGAAAGGCCTGGACGAAATCCTCGGCGGCGGCTATCCGCGCGGAGGCATCATCTCGGTTGCCGGGGGCACGGGCACCGGCAAATCAACGTTTGCGCTGCAGTTCCTCTACGAGGGCGTCACTGTCGCCAAGGAGAACGGGCTTTACATAACCTTCGAGGAGGAGCGGGGCAAGGTCTACGAGTTCATGTCCGCCTACGGCTGGAACTTCGAGCAGCTCGAGAAGGACAAGCGCTTCCTGTTTTTCTCCTATCCTCCGCACGAGGTCGACCACTTCCTGGCGCAGGAGCTCATGATTCATGACAAGATCGAGGAGTTCCACGTCAAGCGGGTGGTGCTCGACACCGTGACTTCCTTCGCGGTGCTGTACGAGACCGAGCTCAAGAAGCGGCAGGAAATCGTGAAGCTCCTCACGAAGCTCAAGAACTGGGGCTGCACGGTGATGCTCACGGCCGACTGCAACACCGACGCCGCCGGCACTCCGCTCCCGCAGTTCGACATCGAGCCGCTTTCGGACGGCGTAATCTACCTTTACAGCATCCGCAAGGGCGAGCAGCGCCTGCGGGCCCTAGAGGTGGCGAAGATGCGCGGCACGAAATTCTCCGAGCGCCTTTTCCTAATGCGCTTCGCGGCCAAGGGGATGGAAATCTACCCGAATGAGCACGTGTATTGAGCCTTGAGCCTGCCGCAAACCCTGGTGCATCCCATGAGTTCCAAATTTTTCCCCGCGCTCCTCCTGTCCTCGCTGGCGGTTTTCCTCCTTCTCGAGGGCTGCGGGGGCAATGGCGCGCTGCCGAGCTTGAATCCTCCAATCGATGGCAAGCCATTCTTCGGCTCCGCGAATGCCACGGTCCTT
>CABMJK010000035.1 GCA_902386535.1 Candidatus Burarchaeum australiense | reverse complement strand
GCGTCCTGTCCATGGGGTTATTTCCATGGATAGTTTTTTGAATATGCCCCACGCGCCTTCCAAAACCTTATAAACAATCCAACCGCCTATTTTCATCATGGGCATGAAAAAACCAAAGGGCGTGGGCGCGTACATCGCGGCCGCGCCAAAAAAAGCGCAGGGCAAACTGAGGCAGCTTCGGGCAGCAATCAAGGAGACCGCGCCGGATGCCGTTGAACGCCTCAGTTACGGAATGCCCTATTACGGCTACAAAGGATCGCTGGCTTACTTCAGGCTTGCCAAAACCCACGTCGGGCTCTACATCCCGCCCCCAGTTGTTGAAGAGCACAAGAAAGAGCTGGCAGGCTATGAAACCGCCAAAGCAACTATCCGTTTTCCCCTGGATAAAAAGCTTCCAGTTCCCCTCATAAAGAAGCTGGTCAAAGCAGGAATGAAAAGGAACGGGGCAAAAAATAGAATCTGCCGGCTGCGCAATGGAAAGTAATTAAAATCCCGTCCGCATGACCTATGCATGAAGCTGCTGCCAATATTATTCGCGGCTCTTTTCCTAGCCTCAGTACATGCCTGGAACTGGAACAATTACACCGGCCTTAGCAGCTGGCACGTGAGCGTTACTGAAGACGACAGCGGCTGCGGCGGAAGCGCCACAACGAGCCAGATGACAATGCCCATCGAGCACAACGGGAACAGCGCAACAGTGACTGACCCGCACGGCACCATCGGAGGAACATTCGCCTCCGGCAATGTGCTGCATATCCCTGGCCGGACTATTAATGATCCGCCCGGTTCCTCGGTATTGTCTGCCTATGATATTTTCTTTACGACCGATTGTTCTGCTTTTGCAGCAAGATACACTTGGGATTATAGCGGCCCTGACGGCGCATGCAGCGGTTCCACGAGACTGGCAGGCACGAACAGCCAAGGGTGCCCCCAGGTCGTTCAGCCCACCCGGCCTCCTGAAGCTTCAGTTGACGACCAGCTTTCAGCCGCACAAAATGATTTGAGGGCGGACATGCAGCTGAGAAGCGACCTCAGATTCCTAAAGCTCCAGGACCTTCTTTTCGGAGATTCTGACGCCGCGGCAATGGCTGGCAAGCAAAGCCAGATTGACCAGCTTGACGCAAGCGCCGAGGCGAAATACAAGGCAATTCTCGATAATGATCCGAACAATTACCAGGCCAACATCGCCATGGCCCAGCTCAGGAAAAGCCAAGGTTTGCCCCACGAATATTACCAATACATGGACAGGGCGATAAACAGTGGCCAGTTCACCGAAGAAGCCAAGGCTGCTGCTGAAAAGAACCTTGCAAAGCAAATGGGGCTTTCAACGATCCCGAAGGCGGCAAACAGCCTTCTCATGAAGACGATGAGCGCTGAAAAAAGCAACTGGCAGGGCGGACTTTATGGAATGGATGTGCCCAAGGAATCCCAAAAAGACTGGAATTGGAAGGTCTTTTTCACCGACGGCCCGTGGAAGTACGTAATCAATACTGCAACATACAAGTGAGCATATGAAAACGAAAATTTTGTTTCTGGGCGCGATTGTTCTCCTGCTCCTTTCAGGCTGTGCCGCGCCGCCGCGTCCGGAGCAGAATCTCTCCATAAACACTACCCAAAACCTCACGCAGAACCTGACGCCTTCGCCCAATGTATCCTGCGGCAACGAAACCTGCTTCATCGCAGCTGCCAATAACTGCAAAGCAATGGACCTGACGCTCACGGATGATGCCGGGACATTCAGCTATTCCTCCACATCTGCATGCGTCTTTACCAAAACCCTTGTTTCCCTGGGCGCCAATGAAAGCCAGGACATGAAGCAGCTCCTTGAGGGAAAGAACATGACGTGCATTTACGAGCAGGGGAAGTTCGACCCGAGGCTGGTCACGTCCCTGCTATACGGCATAGAATATTGCGACGGGGAATTGAAGGATGGCCTTGGAAGCCTGGCCGTGTTCTCGTGAACTGCAATGAAAAAATACACCAAGCAGGACCAGCGTTTGCTTGCAATCTGGGCTGCCCGATGCGCCGGGCGGGCGCTTCCATTTTTTGAAAAGGTATATCCAAAAGATGAACGGCCCAGAGCAGCCATAAATGCATGCCGGGCATGGGCCCGGACAGGAGTGTTCAGGATGGCTGACATACGCAATGCTTCCCTTTTCGCCCATGCCGCTGCCCGCAGCGCCAAGGAAAATGACGCTGCTTGTTTTGCTGCCCGAGCTTGCGGCCATGCAGTTGCAACTGCGCACGTGCCGCAGCATGCATTCGGCGCTGCCTACTATGCGCTTAAAGCAATTGCAGCCGGCAATTCCGAGGCTAAAGTCGCCAGGGAGCGCACCTGGCAATCGCAACATCTTCCAAAAAGCCTGAGGCACGAGCTGGATAAGATAACTATTCAAAAGAACGGCGAGCGAATTTCAATCAAATTGCGAAAAGGCGAGGATTTCTGAAGTATGGCGAAAAAATAGCATGGGTGTCAGTATGGCAGTAAAAAAATCCAATAAAAAAGCCAACAAATACGAATGCGCCATTGCAATAACCGATAATGGACCATATGTCGTCTCAGGCGGCCTCCCGCTCGGCAAGGACATCATCCTGACAGGGAAAGAAGGGGTCCCGGAGAAGTGGGGCAAGGGCGGTGCGTATCCCAAGCAGAAAACGTACTCGCTCTGCAGGTGCGGCAAGTCCGGAACCAAGCCCTTCAGCGACGGTTCCCACCTGCCTGCAGGCTTCAATGGCAGGGAAAAGGCGAGCAGGGCAAAATACCTGAAACAG
>CABMJK010000034.1 GCA_902386535.1 Candidatus Burarchaeum australiense | reverse complement strand
CCGGCAGCAGCCTCCTCCTCGCTCTTCTTCTCCTCTTTCTTCTCTTCCTTCTTGCCTTCCGCGTGAGGAGCCGCAGCGGGCGCAGCCGCAACCGCAGCGACGGCAGCCTTCTTCACGGCCTCTTCGATGTTCACTCCCTGGAGGGAGGACACGAGGGCCTTTGCCTTGGCGGCGTCAGCCTCGACACCCGCAGCCTTTATGACCGCGAGCACGTTGGCTTCGCTTATTTCCTTCTTCGCGTCGTGCAGAAGCAACGCGGCATACACGTATTCCATCTTACACACCTCTCTAGCTTTTTTTAAGCATTCACTCATTCCCTACTTCTTCTCCTCGTTAGCGGCAGGTTCGGATGCAGCCGGTGCGGCTTTTTCAGCAGCCGGAGCAGCAGGCGCCTCTTCCTTCACGTTTACGGCGAGCGCGTCGTGCGCCCTCTTCGCCTTTGCCATTATCTCGCCCATCACGTCCTTCTCGTAGATGTTGGCCTCGACCGCCAGCCCGCGCGCATTGCGCACTGCCTTCACAATCATGATCTCGATGTTGGCCTTGGTCGTGTAGCCTATCTCAACCGACAGGTTCATCGCGTTCTGGTAGCCCTGCGCGAACTGGGCCATGAGCTTCTCCTCGTCCACGTCCATTACATCGTGCAAGTAGACGAGTGCGCCGTCGAAGGCGGCAACCATGTTCATGCCGACCTCGAAGGGCTCGATGCCGAGCTTCTGCAGGCCCTTGGCCACCAGGTCGCTAATCTTCTCGCCCTTCTTCGCGACCAGAGAATCCTTTGCAATCACGACCTTGCCGTCCTGTATGCGCGCGTCTATCTTCGCGCTCTTGAGTTCCGAAAGCGCAGGGCCCGGTGGCAGCGTCGTCTCACCCGCAGGCACAATCAAATCAAAGGGCGCGAGCTGGCCCGGCTTTGCCGCTGCCTTGCCCTTGTTCTTCTTCAGGAAATTGAAAAGCTCGAACGGGTTCATGTCGGTGAACACGAGCGCGCTCGGCGCGTTCACCATGGGCACGAGCCCCGCACCGACCTTTGACTTTTCGAATGCCATCTTGATGAGCGTGTTCTTGGCCACCGCGAACTCGGCCTTGCCGCGCAGCTTCTTCCTCAGCGAGCCGAACTGGCTGTCGGGCAGGTTGCGCAGGTCCACTATGCCGATGGTCTTGTATTTCTTCATGAGCTTGACCAGGTCGGCGACCACTTCTTGTTTGAGCTTCTGCGAGGGCCTTGCGGTCGCTGCCTTCCTCAAGCCGGCTTTCTTAACCGTTTTTGCCCCAGTCTTTGCACCCGCATTCGCGCCCACAGCTTCCGCCATATCAACCAACCTTCACTGGCTTGCCCATGCTGAGCTTGACCATCACACTCTTGATGAAGAAATCTCCGCCGACCTTGTTCCTGATTGCCTCGTAAACCGTGTAAGCATTCTCGGCCAAATCCGCCGCGCTCATGTTCTCGTTGCCGACGGCGCACTGCGCCACGGGCAGGTATTTGCCCTTGCTCTTTATCCTCACGTTCCTCCGCGCCTTGTCCGCCAGAGCCGCCATCTGTGAGCCTGAGCCCACCAGGGGCCTCGGCAGCTTGTCGCGCGTGCCCAGGAACTGACCCAGGCTCTTGCCGACAACCATCATGAGCTTCGGCTCTGCGAGGAACTCATGGGTTTTCGCCAGGGCCTTGAGCTTGGGTCTGTCCGCTCCGAGCTTCGCAATCTCCTCGCTGCCGATGACGTCAAAGCCCGCGTTCTTGGCATCCAGCGCCACCTGGCCGCCGTCCGCGAAAACGGCAATCTTCATTTCCTTGCCGCGGCCCTTTGGCAGGGCGAGCTCGAGGTTCAGCCTGTTGTCCTGCTTGTTAAAATCGATGCTGCTGAAGTTTATCATCAGCTCCGCTGTCTGCGTGAACTTGCGCTTGCCCTTCTCGGCGAGCACGGCGTTGAATGCCTCGGTGAATTTTCCGATTTCAATTGCCATAGCGAAGCCTCTCGGGTTTCCTCCAACTGCAACTCAACTTTCCTTGTCTTTCCCCTCCCGCCTAAGCGGTACAGTCGGGAAAAACAGCTTGCTCTTCTTATGCATGAAAAGGTTTATAAATCCTAGACAGGCGCCGGGGCAGCCATTTTCAATGACGGATACTGCCTGGTCAATATCTTAAGCGCGCAGTGAATATCGCGATTGCTTCTTTCATTCCTTTTGCCGCGCCAGCTCTCCAATTCAGCGCTTATTTCCGGTGCCTCATCCTCCCTCACGTTATGCGTAAATACGAGTCCGCAAAGCACCCGGACGCGATGATTTTCTGTGAGGTTGTCTTTCAGAAGTTGCCTGAAAATTCCCTCAGCCTCTCCAAACTGCTGCACATTCACCAGGCAATAGGCCTTCGAAATCAAGACACCCTCTCTTTCTCTCCTGTCCAATCCAGGTGTGCTCAGCAGGCCATCGATTTCTTTTATCGCAAGCTCATAGCTTTTCAGTTTTCTAATGGCATCTATTTTGTACGCCATGACTCGCGTGTCTGCCTGTATATCTGCCGGCGCCGTTGAAACTATGTCCTGCATCTCCTTAAAGTGCGAGGCAGCATACAGCGCCTCCAGAATCAGCTTATGGGAAATTACATTGGCCAGTCCCTCGGCTTTCATCCAATAAAATATTTCGAGTCCATTTTCAATATTCTTGGATTTTTGGCATATTCCGAGCATGGTGTTGCCCGTCACACTATTCGCGGTTCCATTTTCAATAGACTGAAAAAACACCTGCGTTGCTTCTTCCAGCCTACCCTCTTTACAGTATAAATTGAGCAATATGTTCGAAAAACGCTGAACCTTCGGATATCCTCTGGCGAACCGTTTAAGGTGCGCTTCTGCCAAGTCTGGTGCCCCGGTATTCATGATGCAAATCATTAGCCGGCCAATTTTCTGCGTCAACCAAGAATCTTCCCGTATGGACATCTCCCGCAGGGTTTTACGGAATTTGATGGCGCGCCGGGGCTCTTGCCTATTTCTCTCTTGGCAATCAGCAAGATCAAACTCGGGCCGCGGGCGCCGGCCTGGTGAACGCCTAATAGGCGGTGCCGTTCCGTAACGTCTTTCATACATGCCACGAATTTATGGCCAAGAAAATTTATTAATCCGCCCCGCGATATCCTTTCAGGAATTTCCGGAAAATTGTGCGGGGTGTTGCAATTGTACGTGCGAAAAAACATTTTCGGCTTTGAGTTTACTTCCAGGAACCTGCTGACCCTGCTTCTGCTCGGGGTCCTGCCGAACCTCTTCGGCTGGTTCGTATTCAGCGTGCCTTGGGGCGCGGGCCAGTTCCACATCTTCCAGATTGCAATCTTCCTCGCAGCCGGCCTGTTCGGCGCCTTCGGAGGCGCCTTTGCGGGCGCCGTCGGCGCGGTGGGCTCCGCGGTGGCTCTCAACAACCCCTACCTGATAGTGGGCAACGTGATTCTGGGCGGCCTGACGGGCTATCTTTGCATGAGCAGGCGCTGGCACATCGCGCCCGCCGCGCTCGCGGCATTCGCGGTCCAGCTCCCGTGGCTCTATTACAGCGACATCGCGCTGGCGCACATGCCAGTTGCCGTGGTTCAGGAAGTCATAGTTGCGCTTGCAGTCAGCAACGTCGTGATGGCGTTGATGGCAGGCGTGCTGCTTCCGCGCCTCGAAGGTTATTATCGTGCCAGCCCTACGCGTGCTTAAGGACGACCGCACGGTCTACGAGTCCGACGAGGCGGGCCTCAAGCCCCTGGCTCATCTCTATTTCACAAAGCCAGCGCTGATGAAGGGCGCGAGCATCTACGACAAGGTGGTGGGCGAGGCCGCTGCCCGGATTTTCATAATGGCGCGGGTCGGGAACGTGCACGCGGGCATTGCGAGCAGGGGCGCGTTCGAGCTTCTGAAGAAGGCCGGCATCCCGGCGTGCGCGGAGAAGATAGTCGACAAGATATTGAATGCCGCCCGCACGGGCCCGTGCCCGATGGAAAAGCTCAGCGCCGAAAATAAGGATGATGAAAAATTCCTCGCTGCCCTGAAGGAAAAGATGCGCCTGGCCTGCTAGATTCTAGATTGCTAGAGGCACCGGTTTCCTCTTCACATCCGATTTTCTTCCAATCCCGCTCGCCACGACTTCCTCCCCGACCGCATCCCTCTCATACATGAGCGCAATCTCTATTTCCGCGCGCGTGAGCGTCTTCTTGTTCGCATATTTGGCGAGCCTTACCGCGCGCTCGGCAATCTCCGTTGCCTTTTCCTCAAGCACTTCGGCGAGCATCCGGCCCGCACCTTCGCTTACGCGGTCCGCGCCTGCCTTGCGGATTATGCGCTCTACATCCAATACATCAAGAGCCGTCATATGACTGCCACCTTTCCCTCCAGCCTCGGCCTCCCACAGCTCCGGTCGGAGAAATCCTCTTGCCGCATCAACTGCAACAAGGGGGATACGGGTTGGAAAGGGAAGGTATATATAGGTTACTTCTTGCCGTCGGAAAGTTTCCTCTTTCCCTTTCCCAACGTCGTGGATTTTTCCTTTTTAGAAACGGTTTTCGCAATCGCCTTCGGTGCGGGTTTTGCCTCCGCGGGCTGCGCCTTCGCTGCGGTCGCGAGCTCGGAAATTTTCTGCGCAGGTTTTTCAACAGCTGGCTCCGCCCCCGCGCTCACCGCGGGCTTCGCAGCAGCTTTCACCACTGCAGTCGCCGCGGGGTTTGGTCTCGGTTTTCCCCAGTCCTTCTTCGTCTCGCACTTCGGGTCGATGCACATCTCGAAGGGCTTCGAGCCCTCGCGTATCACGCGCACCCGCGGGGTGCCGCACTTCTCGCACATGGTGCCCAGCGGCAAAATCTTCCCGCGCTGCGGCAGTGGGTAGCTGTTCCGGCACTTCGGATAATTCGAGCAGCCCACGAACACCGAGCCTGTGCGCAGCCTGATTATCCTCAGGTCGCCTCCGCACGCCTTGCACTTGCCCAGCATGTTCTGCTGCTCGCGCGTCTCCTGTATCGCGCCCCTGAGCTCCTTCCCGATTTTCTCCTCATTGCTCCGGAACTCCTCAAGTATGGCCCGCAGGACCGCCTTTCCGTCCTCGAGCACCTTCTTCTCTGTCAGCTCGCCCGTGCGTATGAATTCCATCTCGCGCTCAACCTTGCGCGTGAGCTCCTCGTCCAGAATCTCCGGGCAGTTGTGCTCCAGCGCCTCGCACACGGCCAGGCCGAAGGGCGTGACTCGTATGCTGGAATCGTGCACGTAGCCGCGCCGGTAAAGCGTCTCAATTATCACCGAGCGCGTCGCCTTCGTGCCCAAGTCCCGCGACTCGAGCTCCTCCACTATGCTGGCCTGCGTGAAGCGCGCCGGCGGTTTTGTTTTCTTCTCATGAATCGCGAGCTTCTCGGCCTTCACCGCCTCGCCCTTGGCCAGCGGCGGCAGGGAAATTTCTTCGAACTTCGCGTAGGGCCCGTAATAGTCCATCCAGTTCCGCGCCACCGTGCGCGTGCCCCGCGTCTCGTATTTCTCCTCCCCAAGCTGCAGTTCTATCCTTCCGCTCTCCCTCATGGCCGGCTCGGCAAAGCACGCGAGATAGCGCCGCGCGATGAGGTCGAACAGCTTGCCCTCGCGCTCCTCGTTAGGCCTCGAACCGCTAATCGGGTGGATGGCCGGATGCGCCGGGTCCTCCTTCTTTCCCTCGTGCGGCTTCGTGCGGCCGGTCGCAATCAACTTGGCCGCAAGCTCCTTGTAGGCCTCGTTCCTCCCAAGCACGGAAAGCAGCTTCGGATGATTGAGCTTTTCCGGCAGCTTCTGCGAAGAGGTGCGCGGGTACGAGATGAACGAGGCCTCGTAAAGAGACTGCGCGAGCTGCAGCGTCTGCGACGGCGAGAAATGGAACCAGCGGAAGGCCTCGACCTGCAGCGAGGTGAGGTCAAAGGGCACGGGCGGCGCCTGCTCGAACTGCCGCACCTCGACAGCCGAGACCGCGCCCTCCTTTGCCGTGCGCCCGAGCGCAGCGTCGGCCTCCTCCTTTTTCACGAACCTGCCCCGGCAATTCATGAAAACCGTGTCGCGCGCGAGGGCGCTGAGCTCCCAGTAGGGCTCGGGCTTGAACGCCATTATGGCCTTCTCGCGCTCCTCGAGAATCTTCAGCGCCGGCCCCTGCACGCGGCCGATGCTCATGAGCTTGAACGTGCCCGCCTTCTTTATCGCGTCCATTAGCGCGCGGCTCAGGTTTATGCCGTAGAACCAGTCGAGCATGTGGCGCGCCTCGCCCGCGCGTATGTTGCCGTAGTCCAGCTCGTCCGCGTTGTCGTAGGCCTCGACCAGGTCCTCGGTCGTGAGGGCCGAGAACTTCATGCGCCTGCCCTTCTCGGCCTTGCCCGCGAACCGTATTATATTATAGCCGATGAGCGAGCCCTCGGAGTCGTAGTCGCAGGAGTTAACGAATTCCTTGGCCTTCTTCGCCAGGGACTCGATGGCCTTCAGGTACTTTATGCTGAACGCCGACTTCTTCTCCACTTCCGCGGTGGGTGCCCACTCAATGTCGAAAACAGGATAGCCGCCGGTGCCCTTCGCCTGCCTGAGCGAGTAGAGGTGGCCCACGGCCGGCGCCACCACGATGTCCTTGCCATGGCGCTTCAGCGTATAGTGGGGCACTCCGAAAAGCTCGCCGCGCTCTATCTTGCCCTCTGCCAGCGCATTCGCGACCTTCTCGGCCACCTTCGGCTTTTCGCAGATTATCAGCTGCATGGTGGAGCATTAGGAAAGAAGGGGATTAAAATTACTATGTGGGAATATAGGGTGCGATGCATACGAACGCGTCCTGACGCGGAAACGCGCGGCATGAGCGGGAATGGTTCGCCGAACGCGTCCTGACGCGGAAACGCGCGGAACGGGCGCGAGTCATTGGAAAAGCAGCGGAATTGATTGAAATGAACAAGCTCTGGCTCTCGGCCCTCATCGTCCTCCTGCTCTTCGCCCTCTTCTTCCACCTGCTATTCTCGTTCGTGCCCTACCTCGTCATTTTCCTCGTCGCCAACTTCTTTTTCGTCTATGTCGCGGTCGTCTACCTGCTCACATACTGGGAGAAAAAGCCCGAGCCGCGCTCCGACCGCTTCCCCTCGGTCTCCATTATAATTTCAGCCTACAACAGCGGCCGCACGCTCGAGAAGTGCCTGCAGTGCGTGACCGCCTTCGACTATCCGAGCAAGCCGCAGATTCTCCTGGTGGATGACGCGAGCACCGACAACACCTATGAAATAGCGAAGAAGTTCAAGGTCGAGATAATCCGGAACCCGAAGAACCTGGGCAAGGCGGCCTCGATAAACATGGCGCTCGGGCGCGCCAAGGGCGAGCTGGTCGCGTGCATAGACTCCGACACCTACCCCCAGAAGGACGCACTCGTGAAAATGGTCCCGCTCTTCAACGCGCCAGACGTCGGCGCTGTCGCCGCGCTCATCTGCGTCGAGAAGCCGAAAACTTTCGTGCAGAGGATACAGGAGATAGAGTATTACGCATCCTTCGGCTTCTGGCACACCGCGCTCTCGCAGCTCGACGGCCTGCTCGTCACGCCCGGCCCCATGTCGGTCTACTCAAAGAAGGCGCTGGAGGACGTGGGCGGCTTTGACGAGAACAACATCACCGAGGACATGGAAATAGCGCTGCACCTGCAGGAAAAGGGCTGGAAGATAAAGCTCAACACAGACGCGCAGGTGTTCACCGACGTTCCGCAGACCTGGAAGTCGCTCTTCCGCCAGCGGCTGCGCTGGCTGCGCGGCAAGATATTCAACGGCTTCAAGTACAACCACATGATTTTCAGCTCCAAGTACGGGAACTTCGGGAAGTTCGTCTACCCCATCTCGTTCATAATCGAGCTGCTGGGCGTGGTCGTGGTCTCGCGCGTGCTCTGGATGCACATCGGCAACTTCCTCAACATGGCCCCGGGCCTCGGGAACGTGATTTCCGCCGACAGCTCGCTGCTCTTCAACCCCGGCACCTACTCGAACGCGGTCTTCAACTCCTCGGCATTCTTCCTGCTTTTCACGGTCATCGTGTGGAGCTACATAATCTGGATAAGCTTCGACATCGCGAAGCAGAAGCCGCGCCTGGACCAGATTCCGCCGCTGATAATATTCATGACCCTGTACTCGAGCTTCATCTCGTTCGTGTATTTCACGAGCATGGTGAACGAGGCCATCGGAAGCAGGAGGAACTGGTAACCGGTTTTGCATGGTGAACTTATGGTAAGCGTTTACGTGAAGGCGTTGATCATCACGCTCGTGCTGTTCGTGGGCAATTTCTTCTTCATAAAATACCTCGACGACTCGCGCACGGGCGAGCTGAGCGGGCAGCTGCAGCGGGCCGACGACGAGCTGCAGTCCTCGCGCCTCCTACTGCTCTACATGCAGTCGTTCAACTCCACGCCCGAAATCTGCCCGCTTCTCGAGAACAGGACCGCCGCGCAGGTGAACCGGCTCTATACGCTCCTGCTCGACCTGCAGAGCGCGTCCTCGGCCAACACCTTCACCGACACTTCCGAGCTCAAGACGCGCTACATCATCTCGAATGCCGAGCTCTACCTCTACGCGCTGCAGATGAAGCGCTCCTGCGCGAACGCGCAGATGGAGCCCGTGCTCTACTTCTATCCTGACAAGCAGGACTGCGTCGAGTGCCGCGCCCAGGCGCAAAT
>CABMJK010000033.1 GCA_902386535.1 Candidatus Burarchaeum australiense | reverse complement strand
ATGGCGATGATGACTGTGAAGAGTATGAAGAGCACGTAGGTGCGGGTGCCCGAGACCAGGCGCTCCTGCATCTCGAGGCCTGTCCTTATTTCCTCTGCCATGCTCTCAAGCACCATGGAGAGCGAGCCTCCTGACTTGAGCGCCGAGGCAAACAGCGACATGCTGCGTTCCAGGGTCCTGGACCTTATGCGCCTTGAAATGTTCGCAAGCGCGTCCACCAGCGAGCCCGATCCCATGGACTTGGCAGTCACCCATTCAATCTCCTCCTTGAGCGGGCCCATTTCAGGTCTTGCAGCCATTCTGAGCGCCACCACAGGCACCATGCCGGCCTTTATGTTCGACGCCGTCATGTGCAGCGCGTCAGGCAGAACGCTTTCTACCATGCGCGCCCTTTCCTCCACCTTGTTGTGCAGGAGAAGGAGCTTCACTCCGAAAACGAACATGAAGAAGAATGCGAGTTCCACGAGCGCGAAGTCCGCCGCTTCGAAGCGGTAGTAGGCTATGGCGCCGGCTGCCAGCGCAACTACCAGTGAAAGCGCGAGCACGCGGCCCAGCCATTCCTTCTCGTCGGCAGCCTCGCCGCCCTCGCCCGCCCAGAGCATCTCGCGCCTCACGTACTCGCGCATGCTTTTCGGCACCAGTGCGCCTATGCGGTCGTAGCTCAATACATCACCGGTCTCTTCACATTCATGTACTCAATGAGCGCGCCCTCGGCAACGAAGCAGATGAGCAGCAGCGCTCCGAGCGCGTACTCGTTGAAGCTGGAGTTGCTCAGCACCGACAGCACCACTATCAAAGTCGCGCCAAGGCTTGGAATCGCGATTGCCGTGATTATGTAAAGCAGAATCCAGAGGTTCATCTCCTGGGTGTATCTCCTTATCTGGTTCTGCTGGTAGTTCAGCACCGATTCCTGCATGCTCTGGAGCATCTCCTGCATGCTCGCGCCCGACTTCAACACGCCTATCATCTGCCATAGCATCTTCTTCAGGAACTGGGAGTCCGTGCGCAGGGCCATGGCCTCGAGGGCCTTGTCCGCCGGCACGCCGCCGCTAATCTGCCGCACCGTGATCCCGAACTCCTCGCCCACCTTCCCGTGCTCCGAACCCGCCACCATCTCCATGGCCTTGAAGAGCGATGAACCCGCGCTCATGGCCGTGAGCAGCTCGCGCATGGCGTAGGTGAGCTCCCTTTCCACTGCCTCCACCTTCTTGCCCTTCTGCAGCGCTGGCCAGCGGAAATTATAGTAGAGCAGGAGCAGGAACGCGGCCGCGGCGGGCAGAATTGCATTGCCGCCCACGTGCATTCCCCGCGTCTGCAGTAGCAGGAATGTCACGGCGAATACCAGCACCGCGGCAATGAGCGCGCTGATGAACGAGAGCACCACGTAGTCGCCGGGCCCGTAATCTGACTTGAGGAGTTCCAAATCGCCCTTAAGGCCTGGGAAGAGGGCGGCAATCCTCGACCCGATTCCGCGGAACGGCCTTGAGAGCGGGCCTCGGAGCGGCCTTGGTACTAGGGAGAACATCGGCATCACAGGCGCTTGCCCAACGGCGCGTTCTTCTTGGCCGCCTCGAGCACGTCCTTCGGCCTCTTGTAGTAAACGTTCATTATCTGCCCGACCTGCTCGATGCTGCGCAGGTCCCGCTTGACCATCCAGTCCAATATGGTGCGCTTGTCGGCAATGTCCTTCGTTATCTCTTCGGGGCTCATGCCCGTGTGCAGGTTCATCTCCTCGATAATCCTGAGCGGCTCGCGCACCTTGGCGAACTCGTCAGTGCGCGGCTTCCACTTGTAAATCGAATTGAGCGAAAGCATGTCCGAGCTGTAAACCACTTCGGTTACCTCGTAAGTTCTCCTTATGCCCTTGCGCCTGTCGCGGTACTGCACGAGCAGGAGGTTGAGGGAGCTCAGCTCGCTCGCGGGCATGTCAAAGGGCAGGTTCTGGAGGCGCCTGAGCATCTGCGCGCCCGTGTCCGCGTGAATAGTGGAATAGACCGCGTGGCCCGTGTGCATGGCCTCAAAGAGCACCTCGGCCTCGCGCTTCTTCCTTATCTCGCCCACGATTATCCTGTCGGGCCTCATGCGCAGGGCCGAGACCATGAGGTCGAGCATGTCCACCTCGCCCCTGCCCTCGGGGTTCGGGTTGCGCGTGAGCAGGCCGACCCAGTTCCACTTCATGTAGCTCGGGAAGTTCAGCTCGCGCGTGTCCTCGATCGTGATGGTCCTGTTTGACGGTGGAATTAGCGCACACAAGGTATTCAACAGGCTCGTCTTGCCGCTCGCGGTGCCGCCCACTATCATGACGTTCATCTCGTACTGCACGCACATCCAGATGAAAGCCGCAATCTCGCTCGTGAGCGTGCCGTTCTTTATGAAGTCCACGATGGTCCACGGGTCTCGCGCAAATCTCCTGATGGTGATGGTGTTTCCCTCCGTCGAAAGCGGGAATAGCGTGGCGTTCACGCGGTCGCCGCTCGACAGGTGCGCGTCCATGAGGGGCGTGAGCAGCGTGATGTTCCTGCCGCTCCGCCTGCCTATCTGCGCCGAGTAATTGTAAATCTCGTCCTCGCTGTCGAGTATCAGGTTCGTCTTCAGCCAGCCATACTTGCGATGATAGACTGAGATTGGCACCAGGCTGTTGTTTATCGCAATCTCCTCAAGGAAGTCATCGCTCATGAGAAGTTCGATGTCGCCCAGCCCGTACATCGTGTGCAGCAGCAGCCCGCTCAGCGCCTTCAACTCCCATTCCTCGAGCCCCGGTAGTCCCTGCAGCCTGTTCTCCGCGGCCTGCCTGAAGCGCATGCCCAGAATCTCGCCCTTGCGCGGGTCCACCATTTCCTCGACCGCAATGGGCACGCTGCGCGCCATCTCCTCGCTTATCTGCTCAAGGTATTTCCGCGTGTAGGGCCCCACGTCGGGTTTTTCCACCTGGTAGAGGGGCCTGCTCTCGGCGTCCACGTCCAGAATCGAGCCCTTTGCCTTCAGGTCGTGCGCCTTCAGCTCGTATTCCTCCATCATCTTGCCCTTTGCCTCCTCTTCCCCGTGCACCTTGGGCACCTGCTTGAGTATGAGCACTGCGCCGGAAAGCATGTTGACTGGATACTCGACTTCGAGCACACCCGATGGCGCCATCTCCTTTGCAATGGTCTCAAGCTGCTCGCGCCCGAGCTTTGCGCTCGCCGCCACCTTCTCGAGCGGAGCCCGCATGCCGGGCTGCCTTTCCAAGAATTCGCAGACCTCGTCGACTTTGGTCCTGATCCTCATGCTGGTGCCATCGGGGGGAGGGAATAAAAAGATTGCGGGCTCGCGATGCGGCGGGAGCTCAGCCCATTTTCTTCTTTCCGAAATAGGGCTCGAGCGCGGCCGGTATCTCGACCTTCCTAATCTCGCATGAATTCCAGCTAATATTACAAATAGATTCCAGCGTATATTAGCGATATCAGGAAATTTATCAGTTCGACTATCATAATGAAAAGTGTAGAATTAGCGATATCAGGAAATTATAAACGCCCAAGGCATATCCCATTCCGAACACTACCGTACTCGTTGCAAACCCCGCCAGCAAAGCCAGCTTCCAACCACTCTTCTTGAATACAAATGTGTAGATTATCAGTTCGACTATCATAATGAAAAGTGCCGCGGTATCCAAAAGAAGCAGATACGTTTCGGGCATAGCATACGGCATGATGGACACATACCTATAATGTCCCACTGAAACTAAAATAAAGAATATAACCGGAAGAAAAAGCAGCATCAGCAAATTACACGGAATGCAAACCAATGCAATGTGCCGAAAGTTTTCCGTTTTTCGCAAAATAAGCCACGCAGTCAGCAATCCCAGAATGCAAATGATTAGGACTGGCACAACAAATACCGCCATGAAAATTAGAACCCAAATAAACAGGTCAAATACAACATTCGATTTAGGTGGCATAGCATATACGGAATTCAGAAGCAGCAATATCGCAAGTGCGATCATGGCTGGGCGCACAAGGTTTTTATCCATGCAGATTCTTCTCCGCATCAGTCAATCCTATTCTTCCCGAAGTACGGCACAAGCACCTTTGGTATCTCAACCGCACCATCCGCAGCCTGATAGTTCTCCATAATCGCAATCATCGTCCTGCCCACGGCCAGCCCGCTGCCGTTCAGAGTGTGCGGGAACTCCAGCTTGCCCCCCTTGCGCCAGAACCTGCAGTTCATCCTACGCGCCTGGAAATCCTCGCAGTCCGAGCACGATGAAATCTCCCGATATTGCTGCTGGCCCGGCAGCCAGACCTCTATGTCGTATGTCTTGGCGCTCGCAAAGCCCAGGTCGGCGGTGCAGAGCTCCATCACGCGGTAGGGCAGGCCCAGGGCCTCAAGGATACCGGCCGCGTCCTTCGCAAGCTTCTCGAGCTCGTCATAGCTTTCCTCGGGCCTGCAGATTTTCACGAGCTCAATCTTGTTGAACTGGTGCTGCCTCAGCATGCCCCGGATGTCCTTGCCGTAGGCGCCGGCCTCGCGGCGGTAGCACGGCGTCCAGGCGCAGTAGCTGAGCGGCAGCTGCTCGTCCTTCAGCTGCTCGCCCGCGTGCAGGTTGCAAAGCGTGACCTCTGCCGTGGGTATCAGATAGAGCCCGTCCCTCTCGGCCTTGTAGAGCTCCTCCTCGAACTTCGGCAGCTGGCCAGTGCCAGTCATCGCGGCTTCGGTCACGAGGTGCGGAGTCATGTGCTCCAGGTAGCCCTTCTTCACCGCATAGTCGAGCATGAAATTTATGAGCGCCCGCTCAAGCCTTGCCGCATCCCCGCGCAGCACCGAGAACCTGTGCCCGCTCATCCTCGCCCCGCGCTCAAAATCAAATATGCCCAACTTCTCGCCAATCTCCCAGTGCTCCTTTGCCTTGAACGCGAACTTGCGCGGCTCGCCCCATTTGCGCACTTCCTTGTTGTCCTCGCCACTCTTGCCCCGGGGCACGCTCTCGTGCGGCAGGTTCGGCAGGGCGAGCAGAATTACGTCTATCTCCTTCCTGACCTTGTCGGCCTTCTCGTTGGCCTCGTTGATTTCCTCGACCTTTTTCCCCATCTCCTTGATTTTCGCCTTCGCATCTTTCCCCGCCTTTTTGAGCTCGCCGATCTCAATCGTGATTTTGTTCCGCTGCGCATTCAGCTCGTCGGCCTCGCCCCTTTGCTTGCGCCACTTCTCGTCAAGCTTCAGAACTTCGTCCAGCGCCTTTGCCAGTTCGGGCTGGCCCCGGCTCGCCAGCGCGTTCCTCACCTTGTCGGGCTCCTTCCTAATCAGCTGAATGTCGAGCATGCCCAACACCTTCATCTAAGCAGTTCGCTCCTCGCGTGCTCCACCTGCCCTCTTGCCACGTCCTGTTTCCTCCTGAAATTCGGCAGCAGCGAGTTCGAGAAGCGCAGGGGCAGCATGGACTCGTAAATGTCGTTCATCTGCTCGAAGAACTTCTTGGCCTCCTTCTTCTTGCCCTCCTTCAGGGCCTCGAGCATCTCGCGCCTGAGCTCGCCAATCACGTCGCACAGGCCAGTCAAATAGACCTCGAACGGCACCTCGAGCTTCTTGTAAGTGGGCAGCTTCCCGCCCGAAACAAGCGCATCCAGCACCTTTATCTCGACGTACTCCTGCAGCGACTGCGAGCTTATGTGCTCGAAGTTCTTCTCAATCGCTTTAACCTTGGCGACCAGCTCGTCGGCCTTTGCAACATGGGCTTTCGCAATCTTCATCTCGCGCGCATGTATGGCCTTGATGGCGTTCGCGCACTCGCGCACGAGCTCGCGCGTCAGCTTGAGCAGCTCGTCCTGCTTCAGCTCGCGGGCCTTGAGTTCCCTCACCATCTCGGCTATGCTTTCCTCGAGTTCGCTGCCCATGTTGAGGGTTTATAAAGGCTCTGAATTAAATAGACATCGGGTGAATTGGCAGGCAAAGGCCTGCAGGCAGCAGACTGTGAAAGGTGATCGCATGATAGTTCTTTCCGTAGGCGGCTCCCTAATCAATCCGGGCGAACCCGACCTCGCTTACCTGCACAAGATAGCCGAGAGCCTGAGGCACAACCGCGGGCTCGGCATAATCGCGGTAACCGGCGGCGGGAAGCCTGCGCGCACCTACGCGGAAGCCATCCGGAAGCTCGGCGGCAATGAGTTCAAGGCCGACGAGACCGCTATTCTTTCAACGCGCCAGAACGCGCACCTGCTCACGGCCGCCATAGGCCGGAAGGACGGGCACGTAATCGTGCCCCAGGACTTTGACGAGGCCGCCCGGGCGGCCCTGAGCGGCCGCATAGTGGTCATGGGCGGCACGATTCCGGGGTTGACGACCGACGCGGATGCCGCACTCATCGCGGAAAAGCTGCACGCAGAGCGCATAGTCAACCTGAGCAACGTGGATGGCATTTACGACAGCGACCCGCGCAAGAACAAGGGCGCGAAGAAATACAAGAACATGAGCTTCGGCCAGATGGTGCAGCTTGCCCTGCGCAGCGACGAGCGCACCGCGGGCACGCACTTCATATTCGACATGTTCGCCTGCAAGATAATCGCGCGCTCGCGCATCGAGACGCACTTCGTGAACGGCAAGAACATGCTGGACGTGGAGAATGCGATGCGCGGAAAGGCGCACGGCGGCACCGTCGTGAAAGGCTAAGGCGCGAGCGAGACGGCGGGACTGTGGTTAAGGCGCATGCGAGACGACTGCAACGGGGCGGCAAAGCGCACCGCGGGACTGTCATGAAAGGCCAATAGTCCATCTCTTCTTCTCTGTCTTTAATGAGCGTTTATTCCCTGAATACGCGGGTCTTCACTTCGTCTATCGCGCCCTGGTCCAACTCTATGGTGTACTCCAGATATTCTCGAATTCCTTTCAGCGCGCTATGGTATATCCGAGAACCATAAGATGCGCTGGTCCCGATGACTCTGCCAACCTCGTCGGTATCGCTTCCGTTCATCCGCAATTCCAGCACCAGTTTTTGCTTGCTATCGAGCGTTCCGACGGCTTCATCAACCCATCCCAGCAGCGCAGTCACAAATATCCTTTCCTCGGGCCCTGCGCGCTTATCATCCACAAGCTGCGCCATGAGGGTTTCCCAGAGATGGAACTGATGGGGATCGCCCTCGGCCATGGAATTGGCCACGAACACGGGGTCTTTGGGCGCAAAGTCATTCAGCGAACGAACCCCTGCCCCGTTATCCTGGCTTTCAGTCTTTTCTATTCCCTTGAGCTCAAAATTCATCCAAGTTGAAAGCACGCCCTTTTCAGGGTCGAACAGTTCCAGCCTGCGGCACAGGTTGAACCAGCGCGCCTGTATCGCCCTTTCGATTCTGGGGTCGTTCATTTTCCTGTCGGAAGGGAAATGCTTCCAGGCGAGCGTCCTCCACAGGTTCATGTTGATATTCATTATCTCCGCGTT
>CABMJK010000032.1 GCA_902386535.1 Candidatus Burarchaeum australiense | reverse complement strand
CGAGCGGATTGCCCTTCTCATAGAATAGCAGCTTGGTCTCGGGCAGCCCGCTCACATCATACTCGACCTCCTCGGCCTTCTTGCCAGCCTCGGCATAGGTGTGCTTTTCAGTCAAAGTCTTGTAGAAGTCCGAGGGAAGCTTCACTTGCACCTTGCCTGCCCGTGCCGCTTCCTCGATGAGCTCGGGCGTAATGCCCTGCGACTCGTAGAGCGTAAGCAAATCTTTCTCGTTCACCCCGCCCTTCTTCACGATGTCGGTCACGATGCGCCGCGACCTGTCGGCCGCTTCCTTGTAGTGCTTTTCCTCGATTTCGAGCACGCTCGCGATTGTTTCGTAGTTCTTCTGCAGCTCCGGGAAGAGAGGCTGCAGGTAATCGCAGTGCAGCTTCACCGCCTCGGCGAGCGTGAAGTCGAACTTGTGCTCGCGCATGTAGGCGAGCGAGCGCCGGAGAATCACGCGCAGGTTGTAGCCGCCTCCGACATTGCTCGGCAGCCCGCCGTCGGCTATTGTGAATGCAAGTGCGCGCGAGTGGTCGAGCACCGTGTAGAGCGCCTCGAGCGGCGCAATCTTGCGCGCCAGGTCCTCGGGCGTTGTGCCGATCTTCCCCGCAACCCGCTTCCGCACTGCCTCGAGGTCCGCGTGCTCCTCCAAGTCAATCTCGCCGCTTACGGGCGCGAGCTTTGCCATCAGTTCTTCATCAACCTCTATGCCGCTTCTTTTCAGCAGCTCGTCCCGCGCAGGGCCGAAGCAGCAGTCGTAGGCAGTGGGCGTGCCGCTCGCATACCACACCAGCCGTTCGAACCCCCAGCCGACGTCAATCACTTTCGTGTCGAGCTCCTTGTAAGTCTCGCCGGTCTTGGTGAACTGCATGAACACGGAGTTGACGAGTTCGAGGCCGCCCGCGAAGCTTTCGATGCACGGGCCGAAGGAGCTGAGGTCTGGCATTGCCCAGACATCCTCCACATAAGTCAAATCCTCGGGCTTTACGCCGAGCACACTCGTCAAATAGCCATAGTTCAAATCAAGGCACTTGTCCTTCCAGTACGAGCCCTTTTCCTTCGGGTAATTGAAGGAATGCTGGCCCGGCATCATGAAGCAGGAGAAGTGCCTGCCGGTCACGCCCACGTTGGGCAGGTCGTTGAACCTGAGGCACATCTGCGGGACTACGAGCGAGGAGGAAGGATATTCGAAAACAACCTTGCCCTTCTCGATGCGCATGAAGTCGACTATCGAGGCTATCGTGAAATACAAATCATCGCGCCAGCGGCAGATTGTCGGGTAGCGCGCTATCTCCTCGTGCCCGTGCTTCTTGAAATAGGCGGCGAACTTCTTCCAAGTCTCGCTGTAGTCGGCGCACTTGCGCTTGCCGAAGAAGGAGTATGGCTCGCAGGCGCTGTCTCCGCAGGTGTCCTTCTCGATGCTCCAGAAGGCGCGGCCGCACTTCACGCACTTGCGCCGGCTGAAGCCCTCCTTCTTGAACACTTCGACCTCGTAGTGCTTGGCATAATCGCGCCCGAACTCGGCCTTGAGGGACTGTTTTGTAAGCACCATTGCCATCAACGAGGGCTATCAGGTATTAAAACTTTAAATCATTTATAATGCGCAACGAAAGGAGGTTGGGCAAAGGAACCTTGGTTCCTTTGCGGGCTCGTAGTCGAATGGCCTTTCTTTCTGCGGAAAGAAAGCCCAGGGAAAGAAACGGCTCGACAATGGCAAGACGTCGCTCTCACACAGCGAAGATTCCCGGTTCGATCCCGGGCGGGCCCATTAGCTCCCGTAAGGGAGTTCTCAAAAGAACGGTCATTACGCTTTCGGCGTAATGACGCATCATTCCGTCTTGCAAGACGGAATGCTTGCCGTAGGTTCTTTTGGCTCCGTTAGTCTAGCTCGGTCAAGGACACTGCCCTCTCGAGGCCCTTTTCTTGAAAGAAAAGCGCCCGCGGAAAAGAACGCGGGGCAGGCCATGGAAAGGCAGAAACCCGGGTTCAAACGCAGGGGGCACGACGTTTCGCCCCCTTACGCTAACCCCATGCGTTGGCGTTGCTGAAAATCCCGGACGGAGCATTTAGGCCTGCTCAGCGCCAGCAAATCCGACGCCTTTTTAAACAACCCGAAAGATTCCATGCCAGAACTCAAAGGGGTGGTTTCCAATGGCGAAAGGCAAGACAGAGGAGAGCGTTTCCGGCTGGCTCATGGCCCTCGGAGTATTGTTCATGCTCTTCGGTCTGGTAATGATAGTGCACCCGATTGCGAGCACGTTCGCGGTCGCGATGCTATTCGGCCTGCTCATCCTGTTCTGCGGCATAGCGCAGATCGTGTTCGCGTTCCTGGCCAAGAAATGGAGCGGCTTCATGCTCGCGCTCCTGCTCGGCCTGGTCTTCCTGGTCGCGGGAGGCGTGCTGCTGTTCTCGCCGCTTCATGGCGTGCTGACGCTGACGCTTCTGCTCGGCGCGTTCATGCTGGTGGCCGGCTGCATAAAGATAGCCATGTCGCAGGCTATGAAAGCCTGGGCGAACTCGGGCTGGCTCATGTTCGACGGCTTCCTGAGCATCCTGCTGGGCGTGCTCATAATAATGGCATGGCCGTCCGACTCGGTCTGGGTGATGGGCCTGCTGGTCGGCATAAACCTGCTGTTCGGCGGCATAACCTACCTGCTGCTGGGCATGGCAGAGAAGGAAGGCTAGCTTTTCTTTTCCCTTATTTTTTTATTTTGAGGCACGGATGAGCGGAGCGGCTACAATCTTTTCGACAGCTCCCGAATCATGTCCTTTACCATCGCCTGCAAGGTGTAGTCAGGCTTCCAGCCCCACTCTGCACGGGCTGCGCTATCGTCAATTGAGCGCGGCCACGTATCCGCGATTGCCTGCCTGAAGTCCGGCTTGTAGTCAATCTTGAAGTCGGGCAACTCGGCCTTGATGGCTGCAGCCAGTTCCGCGGGCGAGAAGCTGAACGCTGAAAGGTTGAAGTCGGTGCGGTGCTTGAGCTTTGAACCGTCTGCTTCGGCCAGCTGCATTATGGCCTTGAGCGCGTCGGGCATGTACATCATCGGTAGGGTCGAATCGGGCTTGAGGAAGCAGGTGTAGGGCTTGTGCTTCACCGCGTAGTAGAAGATGTCAACTGCATAGTCGGTCGTGCCGCCGCCGGGCTGAGCTACATTGCTTATGATGCCCGGGAAGCGCACGCCGCGCACGTCAACGCCGAACTTATGAAAGTAATAGTGGCCCAGCATCTCGCCGTGCACCTTGCTTATGCCATACATGGTGGAAGGCCTGAGTATCGTCTTATTTGGCGTGTTGTCGCGGGGCGTGTCGCTGCCGAAAACGGCTATCGAGCTTGGAATCATCACGCGCTCCAGCTTCCTCTCGCGTGCGACCTCGAGCACATTGTATGTGCCCGTGTTGTTCACGAAATAGGCAAGCTGGGGATTTTTCTCGCCTGCGGCCGAAAGGATGGAGGCCAGATGATAGATGGTATCAGTGTCGTATTTGTCCACAATGTCTTCGAGTGCTTTCTTGTTTGTCACATCAAAAAAATCGTGCGGCCCGGTGTTCAGTGCAGACTCATCGGGCTTGTGCATGTGGCCGCAGGCAACTACATTATCGCGGCCGTATTTTTTCCTTAGCGCGGGCACGAGCTCGCTGCCTATCTGCCCGAATGCGCCGATTACGAGAATCTTTTTCATGCGATTACCTCCATTGTGCACTGCAAACGTTTCAGGCAGATTGCCCCGAACCGCATATATACCCTTATCTTCGCTGCGCGTCGATTGTTCGCTGGGCGTCGAAGCACGAACAGGGTAGGAATTAAAAATGTAGGCCGCGAGTTTGGCGCAGGTGATGATAATGGTTGACCGGAATCCGACGGCGTTCCTCAAGCAGGAGTATGACGAGCTTGTTTCGAAGAGCCTGGACTGGCGGCCGCGCACGCTCATGAGTTCGAGCAAGCCCTGGTCCAAGGTGGACTCCAAGAAGGTGCTGATGCTCTGCTCCAACAACTACCTGGGACTGAGCGACAACCCCGAGCTCAAGCAGGCCGCCATCAAGGCGGTGCGCAAGTTCGGCGCAGGCTCGGGCTCGGTGCGTGCAATCGCGGGCACGATGCAGCTGCACCTGGAGCTCGAAGAGACTATTGCAAGATTCAAGAAGACCGAGGCCGCGCTCTACTACCAGACCGGCTTTGCCGCGAACGCGGGCCTCATACCCCAGCTCGTGGGTGAGGGCGACCTGGTGATAAGTGATGCGCTGAACCACGGCTCGATAATCGACGGCGTGCGGCTGAGCAAGGCCGAGCGCGGCATATACAAGCACGCGGACACCGCGGACCTGGCGCGCGTGCTAGAGGAGGCGGAGAAGAAAACGCCTGCCCCGAGAAGGATTATGATAATCACGGACGGAGTCTTCAGCATGGACGGCGACATCGCGCCCCTGCCCGGCATCGTTGCGGAGGCGGAGAAGCACGGCGCGATGGTCTACGTGGATGACGCGCACGGCGATGGAGTGCTGGGCGACCACGGCCGCGGCATAACCGACCACTTCCACCTGCACGGCAAGGTGCAGGTTGACATGGGAACCTTCTCAAAGGGCTTTGGCGTTGTGGGCGGCTCAATTGCGGGCAGTACTGACCTCAGGAATTTTGCGCTGAACAAGTCCCGCACCTGGCTGCTGAGCGGCTCGGCGCCGCCGGCAGTGGCAGCGGCCTGCATCGCATCCCTGAACCTGCTTGAGCGCGACGACTCGCTCGTGAAGAAGCTGTGGGAGAACACGAAGTTCTTCAAGGAGGGGCTGAAGAAGCTCGGCTTTGACATAGGCAACAGCGAGACGCCGATTACGCCCGTCATGGTGGGCGAGAGCGAGAAGGCGGTTGCGCTGAGCCAGGCGCTCTTCAAGAAAAAGGTGTTCGCGCTGCCCATAGTCTTCCCGATGGTCGCGAAGGACAGGGCGCGCATACGCACGATGGTTACGGCCGCGCACTCGACAGAGGAGCTGGAGTTCGGGTTCAAGGCATTCGAGGAGTGCGGCAAGAAGCTGAAGATAATAAGCTAGAGGAGTTCGGAGGCGGAAAATGGACCTGGGCGAAAAAGCCCTCGGGCTGCACGAGAAGGCCAGGGGCAAGATAGAAATTGCGGGTAAGGTCGACGTGAAGGGCGATGCCGAGCTGAGCCTAGTCTACACGCCCGGCGTTGCGGAAGTGTGCAGGGCAATCGCAAAGGACGAGAAGCTGGCCTACAAGTACACGAGCAAATGGAACTCGGTCGCCATCGTGACTGACGGCACGCGCGTGCTCGGGCTTGGCGACATCGGCCCGCTGGCAGCCATGCCCGTGATGGAGGGCAAGTCCCTGCTTTACAAGAAGTTCGGAGGGGTCGACGCGTATTCAGTCTGCCTCGCCACCAAAAACGCTGACGAAATTGTGGCCGTGGTGAAGGCGCTCGCGCCCAACTATGCGGCCATCAACCTCGAGGACATCGAGTCGCCCAAATGCTTCGAAATTTTCGACAGGCTCGAGGCCGAACTCGGGCTGCCGGTTTACCATGACGACAGGCACGGCACCGCGGTGGTGGCTCTCGCTGGCCTGATAAATGCGCTGAAGCTGGCGGGCAAGGGAGAGGGCAAAAGGAAGAGGCAGGAAGTGGCGATTGTCGTGAACGGGGCCGGGGCTGCGGGCACGGGCATCGCGAACCTGCTCGTCGACTATGGCTTCTGCGACGTGGTGGCGTGCGACACGCACGGCGCGCTTTACGTGGGCCGGGAGCATCTGGACTGGCACAAGCAGAAGCTCGCTCGCATGACCAATGCAAATGGAAGGAAAGGGCCGCTGGCTGAAGTGATGTCTGGCGCGGATGTTTTCATCGGCGCCTCTGCTCCAAATGTTCTGACCGAGGGCATGGTGCGCGCCATGGCCTCGAAGCCGATTGTCTTCGCGCTCGCCAACCCTGTGCCTGAAATCTCGCCCGAGCTTGCGCGGGAAGCGGGTGCGTTCATTTATGCCACGGGCAGGAGCGATTTGCCCAACCAGATAAACAATGCGGTCGCGAGCCCCGGCCTGCTGCGGGGCGTGCTGGACTCGGGCGCGAAGAAAATTACTCCAAAGATGATGCTCGCTGCCGCCGAGGCCATTGCCGGCGTCGTGAAAAAGCCCTCGCGCTCATGCATCGTGCCCAAGCTGTTTGACAAAAGGCTCGCGCCCGCGGTGGCAAAGGCAGTGATGAAGGCTGCGAGCGGGAATTAGGGCTTGATTTGCCGCGGGGGCCTGCGCCTTGCGCCCGGCTGGCTTGTTTGCCCCGCATTTTTCTGGGCCGCTTCCCGGGACTGCGAGAGTATACGAAGCTTTTCAGGGCCATCAGGGACTGCGGTATAGCATGACAAAACAGAAGTCCCCGAATTAGGCGCCCTTGCTTCAACCGTTTTCCTCTTCGCAGCCAGCTCAGGATCCACGAAGAAGGACTCGCCGCCCGAGCAGACTAGCGGCTCATCGATGCAGGCATTGTTGAATACCACTACACGTCCGGAGAGGTCGGCCGCGGCGGTGATTGAGGCGTTGTCAAAGCACTGCGCGTAGCCGTGGATTTTGCCTTTCAGGACTTTCGCATCATCACCTATGCGGGCATTTTCATAGACCTTCGCAGCAGGATAGACCCAGCAAGTTCCGCAGTGGGAGAGATTCAATTCGCCTTCAATATAACCGCCCAGGTCGCCCTTTTTCACGTCGCCGAAGGAGCGCAGGGCGCGGATGCGGTACAATTTCCTGTGGTCGAAGTTAATCGAGTCCGATCGGAGGAGTTCGTACTTGTCGGCATACGGCGTTATGACCGGTCGGGAAGCGTCATCAAAAGTGCCTACTATTATACGACCATTACTTCCAAATGTGTTTTCTTCCACAAATTCACCGCCTAAAAATATGGCTTAAAAACTATTTAAACGCTTGGGCAGTCAGCCGCCGCGGCCCAGGAAGGCCTTTTTCGCCACGGGGATGAAATAATAGAGGAGCGGGATTGCGTAGAAGGCGACCGCGAGGCCTGCGAGCGCGCCCGTGGCCAGCCGGACCGCGTTGGTGCTCTCCCAGAGGCCGATGAACTGGCCGCCGCCGTCAACCGCAGTCGGCAGGATTGCGAGCACGAAGAGCCAGAGCGGCGGCGCATTGTCGTCATCCACCCGGCGCACGAAAGGATAGGCAAGGCCGCCGACGAGCATGAACAGGTAGATTGCAGTGTCGCGTGCGCACACGCCGAACTCGTAGCCCAGGCCGCGCGAGTCTGCGAAAACGTAGCGGTCGCGGTTGAGCCCCTGCGTGCCTTGCTGTATGCAATCTCCGACAGAGCGCGAGCCGTCGGGTGCCGCGATGAGACATAGCGAGCGCTGCGGGAGCTGGTGGCAGAGGGGCGCGTCGGCCATGTAGAATATGTGCGCATTGCCCGCATCGCCCGATGCCGCGAGGAAGGGCGGTGCGAGATAGAGGAGGTTGAGTAGGAGAACTAGGAGAAGGTAGAGGGCATAATAGTTGTAATTGGAGCCCACGAAATCACGAATCACTGCTTGCCTTTCTTTTGCTTCAGCTTCCTCTCTGTCTCCTCCACTTCCCACGGATAGACTATCCAGTCGCTCGTCGTGCCCACGAAATAGTCGGGCTTGAGGATTGAGTGCGGCTTGTAGTGCAAGGTGGCTGTCCTTACCTCCTTCGCGTCGCAGAAGCTCTTGAGCGCAATCTCGAGGCTGTGGCCCGTGTCCGACACGTCGTCGACCAGCAGCACCCGCTTGTCCTTCACGCTGACCGATACGGGCTGGGTGATGGCAGGCACCTTCCGCGTCTCGCCGGGCGCGGTGTAGAACTCCACCCGCATGCTGGCAACGTGCTCGTGGTGCATCTTGTCGGAGAGCAGGCGCGCAGGCACCCAGCCGCCCCGCGCTATGCCCACAATCACGTCGGGCCTGAAGCCGCTGTCCCGGATGGCGAGCGCAAGCTCCTCGCACATCTCATCCACGTCGTCCCACTTCGGCCTGAGGAGCTTCATGACGGGAAATCGGAGACGAGTTTTAATAAGGTTGGCTGTGTGTTATGTATCCCAAGGGCTCGTAGCTCAGCTTGGATAGAGCGACGCTCTCCTAAGAAGGGGGCACGGTTTCCGCCCCCTCCCACTTTCTCGCTTCGCGAGAAAGGGGCACCATTCCGTTTTACGGAATGCGTGTTCTAAACCCCGATGTAACGGGGTGGGCGGAGAGAGGCGAAGGTCGTGGGTTCAAATCCCACCGGGCCCGTTTTAATTTTCATTGCCTGCGATTTGCGGTGAGCACTTGGATGACGCGTTGTTCAACGAGTTGAAGGAGGCCGTCGAGCGCGCGGTCGAGAGTGCGTGCCGGGGCGAGCGCGTGGGCGTGCTCTTCTCGGGCGGGCTCGACAGCTCGCTTATTGCGCATCTTGCAAAGAGGTATGCACTCGGGGTCGAGCTTTTCACCGCTGGCACCGCGAGTTCGCCCGATGTGGCCTGGGCGGCCAGGGTCGCCAAGGAGCTCGGCCTGCCGCTAAACATCTCGGTGCTCACGGAGAGGCGGGTGCTGGCTCTCTATGACGAGGTCATGGCCCTCAGCCCCGGCGACCTGCTCAAGGTCGAGCTGGGCGTGCCCCTTCTCGCGTGCTGCGGCCAGGCGAGCAAGCTGAAGCTCCACATACTGCTTTCGGGCTCGGGTGCGGAGGAACTTTTCGGAGGCTACAGGAGGCATTGGGAGGAGTTCGAGAAGGGCGGGGACGTGGCCGAGATGCTCAGGCAGGAGCTCGAGCGGCTGCCCTACGGAGACGTGGCGAGGAACGAGACCGTGGCCAGGAGCGAGGGAATCGAACTCCGGTGCCCGCTGCTCGATGACGAGGTGTGCAGACTCGCGGCCATGATTCCGATCGAGGAGAAGTTCAGGAAGGAGGAGGGCAAGAAGGGCGTGCTGCGCCGCGTTGCCCGGGAACTCGGAGTCCCGGCCTCGGCATGCGAAAGGCCGAAGCAGGCTCTCCAGTACGGGAGCGGCATCCACAACATACTGTTGAAAAACTTCGGGAAGAACGGCGGAAAGGGGCAGAGGCAAGGCATATAAGGGCACCGGTTTGTTGCGGCCCGGGGCGAAGTTATTGCATCTTCAGGGGCTGGAAAAGGCTTAATAAATTGCGGGCTCAACTTCTTGGCAAACACGAGGTGTATTTCCATGGCTGGAAAAGAGTCTCATGATGCAAGTTCCGGGAAGTCGAGCGATGAATGCTGCGGAAGCGGCATGTCAAGCGTGATGTGGCTTATCATCGTAGGCTTAGTTTGCCTGCTCGTAGGCTACATGGCTGCAAACGCATTGGGCGCGTCGCAGGCAAAGCCGGCCGGCGCGGGCGCGACCTGCCCGACCGTGCAGCCGGCCACCACGGCAGATTTGACGCAGCTCAAGGCAAAAGTTTCTAAATATCTGGACGACCTCCTTGCATTGCAGGGAGCCCAGGGAGTCACGGTGGAAGTCACGAATGCAACCCAATCCAAGGGCATGTACCTCGTTGGCTTTGACCTGAAGCAAAATGGCGCGGTGGTGCAGAGCGAGGAGGCATACGTTTCTCCTGACGGCTCGCTGTTCTTCCCGGCCACCTATGGCCTGGACATGAACGAGGCACTCCCGCAGCCCCAGGCTCCGGCACCCACTGAAGTGGTGAAGGCCGACAAGCCCAATGTCGAGGTGTTCGTAATGAGCTTCTGCCCGTACGGGCAGCAGGCCGAGAATGGAATCGGGCCCGTGGCAAACCTGCTGGCCAATGAGACCATCACCGTAGTGCCCCACTTCATCCTCTTTGGCAAGAGCTTCTGCGAGGGCATGGTGTCGCAGGGCTACTTTGCGAGCCTGGACGAGTGCCAGGTGCAGTCTTGCAACGTGGACAACGCGACCGGAGACTGGCTCTGCTCGCTGCACGGAATAAATGAGCTTCGCGAGGACGCGAGGCAGCTGTGCGTCTGGAAGAACGAACCCCTGAAGTGGTGGAACTACGTGCTCGCAGTGAACTCGAAGTGCACCACGGCGAACGTCGAGACCTGCTGGCATGATGCGGCAGTCGAAGTTGGCGTCAACGAGACCGCGGTCGAGGAGTGCTTCGCAAGCGAGGGCATGGCGCTGGTAAAGGCAGATGCTGCTCTGAGCTCCGCGAGGGGCATTAGCGCCTCGCCGACCGTGGTCGTGAACGGCGCGACATATTCCGGAGGACGCAGCGCTGAGAACTTCAAGAGCGCGTTCTGCGCCGCGTTCAACAGCCCGCCCGGAGTGTGCGGCCAGACGCTCTCCAACTCGACGGCAGCGGCTTCGGGAAGCTGCGGCTAGCGGACCGATTTTTTTATTTTTTCTAATTTTATTTTTTTAGTTTTTTTCCTTCTTCTTTTTTATTTTCCTTCGGCAGCCAGCGAGCGGAGAAGTTCCCCGGTCGAGTCTATGAAATCGTTCTTGTTCCTGAAACCGAAAAGCGCGAAGTCCACGAGCAGGTAGGGGTGCGGGAGGAGGTGCGGCACGGTCACCACGCTTTCCTCAGACTGCTGCGCGAGCCCGCCGTGCCTGCTGTAGATGGATGAGGCCAGGGCACTGGCCTTGAAGCTGGTCGAGCTTATGCGGGTCATCTTGGTGGGGTTGTGGGCAAAGGAGAAGTCGTAGGTGTGGGAAGTTTCGCTGTCCGAGTTTCCCAGCAAGTCGCGGCCCTGCTTCGCGACGCCCTGCACCGAGACCTCGAACTTTCCATTGCCCAAATCGCTGAAGGAGTATTCCTCGGGCGAGAAGGAGACCGCGTGGTAGAAAAGCAGCGTGTCTGTCCCGGCACTCACCCCGCCGACCGCTTGGCTCACGAGAAGGAGATTGCCGCCCATGAAAGCTATCGAGCGGCAGAAATCATGGGCCCAGTCATTGCGCAGCACCTTGCCGTTAACTTTCAGCTGCTGATAGTATTTAGTGGGCACGGCCAGGGCGGCCTTGGCCTCGAAGAGGGGATAGGAAACGCGGAGGGGAAACTCGAGGTTCGTGAACGCCACGATGCCGGGCGCGCCGGTGCGGCGCAGGAGCGCCAGCCGCGCGGCATCGCGCTCTGACCATTTCGCCATTTGCGCCAGGTAGGAAGAGTCTCGGGAAATCCTCAGGGAAGAAGCGCACATGGAACTGCCGGCACGTTATCTGGACTGGAGTATAAATAGGCTGCGCCTGCTTGCCGGGCTACATGGCCGAATTGCCTTCATGGTCCTGCCGGCTGCCGCCTTTACTTCTTTTCGTGCTCGTGCGCATGCCCTTCCGCCGAGTGCGCGTGCCCTTCATGCCCTTCTGCGTGCGAGTGCCCTTCCTTGGCCCCGCCTTCAGCCTTCCGCGCATACTCCTCGACCACGCGCAGCAGCTTGACCTCGGGCATGAGCCGCAGCACGTTGCCCACGAACTCGGTCTTGCCGATTATGAAGCTCATGTCCTTGGCCAGGGCCTCACCGAAAGTCATCTCGAGCGTGCCGTCCTTGAACGAGGCCGAAGTGGCCGCCGCCCCGCCCTTCACTTGCAGGCTGGCCGAAAGGAGCGCCTGCGCCTTTTTCGCCGTGTCCTGCAGGGATTCTACAACCTTCACATCATAGGTAAGCCTTTCGCCCGCCAGCGGGTGGTTGAGGTCGACGGTCACGCGGCCGCTGGTCACGGACCTCACGAGGCCTTTCCTGCCGTCGAAATCGAGCACCATGCCCGGCTTCGGGTCTATGTCGCGGCGCCGGAACTCGCCCACGGAAATCACGCGCACGAGCGCGGGGTCGCGGGGGCCGAAGCCCTTGGCCGGCTCAATCTCGACCTTCCTGTTGTCGCCCACCTTCATGGTTATGAGCGCCTCCTCGAGGCCCGGGAGCGTGGTGTGCTCGCCGACTATCACGACGTTCGGCTCGTACGTTATCTTCTCATCGTAGAAGCCCGCCTTCTTGGCCTCGGCCTCGTGCGTGGTCTCGACCACGCGGCCGTCCGAAGCGCGTCTTGCCGTGTAATCAATCAAAATCCAATCGCCATTCTGCATGATACCACCCGTTGCACTGCTGCAACTGTCCGTTGTGCTGCGCCTTTTCGTCATCGCACATTAATAACTTTTTCTGCAAAAAGCCCGCTATGGCGTTTTTGACAAGGGACCAGATAGTGAAGACAGGCGTAGTCGTAATATGCCTGGCCTTCCTGTTCGAGCTTTTCGCGTTCGGGGGCAGGAGCGACGTCACGACCCCCGTGAACAACCAGACCAACCAGTCCTCGCTGCCCGTCACGGGCGTGGCTATTGCCGAAGGCACCGTGAGTTCCTACGGCACCGAGATTTTCCTGGCAGGGGCGGATGCCGATGCGCGCGCCGTGATTTCATCGCTTGAGGCTTCGGGCGCCGTGCAATATTCCGCGCCGGGCCCGGGCGGCTTGCTGGTGCTCAACCTGGCGCGCAAGGTGAACGCCTCGGACGTGGCCGGGCAGTTCCAGGGAACGAACGCCACCCTGACGGCGCGGGCGAGGCTCCGCATGCCGACCACGCTGAACTTCACCACAAACAACGGCTCGGTGTCCGCCGCATTCCAAGACATCAGCATTGATCTCGATCCTTCCATGGCGGTTGGCACGAACGTGAGCGTGCGCGTGACCGCCTCCATCCTTGGCGGCGAAGTCATAACCTACATAGCGGTGCCCGTCTCGCTCGCAGTAAGCTTCTCGGCAAACGCGACAGTTGCAGGCTACACGCCGGAGCACGCGTTGCTCGTGACCGTGCCCTGGCAGAACAGGCTTTTCGATGACGCGGCCCTGCGCGGGAAGTTCATGCAGGCATATCCCGATGGCACATCCGTGATTGACAGGAACTTCAGCGTGCTGGTGGACCTCGGCGGCGCCAACTTCTCGCAGCCCTACGTAATTGCGCAGGAGCCCGGGATGCTGGTGATAAACGGGAGCTTTGCGGACAGCGCGAGGATCGGGGCTGACCTGCTTGCGGCAGGGGTTTCCGCGCTTCCCGTCTTCCCCTCGACCCGCATGCTGTTCGTATTCAACGACACCGCCGAGGCACTCAACCTGTCATTCATTTCCGACGCGGTGAACTACTCCCTGATCGAGGATTACAGGAACGCCCGGCTCATGCTGCCCGCAACGGTCGAGGTCGGGAACAGGACGCTGGAGGTTGACGGGCGCAACGTGAGCGCGCAGATAAACTCAAACTCGCTGCCCGTGGGCTCGCAGACCGAACTGGCATTCACGGGCGAGCTGTTCGCCGGAAGAATCAGCAATGTCGTATTGGCGCAGCCAGCCTAAATCGTGACTGCGAATTTCCCGCAGTTCGGGCAGAACTGGCCGCCCTTTGTGCTCAGGCCGCAGCTCCTGCAGGTAACGTACAGGTGGGTTGCGATAATCTGCTGCTCTGCGCGCACCACGTTGTCCGGCTTGTGCTTGTAAATCAACGCGTTGGCCAGGCCGAAGAAGGACTTCTTCTCAATCCAGTCCCTCACCTGATAGGACTCCTTGTCAGCACCCACGGCGCTCAGCACCATCGGGATGCTCTGCACCATGCCCAGGGCGGGAACCATGCTGCCAAAGAACTGCGCCCTGCTCCAGCGCTGGAAGAACGCGAGCTCGGAGTTGCGCTTGTTGATCAGTTCCGTGATGTTCATGTTGCGCTCCAGCTCGTCCGCCAGGTGGGGATAGGCGGTGATGTTCTCGTGGGGCTCGATGAGATACTCGTACTTGCCCGTGAGGTTCATGACAAGGTTCGGGTCCATGTACTTGTAGGGCGAGAAGTAGGTCACGCCTGCCACGGGCTGGTCATTGCCCATCCTGTATAGGGGCAGCTGCTCGTATCGCGGGTTCCACTTGGACCACATGTGGGTTGCGCCCGTGTAGCCCTTCTCGACATACTCGCCGGTAAAGGCGGCCTTTGCACCCCAGATGTCGGGGTCAAGGGCGATCGGCGTAAAGCCAAGAACTGGAAGCGCGGCCACGCTCTGCGCGAGCAGCGGGCCGACAAAGGGTATGGGCAGGACCGCCGATGCAATGCCGTAGACTCCGCCGACTGGCTGGTGGTAAGCGTTGTGCGTGCCTATGAAGCCCGACCTGCCGTGCCTGGTCGGGTCAGGTTCGTAAGAGTCAAAGTCATAATAGGCGGGCGACAGCGGGATGTTGGCAATCCACGATGCTAACGTGGTCATCTTGAGCACGGTGCCAAGGCTCATGAAGTGGTCGCCCAGGGTGTCGATGGGCGCGGTTCCGATTATGCTCCTGTGGTAGGTGGGCGATATCAGGCGTATCGTCTCGGCATCTGCCTCCATCGGCCTGTTCAGCTCGCCATATTGCATGCGGCCCTGCGAGTCCACGCGCACGTGCGAATCATCCATAGTTTCTGCAGCCTTGTCAGAATACCTCATGAAGACGGATTTGTATTCGTCCGTGAACTGCGTGGGGCCAAGATGCGGCGTGTTCTCGTCAATCACGCGGTAATAGCCGCGCTGGAGCATGCTGAACTCCTCCTTTATCCTGCGCTCCTGCGCCTCCGCATCATCCTTCAGCCTCTTTTCATCCGCCTTCCGCCCTTCGGCCGCCGCCGCATGCATGGCGTCTTCGAGGGTCTTCTTCTGCTGCTTCATCTCGTTCATCAATTCGAAGCCTTTCGCGCCAAAGATATCGGCATCTGTGTCAAGCGCCTTGTATCGCTTCGGGTCGCGGGTGTCCATGCGCTTCCATTCCCAGAACTTTATCGACTCCGGCGAGAACGGGATTATGCTCTTCACGGCCTCCTTCCACTTTATCTGCATGCCGTGCTCCTGCACGTCGGAATAGATGGGCATGCCGCTGGCGAGCAAGGCGTAAGGCCTCAGCCTTTCGGCAAAGTATTTGCCGACCATCCAGCCCGGCTGGAGCGCGATTGCCGTGGGCGTTCCCATTGGCATCCTGCCCCTTATGCCGTGCCAGGGCGTCCAGGGCATCGACATGCCCACATTGTAAAGCATGTCCACGTATGCCGAACCGCCCCAGGTGGATGAAAGCGCCCTCTGGGTCTTGCCCACTGTGAGCGTGTCGTCGATTTCACGGAAGTGGCGCGCGAACTTGAAATAGGCCTCATGGTAGCGGCGCTCGTCCATGCTCCGCTGCTGAACGTCCAGCGCGTCGAATTCCCTGTACATCTCATCCAATTTTTTCTTATCCTCTCGCAGTTTCTCCTGAATAGTGGATGCATCGGAGGCTCGCGCGCCCAGCTCGAGCGCCCTTATATTCTTGGCCAGCCTCTGAATCGCGTCATCGAGCGTCTGCCTCCGCTCGGTAAGGAGGCTGTACTCTCCGGCAAATGCGCCTGTCGCGCCCTTCTCCGTGGAGATTCCCAATGTGGCGACAGGGCCGTGCTCCATGGCACGGTAGGCCTGCTTGTTGTACTTCAGGACTGATTTCGCCTCGACCATGCGGTCATTGAAGTTTTCCAGCGTGGAAAATACCGCCGCATCCAACCGGTTCCCGATGTTCCGCTGCAGGCCGGTAGTTTCGTGCACTTCAACCTTGCCCGTTTGCGTGTCTATGTCGAGCTTTCCGTGAATGACCTTGTCAGCGCCGCCGACCAGGAACTTCACGTTGCCCTTTTCATCCTTCATGGCGCTTGCGACGTAGGGTATGAGGCCGTCATCGGGCGTTGCTATCCACACGCCCTTGGCAAGCTGGTCCACGGTGATGTTCGCGCCGCTCCGTATGTTCCGCTCGTTCATGGCCTTGAGCGCCATGGCATCGCGCTCGAGCCGCTTGTGGAAGTCGCTGATGTCGACCATGTCTCCGCCCACGAACCGCACCTGCTCGGTAAGACCCTTGATGCCCTGGGACCATTCCTCCCTTCCAAGTCCTTCCACCAGTGCCTGCCGCAGTTCATCGGTGAAGCCGAAGCGGCGCTTGAGCGTGAAGGTGCCTATCAAAAGGTCGCGCAGTTGCTTGTCCGTCTCGCGGTCGAGCGCGCCTGTCTGCGTCATGCGGTAGAGCTGCTGGCCGTTCCTCCTTGGATCGCCCGGCATGCCCAGGTCCCGGGCCGCCTTCTCGAGCACGTTCATCATGCCCGTTTCCCCGAAATCCACGCGCAGGTTCCTGACGAGGTCGTGCGTGCTCTTGTCCGCGAATTCCCTTCGTTCAAGGGTGGCCTGCTTTTCTGGGTCTATGTCGTGGAGCGAACCAATTTGGTACATCGTTTTCCTGAAGCCCGGATTGCCGGCAACTCCTTTCACCGCCTCGGCGTCCAGCAGGCTTATCTCCCTGCCCCCGAATCTCGCCCTTGCATTATTCCTTGCAAATTCCACTGCATGCTCATAGTCGAAGCCCAGAAGATTTTTCAGCCGATTCTGGAGATCCATGACTTCTATGTCTTTCGAGCCCCGGCTCTTTGCCTCGGCCTCGAACTTGTCGGTCACCTTGCGCAGCAGACTGGCGAATTCTTTTTCGACTTGCCCGCGCAGAACCGGATCCTCGGGCATTGCGGAGTATTTCTTGAAGAGCGCCCGGAGATTGTCCTGGGGGCCTTCAGCCCACATTTTCTTGAAATCCGCCTCGCCTCCCTCCAGGGCGCCGTGCTCCACCGCGAACAGGCCCAGCTCGCGCATCTTGTATTTGATTATCGTGTTGCGCGTCACCTCGTTGAACTCGCCGTTCGCGTAGGGCGTGGTGAAGACATTCATGGAGGCCTCGCGCAGGACCTTCTGGCCGTTGCGGGTTATTTCGGCCCTGTACCGTATGGTCGTGAGCGACTCGCAGTCCTTCAGAACCTGGTTTATTTCATGGTAAGCCTGCAGGGCGCTTTTCCTGCCGGCCTTGAATTCCGCGTAAACGCCGTTGAGCTTCGTCTTCAGCTCATCGAGCCTTTTGGCCTGCCTGAAATTCTCCTGGAAGGCGAGGATTGCCTGCCAGCGGGCCCTGTCATCGGGTTTTGCCATTTCGAGCTTCTCGGCCAGCAGTCGCCTAAAAGCGGCCTCATTCATTTTCTTTGGATCTGTTGCATCAATCTCGAAGAAAACCTTTGCCAGCGCCCGCCTCCCCTGCGTGCCCTGCCCGCCGATTTTCAGGTAGCGTATGAGCCTGTCGAAGCGCTCGTTCATCGCATCCACTTGCAGGTCAAGGCCCTTTGCGAGCGCATCCTCCGCGTCATAGGCCTTGCCCACTTTCGCTTTCGAGCTTCGCAGGCCGAGGAAAACGGGCACGGCGGTCGTCACGAGCTTCGTGGTGAGAGCGGTCACGAGCCGGGCCTTGCCTATGGTGCCTGCGGCAAACGCGCCCAGGAAGCCCTTGTCGGAAAGGCGAGGGCCCCAGTTGAGCGTGGTGCCGAGCCAGCCCTTGGCCCTGTTGCTGCCGGTTGCCTGGTCGATGGCCGCGCCGGCTTTCGTGCCCGCGGTCTTCAGGTTGAACCAGTCGTCTTGCCCGTAGGCGATGGCATTCGCTGCCAGCGCCCTGCGCGCGTTCTCTTCGTGCCAGAGGGCATCGTGCAATGCCCTGAAGGTCGCCTGGTGCCTGAGCCTGCCAGCTGCGCCGAAAACGCCCCTGCCGCGCTGGTCCTCCGCGCCTATGTGAATGACGCGCCTCAAACTGTTCTTTTCAAGCAGTTCGCGCTGCATGGCATCCATGTTTTCGGCCTGCGCCCGGGCATTGGCCGCCCGCTTAATCTCGTCAACCTGCGCCAGCGCCTGCGACGCGGTCATCCCTTGCCTTGAGCCAAGAATCCTGAGCGCGGCCGCAATCTCGTGGTTCGAGCGCCTGTCGATGCGCTTCATCTCGGCCATCAGCGCGTCTATCTCGGACCTGGAGACGCCGGACCGCGCCAGGTCCTGCGCCGCGCGCCTTATCGCGATGTTGCCCAGCGCCTGGCTGAGCCTCAGCTGCTTGTTTATGGCCAGCCTTTGCAGCGCACCGCCCGTGCCTACGGTCGTGCGGCGCATGCCGTAGGGCTTGGGCCTTGGCAGCCGCGGCGTGCTTATGTCGAACAGCACGAGGGGATTCCTGCCAGCGGCGTACATGGCGCCCGCGAGCAGGCCGAAGAGTATGAAGACTGGCATGCAGGTCGAGGTGTCCACCGCGCCCACTGGAAGCTTGAAGTTCCCGCAGATGTCGGTCGAAGCAGAGCCTGGCAGATAGCCAGGAACAGCGGGCACGGCGGGAGTGGCACCCGTTGCGGGGACGGCCGGCGTGGCTGGCTCGCCCTCAAAAACAATCAGGATGGAAGAGCATCGAAGGTCGGGTATGTAGGCAGGCGGAATCTGGCAGCTGGCGAAGCCGGTGTTGAGGGGATTGGAAGGGTCGGAGCCGACCACGGGGTTGTTCGGGTCTGTGCCGGTCACCACGGTGCAGAGGAGCACGGCGTCGAGGGGGTTGACGGCGCCGGTGGATGGGTCGACTGTCGCAAGCCCGTCCAGATTGGTATCGCTGTAGAACTTCAGCGTCTTGCCTGCCAGGGGCTTGAGCTGGTAGTTGGTGGAAGGCTGATACTTGCTGGAACTGAAAAGGCTTTCCTTTGATGTCAGCGCCGCCCACCACTGCTCGTACACCAGGTCGGTATCGGAATAATACTGCAGATCATAGGTGTAGAGGAGGGCCTGGACGCTCTTCGTGCCGCCCGGGTCGTCCACCAGGCGGGGCGCGATGTACGTGTAATAGCGGTCCGACTGAAAAGGGTCGACGTTGAAGGCGTTTGAAATGGGCGAAAGTAGGAATATGCACGCGAAAAACAAGAGAGCTAGGTGGCCGGGCCTCACGTTAGAGATAGGCGCACGGGCAGTTAATATTAATTTCTATGCCAAAAGGAGGAAGCATGGTCGAAGCGTTCCTGAAGAAAGAGGAGGAAGAGAAGAAAAAGAAGGAGCAGGAGGAGCGGCAGAAGGCGGCATCCACTCCGTTCGGCCCCGCGCAGCAGGCCGCGAAGGCCGACGCGGGCGGAGCTCCCGGCGCGGGGCCCGCTGCATTCCACCAGGCACGGAAGGACATTTTCGGCGATGAGCTGATACGGGATGCGACTAGCATCGAGCAGCGCGCACGGTCGGATTACGAAAGGGCGGTGGCAAAGGAGAAGGAGGCAATCATGAAAGGCGGGGCGGGAAAGGTCGTGAGGAAGGAGAAACGGGGCGATGCGAAAGTGAAGAAAAAGGAGCCGGAGAGGAAGGAGGAGAAGCCGAAGTAGGCAGGAAAGGCGCGGAAAAAACTGGAAGGAAAAGGACAGGCCGCCCGGCAAATAATTTAAGGTTTATAAATTTTCGAAGCGCTAAGTTTGGAAGGGTGTGCGGATGGATTACTGGCGTGCAAGGGAATTTCGTTCAAACATGACGTTCGTAATTGTCGAGAGGCTCAAGGACGTCTTCATGGGGCTTGTGATGCCGTTGATATTCGCGGCAGCTTCGTTGAGTGCCGCGATTTACGGCTTGCCTGCCCTTGAGAGGCAGGCACGGGAATCCCGCCTTCAGAGCACGGCCACACAATCAGCCTCAGGACTTTTGGCATTCGAGTCGGCGCTTGAAAACACGGACAGGCCCAGGAAGCCGGCTTTGCGAGCGCCGGGGCGCGGAGAGAAGAAGCCCGAAGGCAATGAGAAGCCCGAGAGGTGGCCTGCAAACAGTTCCGGAGCGCGGGCCATTCTGGAAACCAGCAAATACGAAGATTTCAGGAGAAGGATCTGGGCGCACAAGCGTGAAAAGCAGGACCACGCACGGGACGAGAACGCGGCGAGAAACAGGATAGGCGTGCCGCGAAAATACTGCAGGGTCTGAAGGCACCGACGCAAATTTCCCGATTTCCCAAACCTTTAAATATCTATTTCTTCCAACCACCTGTGGGGCTTTTCTCAGACGAAAGCCACAATATATTGTTATATTCGTGGGGGGCGAGACTATGAAAGCACAACCGGTTGTGGGCGCGGTGTCGGGCGAAGGCGCCGACGAGGAGGCCGGGCGCGGCGAAATGGCCGAGGCGGGCTACTTGAAGCGGCTTTTCACTAAAAAGGGTTCGAGCCCCTACGATGAGCTGACCTGGGAGATGCGGGACGCGGTAATCACCAATTCCAAGGGCGAAGTGGTTTTCAAGCAGGAGAACGTGGAGGTGCCGACGGGCTGGTCGCAGCAGGCGACCAACATAGTTTCCTCTAAATATTTCCGCGGCGCGCTGGACACTCCGGAAAGGGAGACCAGCGCGAGGCAGCTCGTGGAGCGCGTGGCGCACACCATCGCGGGCTGGGGCAAGGAGGGCGGCTATTTCAAGTATGACGAGTAGGCGCAGGCATTCGAGGACGAGCTGACCTATCTGCTCATCAACCAGTATGCGGCCTTCAACAGCCCGGTGTGGTTCAACGTCGGAGTCGAGCAGAAAAGCCAGTGCTCGGCCTGCTTCATACTTTCGGTCAAGGACAGCATGAAGGACATCCTGCAGCTCGCGGTCACCGAAGGCATGCTGTTCAAGTTCGGCTCTGGCGCGGGCACCAACCTGTCCACCCTCCGCTCCTCGAAGGAGCGCGTGAAGGGCGGGGGCAAGGCCAGCGGGCCGGTCTCGTTCATGCGCGGCTACGACGCGTTCGCGGGCGTCATCAAGTCCGGAGGCAAGACGCGCCGGGCGGCGAAGATGCAGATACTCAACATGGACCACCCGGACATTGTGGAATTCGTGAACTGCAAGTGGAGGGAGGAGAAGAAGGCGTGGGCGCTCATCGAGGCGGGCTATGACGGCTCGTTCGGGGGCGAGGCCTACGACTCGGTCTATTTCCAGAACGCGAACCTGAGCGTGCGGGCCAGCGACGAGTTCATGCAGGCGGCGGAGAAGGACGGCAAGTGGAGCACGCGCTTCGTCTCGACCGGCGAGGCGTGCGAGACCTTTGACGCGCGCCACCTGATGAGCGTGGTCGCAGAGGCGGCCTGGGCCTGCGGTGACCCGGGCATGCAGTTCGACACAACGGTCAACAACTGGAATCCCGTGATCAACTCGGGCAGGATAAACTCCAGCAACCCGTGCAGCGAATACATGTTCCTGGACAACTCGGCGTGCAACCTCGCCTCGCTCAACCTCGTGAAATTCGCGGACGAGAAGGGAGAACTCGATATCGAGGAGTTCAGGCACGCGGTCGAGGTGCTGATAACCGCCATGGAGATACTGGTGGGCGTTTCGGGCTACCCGACCGAGGAAATCGCGAAGAACAGCTTCGACTACCGCGCGCTCGGCCTGGGCTACGCGAACCTGGGCGCACTGCTCATGCTGCGCGGCGAGCCCTATGACAGCGAGGAGGGCCGCAACTACGCGGCCGCGGTCACCGCCCTGCTGAGCGGCCAGGGCTACCGCACCTCCGCGCTCATCGCCAAGAGGCTCGGCTCTTTCAAGTACTACGGGCTGAATGAGAAGCCCTTCCTGCACGTCATCAGCATGCACCGCGAGCGCGCGACGAAAATAGAGGAACAGGGCGCGCCGGCAGAGCTGCTCGAGGCCGCCAGGAAATCCTGGGACGAGGCGCTCGCACTCGGCAAGGAATATGGATATCGCAACGCGCAGATATCGGTCATTGCGCCTACAGGCACCATAGGATTCATGATGGACTGCGACACCACGGGCATAGAGCCGGACATCGCGCTCGTGAAGTACAAGTGGATGGTGGGCGGCGGCATGATGAAGATAGTGAACGGCACGGTGCCGGCCGCGCTGCGCAGGCTCGACTATTCCGAGGCCGAAGTGGGCAAGATTCTGGAATACATCAATGCGCACGACACCATCGAGGGTGCGCCGGGCCTGAAGGAGGAGCACCTGCCGGTCTTCGACTGCGCGTTCAAGCCCGCGAAGGGCAAGCGGAGCATCCACTACATGGGCCATGTGCGCATGATGGCTGCGGTGCAGCCCTTTGTCTCGGGTGCAATCTCCAAGACAGTCAACATGCCGAACGAGGCGACCGTGCAGGACATCGCGAACGTTTACATGACCGCGTGGAGGCTCGGGCTGAAGGCGATTGCAATCTACAGGGACGGCTCGAAGCGCACACAGGCGCTCACGACCTCGCGCGAGGAGTCGAAGGCTGCGGTAGAGAAGGTCACCTACAGACCCGTGCGCCACAGGCTGCCAGACGAGCGGAACGCGATTACGCACAAGTTCAATATAAACGGGCACGAGGGCTACCTGACGGTGGGCATGTACGAGGACGGCTCGCCCGGCGAGATATTCATCGTGATGGCCAAGGAGGGCAGCACGATTTCGGGCATGATGGACGCCTTCGCCACCTCGGTCTCGATGGCCCTGCAGTACGGCGTGCCGCTCAAGACGTTGGTGAGCAAGTTCACCCACATGCGGTTCGAGCCTTCGGGCATGACCCAGCACCCGCGCATCCGCATCGCGAAGTCGGTGGTGGATTACATCTTCCGCTGGCTCGCCATAAAGTTCATGAGCGAGGAAGAGCTCGCGTCCGTTGGCTTGAACGGGCTTGAGGCAGAGGCCAAGGGTGCGGAAGCAAAGGACGAGAGGAAGGAGGCGCCCTCGGCCAAGCCGGCTGCAAGAAGCGAAGAGAGGCTCGCCCCAACGCCGAATGCAGAGGAGGATAAAAAAAGTTCTACGGCCGCTCCCTTCAGCCCGGCCACCGCATCGGCACCCATAACCTTTGATCCGCAGGAGGACGCGCCGCCCTGCGACCACTGCGGCTCCATCATGGTGCGCGCGGGCGCGTGCTACAAGTGCATGAACTGCGGCAACACGAGCGGGTGCGGCTGATTTTTTATTTTTCTCAAAATGGCCCAGCGCGAGCGAGTGAACATATAAAAGTTCGGCACACGTTAAAGAAAGGAGGTTGGGCAAAGGGACCTTGGTCCCTTTGCTGCCAGGTTGACAGAACGGCCATGTGCCCCGCTGCAGGCCCTTTTCTTTTGAAAAAGAAAGCCCCTGGGTAAAAGAAAACGAAAAACCAGGGCAGACACGGGGATAAGGGGGTTCAACTCCTCCACCTGGCTTGGTTTCATAACAGTAGGTTCGAAGAGAGGTGAATTTGATGAAGAGGGAATGGACTACTTGGTGCGGGCTTCTCGTACTTTTCCTGCTGCTCGGCTATTACTTCTACAACGCCAGGCCGGGCGCGGCAATCTGGCTCGTCCTTGACGCCGCGGCGCTGGGCTTCCTGCTTTTGGAAGTGAAGCTGAATGGCTGGGAGCTTGCGAAGAAAATGGTGCCCGTCGGCGCGTTCCTGATGCTCTTCGACTTCGCGTTCGAGAATGCGGGCTCGGTGCTGGGATACTGGTTCAGCTCCAAGAGCGCATTGCCCCTGGGATACGTGCCTGCCGAAATAGTCTTCCTCACATTCGTGGGAGGAATTGCGTGGGCAATGTACCTGCCGAAGAAGTTTGATTTGAAATTCACGGTGGCGGACATTGCGCTCTTTGCCACATTCGGCGCGCTGGGCGAGTGGGTGCTCATGCAGAACGGGCTCATGACCTATTACAACGGCTGGACGAGCGCGTATGCATTCGTGAGCTATGCCCTCACATGGGTGCTGCTGCACGTTGTAAGGTACAAGTTCGTGAAGGAGCCGGCGATCTGAAACAGCAGCGTGATGACAATGAACAGGAAACTGGCGGTTGTGGCATTTGTCCTTTTGATGTTTATGAGCGGCTTCTACGTCATCCTTACTTCGCCGCTCAGGGTGAACTACCACCAGCAGTCGGGGACCTCGGGCGGGAGCACGTTGGAGTTGAATGCGAATTACACCGTGCAAAACGGGAAGATAACCGAGTTTAGCGGCAACTATGTGGTGACGGACATGGAAAGTTCTGCCGATGGCTCCACCCGCACCGTAACTAGGAGCGGAACTTGCACGACCGAGGCATTCAGCTCAGAGCAGAGTGCAGAATGCCAGCCCATGAAGCGCATAATGGCACTATGGGACGTGATGGGTTTGAGCGGGAATGTACGCGAAGGCCCGGGTGAGTATTCGTGGGAGATTAACGTCGGCTAGTTGCGGCGAGGCTCACATCGCCCTCAGCAGCTTTATTCTCTCGTCAATCGGCGGATGGGTCGCGAAGAGCGAGTCCAGGGAGGACTTCACCGGGTCCGTAAAGAAGAGGTGGCTCACGGCCTCGCTCACCTTCATGGTGCCCTTGTTGTTGTTCTTGATCTTCTCGAGCGCGCTGGCGAGGCCCTCGGGGTAGCGCGTGAGGTGGGCGCCGCTCGCATCGGCCAAAAGCTCGCGCTTGCGCGAGACCGCGGACTGCACGATGCGGACGATGAAGGGCGAGAGGATGGCGAGCAGGATGCCGACGATCCATAAGACCATGATGAGCCCGCCGCCTCTACTGTTGTCCCTGTTGCCCCTCACTCCGTAAAGGTTCATGCGCAGGAACATGTCGCTCAGTATTGCCACTAGCCCGACCATGACGGCCACGACTGTCGCGAACCTGATGTCATAGTTGCCCACGTGCGACATCTCGTGCGCCACCACGCCCTCCAGCTCGTCGCGGTTCAGCTTTGTCAGGAGGCCGGTGGTAATCGCGATGCTCGAGTGCTGGGGGTCGCGGCCTGTCGCGAAGGCATTCATCTCCTCGTTCTGGATGACGTAGGCCCTGGGCTCTGGAAGCCTTGCCGCAAAAGCCAGGTTCTCGACCACGTTCTTGAACTGCAGCTCCTTGGCATTAGACTCGCTCACGGGCCGCGCGCCGGTGTAGGAAAGCACCATCTTGTCGCCGTAGAAATAGGTGCCGAGCGAGTAGACGATTATGAGGATTCCGCCGATGGCCAGGAAGCCCATGCCGTAGATTTGCGCGAAGATGTACACCATTGCAAAGAGCACGAGGAAGACGAGGCCCGCAAGGAGCCAGGACTTCCGCTTGTTGCTGCTTATCTCCCTGTAAAAGTCAGTCCTCAGCTCCGGTGCGGATGTTTGTTCGGCCATTTTCAGCACGCTCGTCATTTAACTTCGGTTCTCGCAGCGGGAAAAAAGAAAAAATAAAATGAATGAAGCAGGCGCCCTGGGGCGCCTACTCGGCCAGCAGCTTTCCCGCGTCAATGCCCTTGCGCGCGCCTTCATCCGCCTCGTAGTAGGGCCACTTGTCGCTCTTGAAGCCGAACAGGCCCGCAAAGAGCACGCCCGGCATCATCATCGTCGCGTTCTTGTAGTCCTTCACGGTGTAAGAATAGCGCTGCCTGCCGTACTTGATCTTGTCCTCGATGCTCGCCAGCTGCTCCATGACGGTCTGCATGTTCTCGTTGGAGCGCATCTGCGGGTAGGCCTCGGCGCGGGCATAGAAGTTCAGCAGCATGCCGCCCAGTGCCTTGTTGGCCGCTATCTTCTCGGGCACGGTATTCGCGTTCATGGCGCCTTCGCGCGCCTTCGCGATTCCGTTGAACAGGTCCATTTCCTGTTTCATGATTCTCTTGGCCATTGCAATGAGGTTCGGTATGGTGTCGAGCCTCTGCTGCAGCAGCGGATCTATGAGCTTCCAGTCCGCCTCGGCCTGGTTGTTCAGACCCGTGAGCCTATTGTAGTAATAGAGCGCCAGGAGCACCAGTATGACTACTACCGCCAGTATGAGCCATTCAATCATGACATCACCCCTCGTATGAATTATGACGACGGTGCTTTTAAGCATTGTGCCGAGAAATTCCGTCCGGGGCAGCCGGAGGCCGCGGAGAAACTGTTAAATATAAAGTGCGTGAAGTGCCATCCAATGAGTGAGATGACCTGGGTAGCTGCACTCGTTAAACCTCCTTCTAAGTCAGGCGCCGCATCCGATCATGTGAGAACAACGCGCGAGCAGAACTATTACAACGAGTTTTCCAGGTGGACGGACATGGCAGCACTGAAGCAAAAGGCAAATGAGCTTGGGGCGGAATTGCTTGAATGCGCGAACAAGCGCACCGTGGAAGCAGAGTTGAAGGCCGAAGATATTTGCAGCAAGCTTGCGGCAATATTTACCGTGCTGCGTGAAAAAGAGCCGGATAAAGCTTTTGCCTTCGAGCCCAAGGTCGAGAAGGCGCTGAGGATTGCTGAAAACTGCGGGGGCTGGCCAGAGTAGCGGGTCCTATTAGTTTCTGAACGCATCGTAGCCCGAGGTCGCGATTTTCCTTCCATCAAGCAGGAGGCCCGAGCCCTTTTTCACGACGCCTATGCGCTTCAGGCCCGCGGCTTTCTGCAGGCGCGCGAAGTCATGCGGGCTTAAGGCAAACACGAGCTCGTAGTCCTCGCCCGAGTCGACCAGCTTGCGGAAACTTATTTTTTTCTTTCCCGCGAACGCGCGGGCCGCAGGCGAGATTGGGATTGCGGATGCTTCGAGCTCGATTTTGACGCGGCCGAGGCGCGCAAGCTCGGAGCAGGTGAAGAGCAGGCCGTCGCTCACGTCCATGCATGCGGCGCGCTGGACCGAAGATGAGACCGCGAGCGCGGGCTTCACGCGGGCGCGGGGCTTGAGGAAGGAAGCGATGAGAGGCTTTGCCCTTGCCTTATCTTTCCCTGAAAGCGAAAGCGCGAGCCTGCCGCAGAAGGCATTGCCGATTGTGCCAGTGACGGCGATCACGTCGCCGGGCATGGCAAGGCTTCTGAAAAGGGGCGTGCCCGTGAGAACTCCGAGCGCAAAGCCTGCGAGCGTGATTTCCTTCGCCTTTTTCGTATCGCCGCCAACGTAGTGCGCGCCGTGAGCCCTGCACGCGTCCTGTGTGCCCCGCACGATTTCAGGCAATGCCGCGGAGGCTTGGCGCTCGGGCAGACCAAGAGCGAGGAAATAGGCAAGGGGCTTCGCGCCCATGGCAGCCACGTCGCTCATGCATGCTGCCACGCGGCGCCAGCCCATGGAATAGTAGGAAGTGCCGCGGGGCGAGTGCGTGCTGCTGAAGGAGATGTCGGTGGAATCCGCCAGGGTCTTGGCGCCGCTCCACACCAAAGCTCCGTCGTCATTGCGTATGCCCGTAGAGCGCAGAATGCGCGCCACGAGCGCCCGTTCGCGTGCCATAAGCTCCAAACCTTCGCTGCAATTTTTAATGCTTTCTTATTAAAGCCTACTCGTGATCGCATGAGCTTGAACGACAAAATCAGGGAAGCAGTTTTCATTGACTATGACGAACCGGTCTCGAAGGCCGTGCCAAAGATGCGGCAGACGGGGGTTTCGCTTCTAGTGATGAAAGAGGGCAAATACCGCGGCCTGCTTGACGACAGGCAGGTGGGCGACGTGATAGTCGCCGAGGCCAAGGCGGGCACGCTGGCAGTCAAGACGCCGGTGCTCAGCCTGAAGGACGGCCCTCTCGAGGCTGCGCGGCTGTTCACCACGGGCAAATTCAAGGTCCTGCCGGTGATTGAAAGGGGCAAGATAGTGGGCGTCATAGCGCGCGCTGACTTAATGCGCGAGCTTGCGGAGGAAAAGCTCCTGGCGCACGCTAAGGCGAAGGACATAATGAACACCCCGGTCGTGACCGTGGACGCCGGCGAGAGCGTTGCCAGGGCGCGGGGAATAATGAGAAAGGCCTGTATAACGCACGTCGTGGTTACCGAGAACGGGAAGGCAGTGGGCACGTTTAGCACCTACGACCTGTTCATGGACATGACCAGGCCCCACGAGAGCCTGCCCTTTGTGCGCGAAAAGCTGTCCATTGAGACCCAGCCCGTGCGCTCGTTCTTCAGGAGGCTCGACGGAATACGCAAGGAGGCGACGCTGAAGGAGTGCGCGCTGATGATGGCAGAGCACGACATTTCCGAGTTGGTGGTCGTGGATGGCAACACGCCCGTCGGCATTGTGGTTGCCAACGACATATTCAAGATGCTCAACCGCGAGCCCGGCCCCAAGATAGAGGTAAGCGGACTCATGGGAGACGACAAGCAATACATGGAAGAGGTAATCGAGCAGGCTGAGAAGGCGTTGATAACGCTCGGCCGCGAGTTCCCGATTGAAAGCCTCACGCTCCACATGAAGAAGCATGGAAAGGACCACACGGTGCAGGCCCACGTCAGGACCGGCGGCAAGATGGTTGCCGTGACCGGCGAGGCCTGGGACATCTACGAGGCGGTCAAGCAGGCGCTTGTTGAACTCAAGAAAATCCTGATGAAGGGCAAGAGGAGCAAGAAAGGCGGGATAAGGCCTCCCGAATTTTAGCCGAGCCTCTCAGGCGGGCGCCCTCTCGGGCCGACAAGCAGTCAGACAAACGCGAGGCTAGCATACGCGACGACGGGACCGCGCTCGCCAGTTGCGGCGCCAGAGTTCGAGTAGTTCAGGAGCCTTGCCTCCTTGGCACCCCTTGCTTTGGCATACTCAATGGCCGCAGTTATCGGGCCGTAGCCGCAGATTGAGAGGCTCTTGCCTGTGACCAGCCTGTTGAAGCCCGCGCCGTCCAGCTTTTTTATGAGCTCGATTGCCTCGCCATCCTTCCGCTTCGCAGATTCGGCGGGCTCGTAGTGCGTGAAATCAGAACTGGCTATGAACACAACGTCCCGCTTCAACCTTCCCGCCGCCTCGCCCACGGCCCGCGCAAGCTCGCCCGCTGCCTCGAAGCCCGAGTCGCCCATGCAGATTGCGATGAACTTGATTTCGCCTGAAGCGCCGAAGCGCCTCTGCAAAAATGGCAGTTGCACCTCGATGGAGTGCTCGGACTGGTGCGCGCTCTCGTCTGCCGAGATGTAGGGCGATGCCTTCAGCACCGCATCCGCCAGCTCCCTGTCGCACTTCGCGGTGCCGAGCGGCGTGTCCCAATCGGCAGTTGAGAGCGAGAGCGGCGTGCCCAGGCCCGTGTGGTTGGGGCCCACGAGCACGAAAGTGCCCTTGAAGCTGCGCGGGATTGCCAGATAGGAGTAAGCTGCAGTGGGGCCCGAGTACACGTAGCCCGCGTGCGGAGAGACGAGAGCCTTGAGTTGCGGAATCTCGCCCTGGCCTGCTTTTTTCGCCCTTTCAAAATATCCGTCTATGTCGCGCTCTGTAGAAGGGCGGCTGAAGTGATAGAATTGGCCGGAGACTGCGTGGTTTCGGAGGGACATGTGTTAATTT
>CABMJK010000031.1 GCA_902386535.1 Candidatus Burarchaeum australiense | reverse complement strand
TCGGACGAGAACATGCTGCCCATGGCCGTGCCTATCTGCGCGGGTATGTTGAACAGCGGCACCTCGGGCTTCAGGTCGTGCTTCAGGATGTCCATTATCGGCCCGTAATTCTTCACCGGCTCGAGGATTGGCATGAACGCGCTGTTCTCCTGGCCCCACAGCGTGCTGAGGAGCAGGATGAAGAAGACGGCGGGCAGCGAGATGCGCAGGCTCATGCGCGAGCCCGCCACCAGAGCGGCCAGCGCCATCAGCGGTATGACTATGCCGCCCATGAAGTTGAACGGCGCGGGCGCAAAAGGCGCCATTATCAGGACCGCGAGCATGGATATCTTGGCCCAGTGCTCGAAGGCCTCGAAAAGCGTGATTGCAAGAACGAGAACGAAGAGCCACGCGAAAAGCGGCGACTGGTAGGCGATTGCCGGGAAGGCCACGACCAGCGAGGCTATGGTGCCCAGGGGCGCCTTCTTATACGCTATGGCGCCAACACCGAGCGCAATGCCCACCGCGAGAAACGGGCCGTAGAACTTGAAGCCTATGAGCAGGAAGAAGCAGCCGAGGGCGACCAAAAGCGCCTTGGCGAGGTTCGGGTCCTCCTCGAGGTCCATGAGCACTGCCCGCACCCTGGCCTCGCGCATGGATTTTGGCCCCTGCCTTTCCTCTGCCCGCGCGCCTGCTGTTGGCATGAGTCGAAATTAGCGGGAAAGTAAATAAACTGTGCGGTGGGCCCGGCCGTCGGATTCCCGCGCCCGCGCAATCCCCCATCTTTTGCCCCAGCACGCCCCTGCAAAATCACACAATCGTTATTCCGCGCCGCTCGTATAATCTGCGGATGCCCTCGCTCGCAGGCAGGAGCTGCGGCGGAGGGGCGAGGAAGTGCAGCGTTCGCGCCTTGTCCTTGCACCGGTTCTCCACGCGGTAGACCGTGGCCGGCGGCAGGCTGGCAACCGCGCCCGCGCTCAGCTCGGCCACACAGTAGGGAACCATCCTGCCGCGCATGTAGTAATATTCGGTGAGCGAGAGCCTGCCGCTCCACACGCGCACGACCTCGAAGCCCCCCATGTGCACCATGGAGAAGATGTCGGTTCCGCGCGGCCATTCGCAGAGCGCGCACTCGAGGACCGCGTTCCGCGCGGCGACCTTCCGGGCCCCCATGCCTTCCGTCCTGCCAAATTTTTTCTCATCAGCATGCGCAAGTTTCCTTCTTTTGGCGGGAGTCGACGCAATGTCGGCGCAAAAATGCCTTTCCACATCCTCGGCCCGCACCTCGAGGCCCCGCACCCTCTCCTCCAGCTCGTCCCTGCTCAGCCGGCCCCAGGATGCCACTGACCCTACAAGCTCTTCAAAAGGGTCCTGCCTCGCAGCCTTCTGCGCCTTTCCGATTTCCGCCATCTTGCCCTGTTTTTTCAGAATCAGCTCAAAGAACGGAAGCCCCAAAAGCATCCCCGCATAACCTGTCTTTTCCGCGCTATATGAGACCACTGTTTACGGCGAATAAACAGAAAGTTTATAACAGTTGGGCGTGCCTGTAGTACGGGAGGAAAGTGAAACCTATCCTCGAGTCCGCACCGGCTATTTCTGTCATGACCAGGCAGGACGCTAAAAGCATCATACTGCAGATACTGGCGGAGGAGTGGCCGCTGTCTGCAAAGGACGTCTACAACCGCCTGCGCGCGAGGCACGGGCCTCACATAACCTATCAGGGTGTCCACAAGATTCTCGGGCAGCTCGTGCTAGAGGATGCGGTGAGCCTCGAGAACAAGAGGTACGCGCTGAGGCTGGACTGGATACGCGGGCTGAGGAAGTTCGGGGAAACGACGGAGAAGAAGTACCTGGAGCAGGATGTTAGGAAGCCATATTTGGAGGTTGGGGTCGGATACTCCGTCGAGCCTGATGCATTCATGGCCGGGAAGGAAGCAGCGGCAAAAGCCCTTGCACAAATTAAGCATGGTAAACCTTTGCAGCTGACACTGGTGTTCACCTCAAGCGTCTACGAATCTGCCTACGAACGGCTTTCCGAGGGGGTGCGTGCCGTAACGCGGAAAGCGCCGCTTGCTGGCTGCTCCACTTTCGGAGAGATTGCAAATAGGCCGCTAACAAAAAGCGTCGTCGTAATGATATTTGCCGCGGACAAGGAGGACTTCTCGGCGCAGACTATCTGCTTGCCAGTACTTCCAGAACAATATCATACAGGAGACTTCAAGGAAACTGCGGCAGAACTCCAAAGGCAAATCAGAGAAAGCGGAAGGACGCCCGACTTCGGTATTCTGTTACTTCCAGGGTATACTAAAACTAACAACTTGAGTACTGTTGCACCAGCCCTCCTCAAACAACTCACAGTAAAATCCCCACTTTCATTCCCGCTGACTGGAGGAATTGCTGGAGACGACTGGCATTTCGACCGTAATGTGCTGTTTTACGAAAGCAAGATTTACACAGACTATTTGGTATTAATCGCAATACGTACAAGACTCAAATTCGGGATTGCAGTGAAGCATAGCTACGCACCCGTAAGTGCTAACAAATTCAAAGTACGCATGAAAGATGGCCTTATTAGTGAACTGGCAAAAATTGAACATGGCAAGCCGGGCAAATGGCGGCCCTGTGCCGAAGTTTATTTGAAAGAGACCGGAATTTCTTCCATGTATTTCGAAGAAGTCGTTCCTTTTATGAAAGAAGTCATAACCCAGAATAAAGCACTTCCCCTTAAAAACGTAAACAATAACTTGCTTTCTTTTCCATTTGGAATTAAGGGTACCAGCATATTGTTCCAAAATATGATCGTTGATGGCGATGTCGTTCAGGTAATGCGAACAAGTACTTCAGAGCTGGAGGCTGCTCCATCCGCAGTGCTTCGCGAAGCAATCAACAAAGCAGGGATTCATATTCCAGTTTCTGCACTATTTTTCTCTTGTAGTGCCTTCGAATGCATATTATCCAATCAGAATAGGAATGAAATAGCTGCCTTGCGGAAAGGCGAGTTCAAATCGCTGCCTGTTGGTGGCTTCTATGGTGCGGGCGAAGTTTGTCCATTTTCTTATCCGCAGGCAAGTGGCACGGCTCTGGCGATAGTGTTTGGAAATGAGCTGAAAGGTTGAACATGATTCGCACAATAAAACAACCGCCCGTCTTCTCCCCACCCGATGCCTCCCGCTACAGTCTTCGGACGCTCGTAATCCAGACGCTTAGTGATGACTGGCCGCTCAACGGCAGGCAAGTTTACTTAGCTGTCAAGGAGAAATTTTCCATCAGCCCAACCTATCAGGGGGTGCATAAGGTCCTCAGGCAGCTGCTTGACGATGGTGTTCTCTCTTACAAGGACAAGAAATACCAGCTCAACACGAACTGGATAAAGGAGATGAAACAATTCGGCGAAGACATAGAGCGCAAATATTCGGGGAGAAAAGGTTCGCTGAAATACGTCGAGGCAGGCACGGGTGCCTCGTCCGACCCAGATCCAGCCATGGCGGGAAAAAATGCGGCAAGGCAGGCTCTCGAAGAACTTGGAAAGAGACCTGATTTTGCCTTTGTCTTCTGCCACGGCGCGACATTTGCCAAGAGTGATGAGAGCATAAATGCGCTCGTTTCTGCCATGGATGTCGAACTCAAGAAAAAGAACCCAAACTGCAGGTGGGTGGGGTGCACCACTGACGGAGAGATTTCAGACAAAGGCTGCACCTTCAACTCCTGTGTAGTGATGGCGCTGAGCAGCGAGCACATTTCCTTCGGTGTGGGCATAGGGGACAACGCAGGCAAAGACTTCTTCTCAGCTGGCAAGCGGGCAGCAGAAGCTGCCACGGCAGACCTGAAGCTAATAGATGCCCATCTTGAGCGTTATATGCAGTTCCTTGCAGTGAAGCGCAAGCAGCCGCAGGAGCTCCTTAAGATAAAGCCCTACATTCTTCTTACAATATTCCCCGGGCCCGTGAGGAACTATTCGCCCAATGAAGAAGACTTGCTCGAAGGCATCAAGAGCGTAACCGGCATCCTGCCGCTGATGGGCGGCTCTGCCAGCGACTCTGCAATGTTCCGGCAGACCTTTCAGTTCGCAAATGGACATGCATACAAGGATGCCTGTGTGGTCGTGGCGCTAATGTCGGACCTCAAGCTAGCATTCAGCGTAAAGCATGGCCTCACGCCGACCAAGAAGCAGGCCCTCGTCACAAAGGCTCAGGGAAACACCGTCTTCACGCTCTCAGGCAAGCCGGCTGCTAAGGTGTATGCGAAGATGCTGGGCCTTTCAATGCCCGAGCTCAAGAAAAAGCTGTTTGACGTCGTGATCCAATGGCCCTTCGGCATAGCCGATCCGCTCGGCCAGTACTGGATAAAGACGCCCTTCCAGATAAACAAGGACTACTCTCTCACCTTCCTCAACAAGGTGCCGCAGAACTCGCTTCTCGTGTTCATGTACTCGAATCCAAAGACGGGGCTGGCGGCTACTGAAGCAGCAATAGCTGAAGTGAAGGAGAAGCTCGGCACTGACCCGGCGCTCCTGCTCGTATTCGACTGCGGTTCGCGGCCCCGCATGCTGCAGAACAACGGCTGCCCGCCAGGCGCCGAGCACGAAATCTTCAAAAAGGAGCTTCCTGGCTCGCGCATCATAGGTGCCTACACCCACGGCGAGCAGGCTTTAATACCATCAGGCACAATAGGGCAGCATAATCAGACTATTGTAATGCTTGGAATAGCGAATGAGTTGATTGGGGAGTAGATAAAAATGGAAAAACAAGCAAAAACAATGTCCTTTCTTGATTCTGCCAAGCCCGCGCTTAAAGACCTCATAATAGGGCTATTGGGTGAGGAATGGCCCCTCACCGCAAGGCAAATCCACCTCAGAATACGTAATCAGACAGCAGCACCTATGACTTATCAGGGCGTTCACAAAGCCGTCAGGCAGCTTGAGGAAAGTGGCGTGCTCACTTGCAAGGACCACAAATATGCCGTCAATCTTGAATGGCTAAAGGGCATACGCGCCTTCTCTGAGCTCGTGCAGAAAAAGTACCTCAGCAACATCTCGCAAGAATCCAGCCCTGAGAAAATGAACTTTGTTTTCGAAACCGTGAGCGAGGCCGATGAGTTCCTGCTTGACGTGCTGCTGAGTTTCGATATCCCGGAAGGTACGCCCATCTACCTCTCCTGGAACCACCTCTGGATTCCTCTTTTCATCCGCAGGAGCACCTACAAAAAATTCACAGAGATGCTGCTTAAGATGAGATTCTACGGGGTATCGCCTTCCGATACTCCAATAGACCGCTGGTGCGCCAGTTTTTGGCAGAAGAAGGGGATACGGGAGAAACTGGGTGTAAAACTTAGCCAAGAGAGCTCCTTTGCCATTCTGGGCGATACGGTGATTCAGGTCTTCTACCCTCTCGAAATAAGAACTCAGCTGGATCGCGCCTTCACCAAGGCGAAAACCATACACGAATTGGATCTGGACAAGCTTTTCGAGGAAGTTTTCGAGAAAAAGACGAAGATTCCGCTCGTCGTTTCGAAGAACCCGGCGCTGGCGGAGTATTTTAAGGGGCAGATAAAGCGGGCGTTTGAAGATCCTGAATAAGACTTCAAATGCAAAGGTACGCCTTTAAATACTTCAATCTCCATGTTCCTTTAAATTGAGGGTTTGATGTAATAAAATGAAAATCGTTTCGGAGCATATGCTACCTAATTTGTTTAGTGTTTATGAACGCTTACTATTGATTAGGCCCTACACCATTCCCTCTATTCTCGCATTAGGTGCGTTTGCACATATTTTCATGAATAACGCCATAATTCCCAACCTTCTTTTATTGGATTTAATCTCTTTGGTTGGTGCTTGGGGATCTCTGATTTATGTGGTTGAATACTCGCATAAATTAACTGATGGAAGAGGGCATACGCCCATAATTTATCCGTTTGTTTTTTTCATGATTTTTGTCTTGACAGCAATAATACGACAACCACTTACACTTATCACATATATTTTCATGCTAGTTGCTACTATCATATATAGTCTTAAGGCAAGAAATGCTGTGTTTGGTCCTTTTTTATTTATTTTTAGAGGTTTGGTTGATGTAGGTTTATTTCTCACCATCATCCTTTTTTATACCACCAATCTATCTTGGAATCTCCTCTGGCCAATATCTGCAATATATCTGATATCTGTTTCTAGAAATTTGATCGGTGATGTGCGTGATATGCGTTGCGTAGAATTTACTTTTCCTAGAAAATTTGGTGCAATTTGGAGTTACGTAGTCTCCTTTGTTTTACTTGCTGCCGCCACAATAACGAATCAACACATACTGGTAAATCTCCCATTATTTGTGATTCTTTTACTTATTTTAATCAGAATACAACCCTATCTCTTACACAAATTATTTGTGGTTTCTACTGCCGCATTTTTCATTAATTTTTCCGCAGATCTTCTAAGCGAAAGTCTAATTCTAACTAATATCTTATATCTCTCCGCCTTTTTCATTTTCACATATGACTGTGTTCCTAGAAAAACAAATAATTTTTGGCAATAAAGCGCGTTTTTGCCTATGGCTCCCGCTTCAAGTATCTGAAACTAGTTTTTCAAGGGATTTCTCCCTTCACATTCTAATTTTTCGAAACTACGCGTGCAAATAACTGCACGTAGGCGTACGGCCCCTCCAAGGGTGCTCCGCCGCATTCCGCAAGCATACTTTTTTAATATTTCAATGAAATATGCTATTATGGCAAAACAAACAGACGATGAACGATTTCAAAAAGATTTGCAAGCACTTAAATTTAGTGCCCCTCTTTTTATTCGCCTTGCATGGGATTGTCTGGTTGATGTTGGTGCTGAAAACTTATTGAAAAAAGGCTGTGATCTAAAACAGTTATCTTCTGCCTTAAACATAAATAATACTGATATGTTAGAATGTATGTTGGATGTGTTGGTCGGAGAAGGCTGCTTAAAGTATGAAAATACCGTTTATCATTATATTCGATCCCCTCCCAACCCTCCAGTGGTGAATGTACGGTGGCTTAAAAAAAATAATCCCGCCTCCATGAAATGGGTGGATCTGTGTTATAGCTCTGCCAAGAATGCCCTACATGGCCGTCCTGCGGATTTAGTTGGTTTTGACAAAAAAGTTTCTGTACTTCTATGGGATAAAATGATGGAAGAATCTCCATACTCTTTCAGACTTTTCGCTATACGGAAGTTTGCCAAGGATTTACCTGACAGCGCAGTTGTTTTAGATTTTGGAGGCGGCGGCGGAATCGCACTTGAAAATATCTTGAAAGAAACAACTGCAAAAATTTTTTTGGAGGAATTTGAAAGAAGTAATGAATACTTGTTTCTAGCTAAGAAAAGAATTAATGACTTATTTAAAAAAACCAAGTCGGATATTATCAAAGAGAACATACGGCGTATGGTGTTCAGAAACAATTTCGATATAAGCGCCGTCAGAGACAATACCTATGACGTTATTTTCATGTCTTTGGTTCTTCATCATATTCCTTCAACCACTAGGGGAAATTTATTGGCTGAGTTACAGCGTATACTTAAACCTGGCGGGAAGTTTGTAGCATATCACTTCATTCACAAATCTAAGTTTGAGCGAAATCCAATCTGGTTGATGTACTCCGTTCCGACTCATCAGGGATATCCGTTTAAAGACGAATATCTGAACCTACTAAGAAAAAACTTTTCCTCAGTAGAAGATCATTTTGGGGGGCTAGTTACTGTTGCAATAAAATAGATAACCGGTTTTCTGATACGTCCGTTTCTACGGTTCTAAATTCAATCTTTTTTTTCAATAATTCAGATAAAAATCCAGATACCAATCCTCTGATTATTGGATACGTAGTTTGTTTATAGTATTTTGTCCAAGGATAGCCGGTAATTTCTACTTCATAACAATTTTTCTTCGAAAGTATGGATACTTCTCCAAAACCAAATGCCGTTAAGATATTTGCTGCATCCTCTAGAATCATATTTTCTTTTATTCGTATAAGCCCTACTCCTGCCTTATATGCTGCGGCATAAAGGGCTTCACTCATTTTTTTATTTTTCTCCAATTCTTTTTCAAGCAAATAAAGTGCACTCACCTCTAATATAAAATACCGATATTCGCCACCACGTATTATCCCTTGATTATATGAGAGTAGACCCGCATCAATCATATTTTTAAATGAATAATTTATTTTAGTTAGTTTTTGAAGAGAGTTGAATGTTCGATAGTCAGCTTCAACTTCAAGATCTGATAGGTCATTTTCTTCAAATTCTGCGACTCCTCGTTTTTTAAGCAGATCGTAGGGAGCATAGAGTAGTTCACTTCCTTGTCGTGCACTTTTTATAACCCTCCCGTTTATGGTTGAATCATTAAATATCCTACTCAATAATCCTGCTGCAGCTCCTAGCGGTAGAAAATATCCAAATCCAATGTTACTGATCACAACAAAGTTTTTTATCTTATAGGTTATTACTGGCCCTTTTAGATCAACACGCGCAGAGATTTCACTAGCATATGTACCTTCAATAAACTTATTCACAACATTCAGATGTTCTATCAGTTTAGTGTCAGGGATCTGACCTCGTGCATAAAAATTTCCCATCAGCGCAAACCGATATCCGAATTTTTTTCCAACTGCGTACAATCTTTGCTTTCCAGTACTACCTTGTAAACTGGCGCTATGCTCAAGTTCATTAAAGAATACTTCGGGCATTATTATTTGTCTCGCAAATACCGGAGTTTTTCCCATTAGGTTAAATGTTATGAATCCAGGCTGATCTATTATCTGAGACCGTGGTATCAGGTATTTTTTAATATAAAAGCTTACCACTTTATCTTTTATTTCCAAAAAATCACTCCAAGTTTATTCCTTTTTTTGTTATTGAATAAGATCTAATTCCACCAAATATTTCTGTCTGCCTCATTTTTCTAACTTCGATAGTTCTATTTCGACTCTCACCGATCGTCATCTGCTTCAAAAGGATAACACCATCGGCTAAGAATTCGCTTACGGTGTCTCGGCTCAGATAACCTGTGTTTTCTGCCATTTCAGAAATGATTAACGCAGTAACGCCCGTATCCTTTATTCGTCCCAACGTTTCTGCAATCGCCCCTCTCGTAATTGCTTCTGAATTTGGAATATATTGTGCTTCTTTTAGATCCTGGAATCCAATGCTTTCTAAAAATTCAAGGCTGCTTCTGATTTCAGCCCATACTCCAAAAGTACTTATAGAATCCAACAGCATTCTTTTAGGTTTGAAACTTTCCACTTCCTCTACGAGCTTATCTAAAATCTCCTTTACATCGATGTGCTTAGTTATCCTAAAATCAAGAATTTTTAGCATTCCTTTGTTTTCTAACGCGGTCAAATCCCAGCCAAATGTCTCCGCCTGCTTTTCTAAGTCTTCTCTCCTCTCTTCAAAATTTATAAAAAGTCCTCGCTCCTTATAATCTGTAATACCTTTCACAAGAAATTGCAAACCTAAAATAGTCTTACCTGTTCCTGCCTGTCCACTAAGCAGCACCAAGTTATTTTCTGGTATGCCTCCTCCAACGCTTTCATCGAGGCCCTTTATGCCCGTTTTTATCCGTTTTATCACAATGCTCACCAGTAAACGGGTCTCAACTCTTTTCTTTCACATTTACGCCTTTTCCATTTATTGTGAAATCAACGGAACTCAATTCATGTTCAGTACCTCTCATTTTTTCTATTCTTAGGCCTCTCTTATTCAATGCTGTATTTTTCACCAATACAATAACTCCGTCGCACACAAACTCACTCACGGTGTCTCGGCTCAGCCACTGGCTCTGCTCCGGCAATTCCGAGATTATCAGCGAAGTCGCGCCAAAGCCCCGTATCTTCCCTATAAGCCCCATTATTGAGCCCCTGCTGACTATGTCGTCCATCGACATGTTCCCCATGTTGTCACTCCTTATGCCCAGCAGCTGGCTCAGTTCTGCACCCGCGCTCACCTGAGAGTAAATGCCAAGTATGGAGATGGAGTCGAGAACAAGCCGCTTGGGCTCCATCTTCTTCATGAAGTTCTCAAGCTCGACTATGACGTTCACCACATGGGTCTTCGTCATGTCGAAGTTCAGCACCTTTATCAGCCCGTCTGCCTCTAGCTTCTCGAGGTCCCAGCCAAAGCACATGGCCTGCGCAAATAACTGCTCCTTCTGCTCATCAAAGTTAATGTAAACCCCCTTCTCCCCCTTCCTCGCGCCCTCAACCAGATACTGCAGCCCAAAAATAGTCTTTCCCGTGCCTGCAGAGCCCGTAACCAGAACTGCGGTGCCTTTCGGAAGTCCACCCTCTATGAGCGGGTCTAAGCCAGGTATGCCTGTAGTTACGCGCTCAACGCCTGCCGAGCCCTTTTGCTTTGCCATGTCTCGCTCCTGCCTATTCCAGTATCACTATTCCCTTGTCGCCTATCTCTATGGTTTTCGGAAGGAACTGGTGTTTGGTCGCCCTCATCTTCACTACCGTCAGCAGCCTCTTGCCGGCTGCGTCTATCTTTGAAAGCTTGACTACGCCATCGCACGCGAACTCGCTCACGGTGTCGCGGGAATACCAGGGGCTGCCCTCCTGGAGCTCCGAGGTTACTATGGTGGTAATCGTGTCAAAGGCCCTGAGCCTCTCAACCAGCGTGATGATGGCCTTCCTTATGATGGCCTCGCCAAAGACGTTCGAAAGCAGCTCCTTGCCGTGGTCGACCTGAGTTTCAATCTCGGTAAATACGCCGAGGGTCGAAAGCGAGTCGAGCACGAGGCGCTTGGGCATGAACTTGCGCACCAGCGACTCTATCTCGTCCAGCACCTTGGTTATGTTGGAGTGGGCCACCATGAGGCTTACAACGCGCAGCTGGTTCTTGCGCTCCAAAGCATCCAGGTTCCAGCCGAACTCATCCGCCTGCATCTTCACGTTCTTTACCGACTCCTCGAAAGAAATGTAAAGCCCTTTATCTCCCTTCCTCGCGCCGTCAATGAGGAACTGCATCGCGTAAATAGTCTTGCCTGCGCCGGGCGAGCCGGATACGAGAACCACCGCGCCCTCGGGATAGCCTCCTTCCACGAGCTTGTCCAGCCTCGGTATGCCTGTGGTTATCCGCTTCATTTTTACCTGCTACACTTTCGTTGGCTTATATATAAACTTTTCCTTCTACCTCCTTCTAATGCCCTCCATCATCTACTCCGTCAAAGACATGGCCGGCTACCTCATAGCCGAGCAGCTCCGCAGGCACCACCAGTTCGAGCCTGCCGACTCGGAGCACAGGATGTGGGTTGGCGCGGGCAGCGACGTGCAGCTGATCGAGATACGCGAGCCGCTGCTCGAGGCCGAGGATTTGCAGGTCGACAGCGACTATCTCATCTTTGCGAGCAGGCACAGGAGCGCATCAGGCAAGGCCTCGCTCACGGTGCACACGACCGGCAACTGGGGTACAAAGGCCGAGATGGGCGGCAGGCCCTCCGAAGTGTGCTATCCCCAGCCCAGCGCCATGAAGCACGCACTGCTCGCGCTGGCGCAGCAGAAGTTCCCGGGCTTCGAGGTTGCCATGGAATGCACGCACCACGGCCCGACCTCGCTTCTTCCGCCCTCCTTCTTCATCGAGCTCGGCAGCTCCGAGGAGCAGTGGAGGAACCAGGAGGCGGCCAAGGCAGTGGCTGATGCGATAATGCTGGCCGTGAAGGCCGAGCGCGAGAAGCAGCACGCGCAGGTCGCCTTCGGCATAGGCGGCGGGCACTACTGCCCGGACTTCACGAAAATCGAGCTTGAAAGCGAGTGGGCGTTTTCCCACGTGCTGCCTGCCTACGCGATTGACGAAGCCACCGATGACGTGATGATGCAGGCCGTCGAGAAGGGCGACCCGGAGATTGCAATCCTGGACTGTAAGGGCCTGAAGGCACCGCAGCGCGAGAAGGCTATTGCTTTTGCGGAAAAGGCCGGGCTCGAGTGGGTGAAGGACGAGGACGTAAAAAGAGCCTGATTATCTCGCAATCTGTTCGAGCTTCAACCCCTTGGTCTCAGGCCCGAGCACGAGCACCGCGGCACCGGCAATAGCCAACATCACTGCGTTCATTGCGAAGACGCCAGAGGTGCCGATGCCAACCAGCAGTATGCCCACGGCCGAGGGTGCTATCACGCCTCCAATCCTGCCGAACGAGGCTGCAAAGCCTGCACCAGAGGCCCTGCCTCGCGTCGGGTAGAGCTCGGGCGTGTAGGCGTAGATGGCGCCCCACGCACCCAGGTTGAAGAACGACATGAGCGCGCCGAAGACAAGGATGGAGTTGATGTCCGCGGACTGGCCGTAGAAGTAGGCCATCACCGCAGTGAGCGCAAGGTAGGCCGCAAGCGTGGGCCTCCTGCCCCATCTCTCAACAAGCCACGCAGCGCTGAAATAGCCCGGCACCTGCGCGAGCGTGATTATCAGAACATAGCCGAAGGACTTGGTTATCGTGAAGCCGGCCTTCACCAGGAGCGTTGGCAGCCACGTGAAGATGCCGTAATAGCCGAAGACAAGGCAGAACCACGTAATCCAGAGCATGAGCGTGCGCCTGAAGTATTCCCCGCTCCACAGCTCGCGCAGGCCCATCGGCTTCTCGGGCTCCGGCGTTGCCGTGCGCGGAACGTTCAGCAGGCTCTTGCCGATGTTGCGCGAGCTCTCGTCCTCGAGGGACCTCATAATCTCTTCAGCCTCCTTCAGCCTGCCCTGGCTCTCGAGCCAGCGGGGCGATTCGGGCAGCTTGCGCCTTACGAACCAGACATAGAATGCGGGCAGCGCGCCTATGAGGAACGCGGCCTGCCAGCCATACTGCGGTATCACGAAGAATGCCACGAGCGCGGCCGCGAGCCAGCCCAATGCCCAGAAGCTTTCCAAAAGAACCACGAAGCGGCCGCGCGCCTTTGTGGGCACGAACTCGCTCATGAGCGTGGAGACGACGGGCAGCTCGCCGCCCAGGCCAAGGCCGACAAGGAAGCGGAAGAAGAGCATGCTCTCGAGGTTCCACGCGAAGGCGTTCAGGAGCGTGGCTATGCTGAATATGAGCAAGGTAGTCTGGAAGACCGCCTTCCTGCCATACCTGTCCGCCAGCCAACCCGAGGCCGCCGCACCCACGAACATGCCAAGCGGGCCCGCGCTTCCTATCAGCCCGAGCTGCCCCGGGTTGAGGTTCCAGCTCACCGAGAGCGCGGCTAGGACGAAAGTGATTATGCCCACGTCCATGGCGTCGAACATCCAGCCCATGCCATGGATGCCCAGCAGCCTGTAGTGCATCTTGTTGACCGGAATGCGCTCGAGCCTTTCGGCCGAGTTCACTGAGGGCATCGGTTGGCATTCGGGACGTGCGTTTAAATCGCTTTTGCTCGGCGCGCAGCGAACTTCGCGCGTTGGCGAATACCGTTACTTCTTTCCCGCGAGGCACTGCCTGCACACGCCGGCCACGTAGTCGTTCACGCACACGCTCCTGCCGCACAGCGAGCAGGTGAACATCTTCCCGCTCTTGCCGCAGATGGCGCACACGCCATAGGTTTCCATGGTTTCACACTTGCACTCCGATGCCTTTCCCGGCGCTGACTTCAACTGCAGCGCCTCCCGTGCCTACTTCATCCGCAAGCGTGCGCTGCGCGGCCTCGCTGAAGGCCGACGCATTGTAGCCTTTTGCGCACAGCGCCCTTGCCAGGTATTCGCTGTCGCCGTAGCAGCACCATATCTTCCCGGGTTTCGCGCGCTCCAGGTAGTCGAGCATCTCGCCGAAGTCCGCGTGGTCGCTGAGTTGGAAAACCTTGTCCACCGGGTAGCGGAAGGTGTTGGCCCAGCCGGTCGCGAGCGCGGTGGCCACGCCCTTGCCGCACAGCCTGCTCACATCATAGGCGAGCTCCCTGTCCACCAGGTGGAAGGGCATCACGCCTACGAAATTCTTTTTCTTGAGCTCCTCGCCCTCGGGGCTGTCGAGCGGGATGCGTTCGAGCCTCACGCCGAAGCGCGAGTAGATTTTGCACACCTGCTCGATGCGCGGGTGCACGAGCGGCACGAGCCCGCCCTCATTCAGCGTGGCCACGAGCTCCTGCGCCTTGCCTAGAGAATAGCCTCCAATGAGAACTGTATTCAGCTCAGCCTCCTTTTTCACCCAGCGCACCAGCTCCTCCCTCACCTTCTCGCGCGGCGGGAAAGCCGTGCTGGGCGAAGAGTAGGTGCTCTCCATCAGAAGATAGTTGCAGGCCTCGACCTCGGCGCCCTTTACGGTCAGGCCGTCCTCGACCTTGAAATCCCCGGTGTAAACAAACTTGCCCTCGTCCGACTCAGCCACGAGCTGCGTAGAGCCGAGCATGTGGCCCGCATTTATGAGCCTGAGCTTCACCGAGTCGTGCGCATGCACGGCCTCGCGGCCTTCCTTGCCCAGCAGGGCCAATGTCTCGGCGCTCGCCAAAAGCCTTTTGCCTTTCCTGCCCGCGGCGGCCGCATGGTCGCTGTGCGCGTGCGAAATGTAGCAGTCGCCGCACTTCGCGTTGTCCAGCGAGAGCGAGAAACCGTTTAGCCTCAGGTTCATCTCCGCATCAAGCAAATGATCGCCCGATTAAAGTGCTGCCGCTTGGTTTAAATAGTTATTTCGCCCAACACCCCTCATGTCGTCGAAGCGCGCGCAGGCGTCGATGGAATACCTGCTTACGCACGGCTGGGCCCTGCTCGTGCTCGTCCTGATAATAGTCGTGCTCTACGGCCTCGGCATATTCAACCCGAACCGCTACGTCTCGGAAGAGTGCGTTTTCCAGCCCGGCTTCGGCTGCGCCATACCTCCTCGGCTTCAGCTCGCCGACCCCGCGGTCGATCCACTCAACAAATATCTTTTCGGAGTGCAGTTCACCAACAACCTGGGCTATGACATCGCGATAACCGCGATGAACGTCACGAGCACGGATTTCCTGGTCAGCGGACAATACGAATGCAGCACGGTTGACCCAATCTCTCCAGACGCGATAATAAAGTCAAAAACCGAATGCATGGACTGGTATACTCCAGTGTGGGATCCGGTGGCTGGCACCTACACTGCCGCCACATCCTATCCCGAGATGCTCCTGAACGGCCAGACCGGCGTCATCAACCTAGTTTTCAAGAAGCCCACCGATGCTACTAACGAAGCACACATGGCTGTGGGCGAGACGCGCGAGCTGCGTTTCAGCATAACTTACAGGAACTGCAATACCGCGACGATTGCAGCTACTCCTGGCAGTCCTGGCGGCTGGCCGCGTGGGAGCCTGAGTCCGGCAGACCCGCTCTATGACCCTCTATCCTCCTATGACTCCTGCACCGACCCGCTTGCCGGCACCTCCGAGCACGTAATCTCGGGAAGAATACTCGTGCGGGCCGGCCCCGTGATTCCGAACGCGATTTACGTAACCCAATAGTTCGAATCGTGCGGCCGCAAGCTCTTTATTGGCTGAAACAAAAGTAAACCTCCAGAAATAGCTGGCGCAATCCGCAATCATTGGCGCCTGGATCCCAAGTACATGAACACGAAATAGGCTGCCGCGAGCACCACTGCAGCCGCTATTCCGTAAAGAAGCCAGTTCCTGCCAACTGCCAGCGTAATGGCCTTCGTTTCATAGCCTGGCGCGGAAAGCTCGACGGGCATCGGGCCCTCGCTTGATGCCTTCACCACCACATTGCCGTTGGCATCGCTCACCGCGCTGCCGCCAGGCCAGCTCGCCCTTATGCCGAAAAGCGGCTTGCCCCTCTCGTCCTGCAGCGAGAGCGTGACATCGCTGCCATAGCCGACCTCTCCCTGCGGATACGTGACGCCTATCAGCCCGAGCACGGGCTCGCGGCTGTAAATCATCGTAAGATTGTTGTAGGGCGACCTCTCGGCATTGCCTGCCGACAAGGTCCTGCACTCGATCACATTCTCGCCCAGCGTGAGCAGCCCGCCCGGCAGCACAATGCCCCAGACGTCGGTCCCGCTCGCGGGCTTCCAGTCAGCGCCGTTGACGCGCACCTCCACACCGCCCACGCCCGAGTCGCCCCAGGCCCTGCCGCTCACCCGCACTTCGGTCCCGCCCACGCTCTCCATGTCCGCAGGCGAAGTAAAGTCGCACGAGACCGTGGAAAGCGCGTGCGCCATTCCCGAGTATGAGGTCACGATGAGCAGCGAGCCGGTGACAAGAGGCCGCGTGGCAACCCAGCCACCCGTGCCATACTCCCATCTGAGCGAGCCATCTGCCGCATCTAGCGCATAAACATTGCCGTCATTCGAGCCCACGTAAATCGTGTAGCCGCCGGCCTGGGTCGCCGCGAATGCGGGCTGGCCCTGCACCGAGCCGTTGGTCCTGAATCTCCAGCTCAGCTTGCCAGTCTGCGCATCGACCGCGTAAACCGAGTAATCGTTCGAGCCGAATATCACGAGCCCGTTCAGCACAATCGGGGTCGACATCACCGCGCCGCCCGTCGAGAAATTCCAGACCTTCGTGTGCTTCGAGAGGCTCACGGCATAGAGGTTGCCGTCCAGCGAGCCCACGTAGAGCGAGCCCCTGTCCACCACGGGCGAGGACGTCCATAGGCCGCCAATGCCCGAGGGGCTCCAGAGCAGCGAGCCGTTCCTCGCGTCGAGCGCGTAGAGCTTTCCATCCGAAGATGCCACGTAGAGCTCCTGGCCGGAAAGCGCGGGCGACGAGTCCACCTCGTTGCCGGTCTTGAACTTCCACACCAGCGAGCCATCGGAGTCTTTCAGCGCGTAAACGTTGCCGTTGACCGAACCTACATAGACGAGCCCTCCCGCAACGAGCGGGGTCGACTGCCACACGCCGCCGAGGCTGGTGTTCCATCTAGTGTGCAGGGTGGCGGAATCAAACGCGTACAAGTTCCCGTCCATCGAACCGATGTAAATGGTTTTGTTGGTCACTGCCGGGCTCGTATCCACCGGGCCCGCGGTCGGGAAGACGTTCGCCAGCTGGCCGCTGTCGATGTTGACGGCATAGACGCTGCCGCCGTGCGAGCCGAAAATTGCGAGCTTGCCCGTGGAAGCAGGCGAGGAATAGAGATAGCTGCCCGCGATGTAGTTCCACTTCTCGATGGAAGCATTGATTGCCGGGACAGCGATGAGCAACAGCAGGACTGCGAGCCAGAGCCTCATGCCCTTCTATCCTCTCGCGTGTTTAAGAATATTGCTGCCAGCCTGGCTAAAGCGGCACACCGAAGAACATGAGCACGAGCAGCAAGCCCAGGCCCGCGAGCCCGAAGAGCGCTATCACTGCCAGCGTCAGGATGTTCAGCGGCACGTGAATGCCGATCAGGCCGAGAATGAAAACCAGCGCAAGGCCTACGACCGAATTTATTATGACGGTCTTGAGCAGCGAAAGCATCTTCTTCATGAAGAGCCAGAACATGCCGAAGGCGAGCAGGAAGAATAGGAAGGCAAGAAACAGGAGTATCATGGCGCCGGTTCCGACCAATTTCACACCTTTACAGTGCCTTCGTCAATGGCCTTGATGACCTCGCGCGCATCCTTGCCGTCACAGGTCACGCCCATGGACACGCAGGTGCCCAGCACTTCCTTCACTGCGGCCTTCACGTCCCTGGCAACCGAGTTGCCCTGGGCCTTGCCCTTGGCAATCTTTACCGCCTGCTCGAGCTTCAGATCGCCGACCTTCTCCTGGCCCTTTGTGCCCGGGGTCTCGGGCTTGGCGCCTTTTGCGCCTAGCTGGATGCCGAGCTCCTTCTTGATGAGCGCGCTGACCGGCGGGGTGCCGACGATGACGTCGAACTCCTTGGTCGCCTTGTTTACCACGACTTTCACGGGCACGCTGAGGCCCGAGAACTCCTTGGTCTTCTCGTTAATCTTGGCGATTATCTGCGTGACGTTTATGCCGAGCGGTCCCAGGGCCGGGCCCAGAGGCGGGCCTGCGGTTGCCTTGCCGCCCTCAACTAATGCGGATATGGTTATGTCTGCCATGATTATCGAGCTTCTTTAGGCTCGGAACAGTTATAAAAGCCTTACGAACACCAACCGCGTCATGAAATCCGAATTTTCGGGTCTCGCGCGCGCTGAAAGGATGCGGCCGGACGAGTTCGCAAGACGCGTCAATGCGGGTTCCATCGTGGTCCTGAAGCACCGCCGCAAGCCGGCGGCCGCCTGCATCGGTGCTGGCTGCACGACGAAAATAAACACTAATTTGGGCATCTCGCTCGCCAGCCCGCTCAAACTGGAACTCGAAAAATTGCGAGTGGCGGAAATGCATGGAAGCGACACGATAATGGATTTGAGCACAAGAGATACGGTCCAAACCTTGCGCACCATAATCGCGCACTCCGAGGTCCCGGTCGGCTCTGTGCCCATCTACTCCTGCCTCGGCTCAACGAGCGAGGACGATTTCATCAATGCGGTCGAGGAGCACGTGAAGGCGGGCGCTTCCTTCGTGACCGTTCATGCCGCTGTTCTGCGCGAAGGCGTAAGGCACGCGAAAAAGCGCGTGACGAAAATCGTCAGCAGGGGCGGCGGCATTCTCGCGCAATACATGCACGAGACCGGGAAGGAAAATCCTCTTTACGAAAACTACGACGCGATTCTCGACCTCATGCGCGGCACGGGCTGCGCCATGAGTTTGGGCGATGCGCTCAGGCCCGGCGCTCTGGCGGATGCGCACGACAAGGCGCAATTGCATGAGCTGAAGGTGCAGGGCGAACTGGTTAAGCGCGCCCGCGCAGCCGGCGTGCCTGTCTTCTGCGAAGGCCCGGGCCACATGCCGCTCGACCTAATCGCAAAGAACGTGAGGCTGAAAAAACGCATATGCCGCAATGCGCCCTACTATGTGCTCGGCCCGCTCACGACCGACTGCGCGCTGGGCGATGACGACGTGAACAGCGCGATTGGAGGCGCGATTGCAGCTGCCGCGGGCGTGGACTTCCTCTGCGTGGTCACGCCCCAGGAGCACTATTCCCTTCCCACGCTCGAGGGCGTGCGCGATGGCGTGATTGCGGCCAAGATAGCGGCGCACTCCGGCGACGTGGTCAAGCTGCCCTGGACGCGCGAGCGGGATTTGAAAATGTCCAAGGCGAGATATGCGCTGGACTGGACGAGCCAGCTGAAGCATTCGCTCACGCGCAGAAAAGTGGGCTCTGCCAATGGCTCGCCTTGCTCAATGTGCCTGAAGTTCTGCCCCATGAACCTGATGAGGAAAATCAAAAGCTAGCCGCCCGCCTAGCCCTTCCTGCGCCAGCCTTGCTCAGAAGCCAGCCGCCCTTCCCGCCAGCGCTTCCAGCTCCTTGTGCCATCTTACCTTGCCTGTCTTGAATCCCCTGCCGCCTTTTGCAATCGCTTCCAGCTCGCGCAGCGCCTTGGTCTCGCCGCCGCTAGTAACAATCTCGCGCACGTCCTTGTAATTCTCCTCTGCCTTCAGCGTGCAGTAGTCGAGCGCCTCTGCCAGTAAATTTTCAATCAGCTTTTTCTGGGGATACTTGCGCGTGCGCAATCTTTTCTCCAGCATTTTCGGATTCGTGCGCAGCACCACGGCGACATCGACGGGCAGTTTCATCTCGCAGCCCAAATGGCCCTCGACAATGCAGTCAGCGCCGGCCTTCCTGATGCTGCCAGCCAGCTCGCGCTCGAGCTCCTTCAACTTCACGATTAGCGAGCCGTTCTCGTCCTTGCCGCTCCAAAGCTTCTTCTCCTTCACGATTGCGTTGATGTCGATTAGCTTGCAGCCGAGCCGCTTGGCCAACCTTTTGGCCAGCACGCTCTTGCCAGTGCCGGGAACGCCGGTAAGCAGAAGGTTCATGCAAGGCAAATGGGCGAGCGGATTTAAAAGAGTGGCTTCGAAATTCACCCATGTCCCTCCGAAACCCCGCAGTCTCCGGCCAATTCTAT